>WFTM01000324.1 GCA_015485525.1 Candidatus Zhuqueibacterota bacterium | reverse complement strand
TGATGAAAATCGGGCCGATCGCCACTCCGTCGAGATCGGAACGGGCAAAAGTATCGTACGCATCTGAAGCGGTCATTGCTATTGGCTCGCCGTGGATATTGAAAGAGGTGTTGAGAATACCGCCGCGCCCTGTCCGGCGCTCAAAAGCCTTAATCATGCGGTAGTAACCCGGGTTCCACTCTTCGGCAACCATCTGCGGCCGGGCCGTGAAATCGCTGGGATGAATCGCCGCGGCCAGATCGCGCTGTGCCGCTTCCTTTGTCTCCATCGCGACGACCATGTAGGGCGCGAAAAAGTTTTTCGGATTGACGAGATAATCATCGACGCGCTCGTGCAGGATGCTGGGTGCAAAGGGCATCCAGAAATCGCGGTTTTTGATTGCCTTATTGATGCGGTTGAGGATAGACCGGTCTGAAGCATCCGCGATAATGCTGCGGTTACCAAGAGCACGGGCTCCCCATTCCATGCGGCCGATACAACGAGCCAGAATCTTCCCGGCCGCAAGCTGCTCGGCAAGAAACTCGTCCATATCTTCTGGCTCTGTCACATTAAACTCTGCACCGGCTTTGGCAGCAACCTCACGAGCTTCGGCTGCATCGATTTCCGGGCCGAGATACAGCGGCCCAAGGGGTTGAATATCAGTAAAACCGAGTTCCATGCTCATCGCAATGGCTGCACCGATCGGCAAGGATTCATCCCCCCCGCTGGGAAAGATGAACAGTTCCTCTACTTCATCGAGCAAAAGCAGCTTGTTGTTGGCCTTCACATTCATGAACACACCACCGCTGAGAACCAACCGGTGAATCCCGGTCTCGTGGATAGCGTTTTTCACCCACTGCACCAGAACGTCCTCAACCAGTTGTTGCACGGCCCATGAAATATTATCAAAACGCTGGCGGGCGAAAAGCTCTTTGAAAAGATCGAGATAACGCTCGCGGCAGTAGCCACTACGATTCTGAAAAACGAGCGGATTGCCGTTGAACTCGAAAAAACCGCGGATTTTTTCGTACGTCTGCCGGGCATATTTTTCTTTTGCGTACGGCGCCAGTCCCATCACTTTGTACTCGTGCGACATGGGTTTCATGCCCAGAAACTGCGTCGTACGGGTGTAAAATTCGCCGATGGAGTTGTAATTTGAAATCCGGGCGATACGTTCGAGTTTCCTCGTGGTACCGATATTCACCGTTGCTGCCGTAGCATCTCCCGAGCCATCATTCGTGAGCACGAGATTACGCTCACAGCCGAAATGCGCCGTGTAGTGTGCCGTCACTGCATGGAGAAAATGGTGCTCATAAAATTTTGGTCTGGCTGTGATTCCAAGTTCCGCCAGCTGCCCTTGGATCCGGGTCACGTTCCGCTTCCGATGCCCGACTTTCAGGGCGACATCCACCCACTTGTCGTCGATGAGCACGTTCTCGGGCAGGAGTTTGCTGCCCACAGAAAAGGCTTTTTTATATGATGTCGATTCGTCATAATTCGCATGCAGCGTCGGTTGCATCAGCCCGACAACAGCGACGCCGTCGATCTCATCGGGCGAAACGCCAGCTAAATCGAGGCATGCCTGGATAGCCAGGCGCGGAAAGCCTCCCCCCTCTTTTTCACGGGTCAGGCGTTCTTCGGAAATACACGCAGCGATTTCGCCATCGATCATCAGGCATGCTGTAGCGGTGTGTCCGTCATGAATCCCCAATGTGATCATGTGTACGATCTCCTCCAAAATTTTTCTCTGATGACGAGCCAGACGAACTTGGGCAAATTGATCATCGGCCTGATCCGCCGCGGCTGCAATAACAGCCGATACAACCATTCAAGTCCATTGTCAAGCAATACTTTGGGAGCCCGCGGCGCTGTTCCGGCAATCACATCAAAACTGCCTCCGACGCCCATGGCAAAAGGCACCGAAGTTTCGCGCAAAATGCGGTCGATGATCCGGTCCTGCTTGCCGGCGCCCATGCCGACAAAAACCATTTCTGGCTGCGCTTCATTGACCGCCCGTATCGCTGCATCTGCTGTGTCCGGATCGGATAAATAGCCATGATGCCAACCGACGATACGCACGCCAGAATACTGCTGTCTCAACACGGATACGCTCTGCCGGATAACATTCTCCTTTGCGCCGAGGAGATAAACCCTGTATTCTCTCTGTGCCGCATGCCGCAGAGCATGGTGCAGAAATTCATATCCCGGAACCCGCCCGGTCTTTACGCCATATAGAAGCCGGAGCGCCCAAACGATTCCCGCTGCGTCGGGGAAATTCAGTTCCGCATTTCGGGCTGTTTCCGCGAGTTGATTATTGGTTTGGATCAGAACGCACTTGATGGGATTAATCGGGAAAAAATAGCCGCGCTGCTTTTCGGCAATCATGGTATCCATGCGTGCAAGCATGGTATCAAAATCAACAGCATCGACCGGGATGCCGAGCAGGGAATATCGTTGTGATCTGTTTTTGGGGGATGATTCCATAGCTGCTTATCGGTACACCGTGGTAAGAGGTTGGATGGCAAAGTGCGGACCGGCCGGTATCAAAGCATGGCCTTTTGATTTTCGGGCTCCCTGCCTGCAGCGCTTCGCTCGAATTCGCGGCCTGCGCACACCAAGCCGGTCAGGC
>WFTM01000323.1 GCA_015485525.1 Candidatus Zhuqueibacterota bacterium | reverse complement strand
TTTGCTCACCACACTGAGCTCGACTTCAAGATAGAGCGTTTTTTTACATCAGAAAGTTTTGGCGCCAATATTATGCAGACTGGAATGACATTTCATTTTTAATCCCCGGCAAGCATGAAACGTTCGTAGTGCACGCTTCAGCGTGCACTACGCAAGTCACAATTTCACCGGCCTGCCCCGGCGAGGGATAGTGACGCCGGGCGTCAGGAAGGGCATACACCGCAGGAGCGGTATGACGTGATGATACAAGCAAACAACAGGTTCAGGAGGAAATACATGAGAAAAATCAAGACAAGTTTACAATACGTTCCAGGTGTGCTGCTCGCTACCGTGCTGTTTCTCGCACTGCCGGGCTGCACCAGCGTGCCGGAAGATTTGCTGGATAATTCAGCACTGATCTTCGTCAAAGCCACATCAAATCGCTATTTGAACACGAATTTCATCTCGCGGAACAGCAGCAGTAATTTATACATGCTGTCACCGATTTCACCCAACGGCACGGTTACCAATCTCACCAAATTGACCGAACCGGGTGCGGCCGTAGCAGACCCGGATATCTCCTACGATGGTTTGAAAGTGCTCTTCAGCATGCGCCGCAACCGTGATGACAGCTGGAACATCTACGAAATGAACATCGATGGCAGCAACCTGCGCCAGATCACGGATTCCCCGTTTGATGACTGTGACCCGGCTTATCTTCCGAACGGTAAAATTATTTTCTGCTCGAACCGTCCCGGATACCGCGATGAGTATGAGCGCCGTCCTGTAGAAGTATTGCACACGATGAATGCCGATGGCAGTGACATCGAGCAAATTTCGTTTAATATGAGCGATGACTTCGATCCGCTGGTTCTGCGCGATGGCCGTATTGCCTGGACACGCTGGGAACACCACGGCACGGTCAACCGTTTTCCGCTGTTTTTTACCCATCCGGATGGCCAGAGCACCTTTCTGCACTTTGGTAACCACCGCCGCAATTTCTGGCATGCGCGCGAGCTTGAAAACGGCAAACTGGTAGCGATTATGTCCAATCGCGTGCAGGTCGATCGTGGTGCACTGGTGCTGCTCAACTCCGATGTTACGGCCGGAGATGAAGACCAGGACGGCGATTACATCAACCTGACGCCGCAGATTTCCATCAGCGGCGACACCACGAGTTTCAAGTATCCTTTCCCATTGCCCGATGGCAGGCTCGTTGTCAGCTACGCACCTCTTGGCCACGAAGCCGGAGACTACGGGCTGTACACCATCGATCGCAACGGTGGCAACCTGAGCCTGCTGTACAACGATCCCAACAGCAACGAGCTTGATGCCGTTGTTGTTGCACCGAGGCCAAAGCCCCAGGTAATCCCGGAGAAGAGAAATCCTTCGGCAACAACCGGCGTCTTCGTCAATCAAAATGTTTACAACCGCCAACGCCGAGATGGCCAGCAGATACCCGGTCCCGGTGAAGTGAAGCGAGTGATGATCGTCGAGGCTGTGCCGCAGCTCTCGCGTGAACGCAACGGGCTGACCACCTTTGAGAGCAAAAGGATTTTGGGCACCGCACCGGTGTACGAAGACGGCTCCTTTGCCATCGAGGTGCCGGCGAACACTCCTTTTTCGATCAACTTGCTCGATTCCCTCGGGCGTGCTATCGTCATCAAACGCAGTTGGCTCTATGCGCGGCCGGGGGAAAAGTTCGCGGAATGCACCGGCTGCCACGGCCCACGCGGCAAAAAATCAAACCCGAATCCCATCGCTGCTGCGCAGATTCCGACCAATTTAAATGTACCGCTGGAACAACGTGAGGTCATCGATTTCAAATCCGCGATCGCACCGATCCTCGAACAGAAATGCATCAGTTGCCACAGCGGCGCTACACCTGCCGGCAGCCTTGACTTATCCCTGGAAACCGCACCGGGAGACAGATATCCTGTTGCCTATCAGAATCTGCTGCGCGGCGAAAACAAACGCTACGTCGAAACCAGCCGTGTACCGTTTTCACGTCGCAGTCTTCTGGTCAATTTTCTCATGGGCTGGGGTGAAGACCACGCGGCAAACGGTCCGCATCTCAAGGGAGAGACCGCGCTGACGCCTGATGAAGTGCGCAAGATCATCACCTGGATCGATCTCGGCAGCCAGTACCAGTAAATTCACCCGAACAGGACCGCACCGTGGTCCACATGCTTAAAACGAAAGGAATGAACATGATGTTAGCACTCAGCCTGTCGCTTGCCCTGCTGCTTCCTGCGGCACGGGACCACCAGATGGTCGGAAAACCGGCCAAGCCGATCCGCCTGCAGGCGTTCGATGGCCGTAAAATCAATCTGCAAAAGATGCAGGGGATGGTCGTACTGGTGAATTTCTGGGCGACATGGTGCGCGCCATGCCGTGAAGAGCTGCCGCAGTTCGATCGCATGCAAAAAAAATATCGTAAATACGGTCTGGCGATTATCACAGTTAATCTCGACAGTGAGCTGGAGAATGCCATCCAGTTCATGAGGCACAACGACATCGACCTCACGGCCTTGTGGGATGCCAATAAAAAAGTCGCCACAGACTGGCAGGTGCAGGCCATGCCGAGCACTTATCTCATCGACAAGCGTGGTGTTGTGCGCGCCGTCTATAAAGGCTATACCCCGGCAACATTTCGTGGAATGGTCGCTGATGTTCAGAAACTGCTCAAACCCAAACGAAGAGGTCGCAGATGAAACCTGTCCGGTACACAATTCTGATGATATGCGCAGCCATCTTTATGTTTCTTTTAAATGGGTGCGCCGCTGTCAAACCTTTTGAACGCGAGTATCTCGGTTTGAAAATCATGGATTTTGCCTTTGAAGCCAGAGAAAATGCTGTCGAGAGCCACTGGCTGGAAACCCTCGAGGGCAGCAGTGGCGGCAGCGGAGGGTCCGGAGGAGGATGCGCGTGTAACTAATACCTGACAGCTACAGGCCATACGGATGATTGAAGGTTATACCCGGCCCGGACAGCCGGGAAAAATGGAGGACAGTGACGTGAACACGACACAAACGATCATGCTGCTGCTGGCCCTGGCGTTTAGCGTGACGCAAGGCCTGCATGCACAACAGGCAATCTCGCCCGAAAAACTCGGCGCCCGTATTCAACGTACGGAGAGTAAAGACCGTTTGCACTGGAAGAATATGCGGCAGCAAAGCCTGCAGCGACCACGGCCTTTGCACGCACAGACCGGTATGGAAGCAGCAACGGAAGAAACCGGGGCAGGGCCAGAGTGGCTCGATCTGCTCACGCTGCGGACAGAAGACCGTGCCCTGAAGGTTCTTGGCCGCAAGGCACTGGCGCCCCGCTATGGCATCGAAGTGCTGAACAGCAGAATCGCGCACAAAAAGCTCGACCGTGTACTGTTCGGTATGCCGTGGGGTTCGGCACTGTATGCCAACATTTTCCGCGATCAGAGCGGAAAAGTGCGTACCAGTATGTATGTGCAGGTGGTCTCGGACATTCTCTGGAACCGGCTGATCTATGGAGATTATGAAAAATTCATCAAGGCCTACGATGCCAGCGAAACCGGTACGCGCCTGAACAGACCTTCAGGGGTTATCGCGGATCATCGCGGGCGGGTCTTTCTGGCAGATGCCGGAAACAGTCGTATCCTCGAACTGCGCTTTACCGGCCCAACAGACGATCTCGAACTCAGGCATGAACGCACCCTGCGTCACAAGCTGCTGTCTCAACCTGTCGAACTGGCCATCGACGACCGCGGCACTCCCTTTGACCCAAGTGACGACTTGCTTTGGGTGATCGATTCAGCCAGACGGAGTGTTTTGGCGTTTAAGCTGGCAGGAGGTACTTTCGAACCGGTCATACAGAAGCAGTTTCGCATCGCGCCGGTCGCATTGGCAGTCGGGCGGGTCGCCGGCGTCAGCGATGGCAGCATCTACCTGGCTACAGACAACGGCCGGTCACTGCACCGTTTTGTGCCCGAAGGTGGTAGCCTGCGCGCAGTAACCACTCTGCAGGATCAGTCAGTGCTGATCTCGTCACTGGCCGTCGATTTTGCCGGCACTCTTTTTGTCGCAGACCAGGCGGGCCGCCGCCTGCTTGTGCTGACGCCGATGCTCGAGGTGCTTGCCGTGCACCGCAATGAGAACGCCCCTCTGCGCCCCGTTCGCTTGCAAACCCTCACCGGGAGCGAAACCATGGCTGGCGAATCCCCCGCGGTCATTGGTTTTGATCAGGTTTTTATGCTCGAAGAATGGACACAAGAAAGCGGAGCCCGCCGTTTTGCTGTGCTACCGGATGCACGCATCGACGCCGTGCGTATGACCAGCGACTTCGACCGGCTGTCGATCACTGGTGTAATCAGCGAACCGGGGCGTGTACAGGTCAGATTTGAGTCACCGAACAACGGCCGCAGCTTTACTGTGTCGCCGTTACGCCGTTTTGACAGCGGCAAATTCATGCTCGAAGTCGATCGCAGCGAGTTGTCAGGATTCGGTGTTTTTGCGCTGGGCCTGCGCCTGCAAACGCTTTCCGGAGCTGACTTCGAGCGCGATACGGGTGAGCGGATTTATCTGCCCTATTTCCGCTCAATAGATTTTCAACCGGAGCAGACAGATGGGGTGACAATCCTGCAGGGCCGGCGCGAAAAGACAGGGGAGAGCTTTTTGTTGGCTGACCGTGATGCTTTGCGTCTGCGTATCTCCGGCTTGCCGAAGGATCGCCAGCGCGAAATACGGCTGAGTCTGGCCCCATCCCCGGACTCAGACCCTGTTTCGGTGCAGATTGTCATCGATGGACAAGTAAAAGACCTGCTGCCTGTAACAGAAGTGCTGACAGAATCGTCCTGGTTTCATCTGCCTGAGGGTAGCGATGCAGTCGATCTGGAGCTGCTCCGCTCAGATGGTATCGGAAGGGTGAGCCTGAAGGAAATTCAGGTCCGTGAGGTTGGTTTTACTCCCGGCGAACTGCCGGATGATGCAGATGGGAGTTTGCCGGTGCGCCATGCGCTGTTGCAGAACTATCCCAATCCATTCAACCCATCGACGACTATAAGTTACAGTATTCCGTCGGAAAACGGCGGTCACGTTCGTCTCGTCATTTACGATATGCTCGGTCGGGAAATTCGGCAGCTCGTGGACTCTGAGCTACCGCCTGGCGAGTACCGG
>WFTM01000322.1 GCA_015485525.1 Candidatus Zhuqueibacterota bacterium | reverse complement strand
AGCAGAACGCCGACCGACAGCATAGAGGCCAGACGCACGATCGTGCCATAGGCAATCCGCCGCGTTTTATGATTTCGGATCAGCAAACCGTGATAAAAACGCCTGTAGCCGATGGCACCGGGCCAGGGCAGCAACAGCAGCAGCGCATGGTGCGTAAGCCCGGCGACTTTCGGTGTCAGACCGATCAGACCGATACTGATCGCATCAAAAACCGGCGGGATGAGAAACAACACCATGACCAGTGTCGTGGTGCCGTTGATCCAGTAGGTGAAAATCCTCAGGCGGCGAAATGCCTCTCCATTGCGCACCAGCGAGGTCGCAGCACTCATAATCATGATCACAGGTGCTTCGAGTATGAGCGCAAAGGAAAAAGCCACTCCATAGGCTGCGAGATTATACTTCGGTTCTGCCAGCCGGGCAATCAGGGCGGCGATAAAAGGGCCCTCCACGGCCATCATCAGCCAGGTTGCTTCGAGGGGAATCCAGAGGCGAAAAATCTTGCGGAAAGTAAGGGTCGTTGTCATCGAATCTATCCAGAAGGTTTACAAATGTCGAAATCATGCAGTCACGTCCGGTGCATGGATTGTGCTTCGCACAAAGGCAGCGGGAGATGCCTGAAAAATCGCCACAGCGCGCCGCGGCAGCATATGGCATAGTTCGCCTGTCTTATCTGTGCTGCATCCAGGAATACAGAGCGATCATCACAGACCGCTGCAATATCAGAAAGAATGATCTGGCTTCGGGCAGGAAAAAGCGAGTCCGTTGCCGGCGTCTGAAAACGCGAATATCCCCAAAATAAAAAAATCAGATCAGACGAAGAAACATCTTCATGATAAAAGATTTCACCTGAAAGACAAGAGAAGGATCAAGATGAGCAGAGAAAAATGTGCACAGCCCGGGGAGTTAGTTGGACGTGCGGAGTGAGGATACGTTCGTAGTGCGTGATTCATCGCGCACTGTATGTCGCACATTTTACGGGGGAATTCCGAATTTTTCTCGACATAGATGCGAACTTTCGAGTCAGGCGGCACTTCGTTTCTCTGGTGCTTCTGCCGCCGGAGCGGCAAATAGGCGTCACACCGCTGGAGCGGTGTGACGAGAGGAAGAGGAATACGTTCGTAGTGCGCGATTTATCGCGCCCTTAAGTCGCACATTTTACGGGGGATTCCCAAATTTCCTCGACATAGGTGTGAACTTTCGGAGCAGGCGGCACTTCGCTTCACTGATGCCTCTGCCGCCGGAGCGGCAAATAGGCGTCACACCGCCGGAGCGGTGTGACGAGAGGAGAGATGAAGAGGAAAATATTGGTGTCCTGTCAGGAACGCTGCAGGTTATACTCAGCATGCATGCGACGAATGATTTTCAGCAAATCATCGGGTTTGATCGGTTTGGTCAGGAAATCATCCATTCCGGCCGCGAGGCACTTCTTTTTATCGCTCTTTGCCGCATTGGCGGTCAGAGCGATAATCGGGACATGTTCGCCGGATTTTTCACGTTTGCGAATCAAAGCCGTGGCTTCGAGGCCGTCCATCTCCGGCATCTGCATATCCATCAGAATCATATCGTATTTGGTGCGTGAGAAGGCATCCAGCGCTTCCAGGCCATTGGCAACGACATCGACGGAATAGCCGTTTTTCTCCAGTACGCGCCGGGTCAGTTTCTGGTTGATGATGTTGTCCTCTGCGACGAGAATTTTCAGTTGCGGGCCTGCTTCCTGCTCGCTGACGACTGTAACTTCTTCCGGGCTATCGCCTCCCTGCGGCCTGTTGAGGAGAACGCGCAGCAGGTCCTGCGTTTTGATCGGCTTGAGCAAACGCCTGTGGATGCCGGCCGCTTCCAGCTCTTCCTTGGAGTTGAGAAAATCACCCGATGAGGCCATGATGATGACTTTGCCCTTGTCTAGACCGGCTTTGCGGATTTTCTCTGCTGTTTCCTTGCCGTCCATATCAGGCATGAGCATATCGAGCAGAACGATATCAAAAGGCTCGTCTTTTTTCTGCGCGTCTTCCAACAGCTTCAGCCCATCCTGACCGCTGGAAACCGTAACCACACGGCATCCGAAGCCTGCAAGCTGTTTCTCGAGCAGCTTACGATTGGTTTCATTATCATCGATGACGAGAACTTTCAGGTCGTCGAGGGAGACATCTTCCCGGGGTTCGCCCTCTTCGATATCGGTGTTGGCGTGTTCGAGCACCAGAGTGACGATAAAAGTCGCCCCCTTGCCTTCTTCACTTTCAAGGGTAATGTCGCCATCCATCAGCCGTGCCAGTTTCTTGCTGATCGTCAGCCCGAGGCCTGTACCGCCAAACTTACGGGTGGTCGAGCCGTCGGCCTGCGAGAAGCTTTCAAAAATCAGCTGCTGCTTGTCTTTCGGAATCCCGATCCCCGTATCTTTGACACGCAATTCGATTTTGCTGCGTTTATTGAATTTTTTCACCAGCCTGGCAGAGATGGTGATTTCGCCTTTTTCGGTAAATTTGATCGCATTGCCGACGAAATTCAGCAGTATCTGGCGAACACGGGTGGGATCTCCGCGGAGGTACTCAGGGATTTCAGGATCGATATCGACGACGACTTCCAGTCCTTTTTGCTGAGCATTACGCCCGAGAATTTCGACCGTGCCCTCGATGATTTCTGCGAAGCGGAAGTTCAGGATTTCGAGCTCCAGCTTGCCTGCTTCGATTTTGGAAAAATCGAGGATGTCGTTGATGAGATCGAGAAAAGACTCCGCGCTATACTGTACCGCCTGTGCATATTCCTTCTGCTCACTGTTCAGCGGTGTTTCCAGCAGGAGTTTGTTCATCCCGATGATGCCGTTCAACGGAGTGCGGATTTCATGGCTCATATTGGCCAGAAATTCACTCTTGGCACGATTGGCCATCTCGGCCCGTTCCTTTGCTTCTTTCAGGCTGGCTTCAACCTGGGTCAGGTGCAGCAGCCGGGTAACCCGGCGACGGAACAAGGCCCAGTGCAGGGGTTTGGTGAACAGATCGCTCACGCCGACAGCAAAGGCCTGATCCACGGACTGGGTATCATTCAGGCTGGTGATCAGCACGATGGGAATATCTCTGCCGTGCTCAATCTGGCGCATGTTATAACAGGCGGTAAAGCCGTCCATTCTCGGCATGACAGCATCCATCAGCACCAGCGAAGGCTTGATCACCTTGAACAATTCCAGTGCAACGATACCGTCGCTCGCCTCCTCAACACTGAAGCCGTCTGTTTCCAGAACATGCCGCATCGTCTGGCGCATGCTCTGATCTATATCTGCAATCAGAATAAGAGGAGGTGTCGATGTCTTTTTCATAGCCTGTATAATCTCGACCTGATATACTGTTTAACCTGAAATACTCACAAATTAGCGCTTCACATAAGGACAATCGGAACAACTAAAACTATCTCGACGACGTGATTGCAGCATGCCTGAAACAATGACTGAACCGGCATAAGAACATCATCAAATCACATTTTCGTATGTTCAGGCAACCTGGCCATCAACTTTCAAAAAGAGCGCGATGCGCTTCAAACTGTTCCTCAAACGGGCCTTCCATTTCTTCGAGATCGAACTGGTTGAGGAGCTCACGCTCGTGCTCATCCAAACCGGAAAAGTTATGGTCAAGGCTGGTGACGAATAAATTGGCAAGGCCGACGATTCCGGATAGCGAGACCAGGCTGCACTCTTCATGGTGGGCCACGATTGCATGGATAATCTGATCCGGGAACAACCAGTTGTTGGCAATAACACCGCCGAGTATGGGATGCGCGACGCCGATTTCACTTTTTTCACGTGCATACGCATGCAGCATACCGTCTTCGGCAGAAGCGAGGATTTCGGTATAAACCTCACCGAGTTGTTCCAGAAAAATCAGTTTACCAAAATCATGCAGCAGGCCGGTCAGATAGGCCTCTTCCGGGTTGCAGGAGCGCTCACGTGTGGCCAGCATGCGGGCAAATACTGCCGTGGCCAGGCTATGCTCCCACAAGGTATCGCGCAGTTCCGGCACGGAAGATGATTTTTCATACAGATCCTTCGCCACCATGCTGACCACCATGCTGCGAATCATGTGAAACCCGAGCATGACCACAGCCTCCCGTGCGCTGGACACAGTGCGGGAACGCGCATAATATGCCGAATTCGACAGACGCAACAACTGTGCGCATATCCCCGGCTCCATAGCCAGGACATCGGCCACTTTGCCTACAGGTGTCGACGGATCGCTGGTCAACTCTACAATTTTTGTCAAAACCAACGGCGGACTGGGCAGGGATTCCTTGATATCAAAAATCTCTGATATCTGAGGTTCTGCCTCTTCGATACGCAGTTTTATTTCTTTTATAGCAATCATGATCTTGTAATCGTCTGCTCAGGGGCAATACTTCACAAAAAGGTGAATACAATTTTTTCACACAATATGATTCAAAAGGAGGGGAGCAGAGCAGGATTTGGTGGGGTGATGAGTGGTGAGCTGTGCTTCCCTCCCCGGTCGCTTCTACCGGGAAGGGAAACAAAATCAGCAGGCAGCGCCGAGCGGGGCTTACTTCAGCCAGTACAGAATGCGGCCGCAGCCCTCGCAATTGATGACACGCTGGTCGCGCTGCATGTGGGTCAGCAGGTAGGTAGGCAGTTTCATAAAACAGCCCAGGCAGGTATCTCCCTTCACAGGAACAATGGCGCGCTTATATTTGGCCCGCAGGCGTTCGTAATTGCCCAGCAACGGCTTGCTGATCTGGCCCACCAGCTCCTCACGCGCTTTGGCCAATGCTTCCTCACCCTCACTCCTGACATCAAAGCCCAACTGGCGCACCTCATCGAGTTCTTTGAGCATCAGGTCGAGGTCCTGCAGGGCAACGAGTATTTCGAGTTCATTTTTCATGGTTCTGACTTCTGCTTTCACTGACTAAATAATGAAATAAAATCCTGGAAATTATCGATTGCCTTGAGGCGGTCACGGTTTTCGGCCTTGCTGAGAAACTCGACGAGCTTTCCCAGGGTCGGCAGATAGTGGTTGTTTTCTTCGTATGGCGGTGCAATAACGAGAAAAACCAGATGGACTGGTTCGCCGTCGAGAGCTTCCCATTCGACACCGGCACTCGACTTGCCGAATGCGATGGTCAACTCCGGCGCGGCTGTGGTACGGCCGTGCGGGATGGCGATGCCGTGACCGATACCCGTGCTGCCCACGGATTCCCGCCGGTGCAGCATATCGAGCACCAGTTCATGATTTTTGATAAAATTGCCGGAGATGAACTTTTCTGTCAGTTCATCCAGCACCTCGTCACGGGTTTTGCCTTTGAGGTCTGCGACAAACAGCTCCTCCTTGAAAAAGCCCGTTATTTCCTGAATTTCCATTAACCCTCCACCTCATCTTTTTTGGGTGCGGCCTGTTCGATCAACTCACGCAATTTCGGGGGGATGAAAATCTGCGAGAGATCCAAACGGGCCAACTCCTGACACATAATTCGTATTTTTTGCGCTGGATGCAGTGATTTATGAACGATCATAATTTTCTGCTCACCAACTCTGCACAACCCACCTTTGAAATCGCCTTTTTCATAACGCAGACTGACGCCCACCTGAGCGACGAGCTCTTCCAGCAAAGACAGAATCTGCTCTTCGGACATGGAGCCCGCTGCGTCATGCGTCCGGGCCGTTTTTTTTTCAGGTTTGTTGGCAGACATCATGCTCAGAGTAAATTCTGCAGTTTTCTTTGTTTCAAGCCATCGACGATATTTTTCACATCCTGTGCGCGCTCGCGGGGGCAGATCAGGATAGCATCGTCCGTCTCCACGATGATCAGATCCTGCACACCTACGGTGGCAACCAGCTTACCCGGTACATCCACGAGACACCCGCTGGTATCGCAGAGCAGATGTCCTGCATCTGCAACGTTACCGTTCTTATCCTTCTCGCCGATTTCATAAACTTCGTTCCAACTACCGAGATCATTCCAGCCAAAATCTCCCGGCAGAACCAGCACCTGTCTGGCTGCTTCCATGATACCATAATCGATGCTGATACTTTTGATCTGCTTATAAACGCGGGAGATGGTCTCATCCTGCTGCGCTGTACCGATTGCCTTATCGATTGTCCACAGGCCTTCGGCCAGGTCCGGCAAATGCTCCTCTATTTCCTTCAGAATCGAAGAAATCTTCCACACAAAAATACCGCTGTTCCACAGAAAATCGCCGCTCTGCAAAAACAGTCTGGCAGTATCCAGATTCGGTTTTTCCGCAAAGGTTTTGACGACATAAGCCGTCTGATTTTTGCCGCGGACTTTCTCCTCGGTGTGCTGGATATAGCCGTAGCCGGTTGCCGGATAAGTCGGCTGAACGCCGATCGTTACCAGAGCACCGGACTCACGCGCGATCAGCTCTGCTTCCTGCAGAATGTCGAGAAACGCCTGTTCGCGCAGGATCAGGTGGTCTGCCGGCTGCACGACCATCACAGCTTCAGGGTCTATGCGGCGCAAAAATAACGCTCCCAATCCGATACACGGGGCGGTATTTTTACCCATGGGTTCAATAACGACATTTTGCTGTGGAAGAAAGGGAAGCTGGCGGGATAGTTCTTCGGCTTGGGGTGCTGTGGTCACGACGAAAATGTGCTCGTCGGGAATGATGGATTGAAGGCGTCCTGCAGTTTGCTGAATCATCGTTCTGTCGCCGTGTATCTTCAGAAACTGCTTCGGATGCTTTGCCCGGCTTTTTGGCCAGAATCGTGTTCCGGTGCCTCCTGCCATGATCAGTGCAAGCATTATCCTGTTGTCATCTCCTGTAAGTCGGGTTAATAAAGCAGGTCCATCCGCTAACCAGAAATAGTCATCGATCCGAATTTAACCACAGCCGTTTGACTGGCGAATGGTCAGGTCATCTCTCATCCGGATGGGATGTCTCAAGTGCCCCAATATCCCGATGCGCACGCAGCGCTCATTCATAAAAAAAGGGGCAGATCGTTCCGCACCGCAGCCAATGCACGCATGCGCATGCAGGCAAGGAATCTAACCAACCCTTGGTAAAAAATCAAGCGAATTAAAGAAATGTTGCAAAGGGGTAAATTCGGTCTGTCGGGAGGGAAATTACGCTGCCAAAGGGAAAATGAAAGCAAGGGAACTGCGGCGTAAAAAATGGATAATCCGAAAGCCGGGAAGATTCCGGCGCTGCGCTCCGTCCGGACGCGCAACGATAGCCCGGGGTTAGGGCTGAGCAGGTACAGATACCTTGTCAATCAAGCTCAGCTCAGGGCGTATCGCAGAAGACCTTTTCGATCACCCCGGTGGCCAGGCCGGCGAAATATTGTCCGTAGTAGTTTTCCTGAACCGGAGAAAGGGAACCAAAAGCATCGAGGATGGGCACGAACTTCTCGCCCAATACGGGTTTCAGGCTGGCGAAACGCGTATGAACCCAGAAATGCCATAACTCTCGCCAGCAGGCGAACTGATATTTCAGGTGGGGTGCACAGCCGGGAAACAAGTCACCCCAGAACTGGTTCAGGGGCTGACTGTACAACTCGATCGAGCACGCATCAGGGTGATATGCACTATAATATGGGAAGCCGGCGTCCTGAAGTGGATTATCGATGGAATCGATCGTGACTGAAACACCAGACTCAGCAGCCACGAGAAAAGGGTCTCGCCCATAGTGATGCGTCACATGCTCAAGCAGGCAGGCGATGAGCTTGTGATGCCGCTTGCGATTTTTTCTGCGTGCACCGACACGGCTTTGCGTTAACATGTTTTCGTGTTTTTGGGGGTAAATGAGGTAAGGCCAGCCCGTCGCGGGCAACATCTGTTGCACCACTGTCACAATAACCGCATTTTTGCATCGAGATGCAAGGAATTAGTTCCAGAATCCGGCAAAAGAATTCACGCGGGGGGGATTCTTCAAAACCAGGGCGTGAGGCGCAGCCCTGCTCAAGTGGGAAAGTCCGGCAGAAGCCAGCGTATCAACTGCAGGGCATCACCGTGCGGGTCCTGCGTGCGCGCAACCGGATCGTTTTCGCGGGCGACAAGCTTCATGGCCAGAAGGCGTACGTGGTGCGGGTTATTTTCGTCCATCACAAGCCGGCGCAGGTCCGTAACCGCGTTTTTGCCAAACCCGTTTTGCACACCAGCCTTTTTGCTGATCCTGACCGCGAGACCAACAGCGCGGCGTGCATTCACCCGTGCCCTGCCCTCCCGGCCATCCTGCCAGGCCTGTTGTGCCTGCGCCAGCTCATCCAAAATCTTTGTCATCAGCTTTTCTTCGGACATCGTCTGTTTCAACTCAAAAATCCCCGCCACACAGGAGGTGACGGGGATTTTGCAGGGTTTATGAAATTCTTACCTAAATCTGAGATATTATCCCAAAAATAAAACAATCTTTTCTCATGCCAGAAACGATGGATTGGGGGGGCTGGCCTGTGCACGACGGCCCGTACCGCGACATTTATGTCGCGTCCCTGCCATCTCTCCCTAAAGCAGACTGAACTATGAAAAGTATCGTACTGCGCGACATGAATGTCGCGTTACGCCTGCCACCCTCGTACTGTGATATTTATGTCGCTTCTCAGACCGGCGCACAGGGGCATGCTGAATAATGCAAAGTATCCTGCTTCGCGATATGAATGTCGCGGTACAGCCTGGTTGCTGTTACGCGTTTTTCGTTTCCCCGGCATCTGCCGTCGCTCCGGAGTCACCCTTTTCACCCTCATCCTTGACAGCCGGAGCCACCGTGGGTGATTTTTTCTTCGGCTTGCGACCAAAGGCCGTCTCGGGAATCTCATCGGGCACTACCTTGATGGTGTCAGCCGGCTCTTCCACCGGACTGAATGCCTCAAGGGTGTCCGGCAGTTTCGGTGTCTTGCGCGTTCCCTTACGGCCATAAACGATGTCGATTTTTTGCTCTTCAGCCGGGTTATCCTGCACAGTTTCAGGCTCTGGCTGGGGAGCGGGCTTTTCCGCTTTTTCTCTCACCGGTTTCGGTGCCGGCTTTTTTTCCTTCTCCGGCTCAGGAACAGCAGCGGCGACATCCGCCTTTTCTGCTTCAGGACGGGTCTCGGCTTTTGGCGTACTTTTCGCCGATTTTTGCCGTGTCTGACGCTGGGGCTTTGCTGCCGGAGTGCGCAGTTTGCGAACCGGCTGTTCTGTTGGTTGATCGGCAGCAGCATCGCTGGAGGAGCCGAGGTCTGCCGTTTTTTGCTCTGGCTTCAGTTCAGTCGTTTCAACAGGCTTGGTAGCTTTGTTGTCACCCGGAGCCACCGCTGGCGTTTTGCTCTCTGCACGGCGGGAGGATGCGCTGCGGCGACGTGATGGTTGCGCTGAGGAGCCAGAAGCCTGCTGTTTCGAAGTGCGTTCCGATTGTGCCTGCTGTGAGGCTGTTGAGCGGCTTTGCTGCCTGCTCTGGGGCTGGCGTGCCGGTTCAGCCTGTTGTTGCTGCTGGCGAGCGCCGGTTCTCGAGCTTCCTGCCTGTTCAGCACGTGCCGCCCGGCTGTGCGATGTGGCGACTGAACTACGGTTCTGTCTCTGCTGCGTGCTGCCGGCTGAGGAAGAGCGCGGCTGTCGGCTGCGCGAGCTGCTCTCGCTGCGTTGCTTGCTTTCCGGACGCGTACCGCGACCGCCCCTGCTGCCCCTCTGCCCGGAACGCTGATCCGAACGCATCCGGCGTCCGCCACGATGCGGTGGTTCCAGCTCTTTCCAGCGCGTCAGCATGCGTGCCAGCGGCCGCACCAGCAGAACTGCGATGATCACAACACCGAACTCTGACCAGTCGTGCCTGCCTGTGAAACCTGTTGAGAGCAGGGCAAACCAGACAAGGCTGATTGCTGCCAGAAAAATATCCTGCCACAGCTCCCGACGAATAAAAACCCGTTCCTTGCCATACGTCGGCCGGATGATCAGTGCATCCTGAACCAGGGCGATGAGACAAAGCACAAAGACGGAGATGGTGAACTGCTGCAGAGCCACGGTGCCGATCACTTCCATCCCGAGGACGTTCCTGGCAAAAAAGAGCAGAAAGAACAGAACAAAAATGCGCGCAAAGGCAAAAATGACATAACCCGGCTTGCGCATGTAACCAATCTGATAAAGCTCAAGCTGGCGCCACCACACATACACGATCATGCTGAAGCTGAGCACCAGAAAGGAGAGCTTGGTCGCGAAAATGTGCACATTGGAGGCGGAACCCGGATTGAGAAACTGAAACAGGGTGATGATGGCAAAACCGTAGAGGACATGAAAAAGCTGGTTGAGATGAGGCAGTTTATTTTCGAGTTTCAAATACATCTTTCTTTCCTTGAAAAAATAAAATGACGATTCACGCGGCTGCCGGAAGAGTCGAAGGGAACTTTCCACAGCGGCGCACTTCAGCCGCATCGGCAGGAGCAGAGAAGCGCGATACAGAATGCGCAGGTGCCATGTGCCCACCGGGCTGGAAATTTTTTGTGATTTTTTGATCAGAAGACAGGTACAGACAAGAGGCTGAGAGGCAAGCAAAACGGCATATCGTTTACAGGTATTCCCGGCACCTGCAACACGCAGACGGATAAAAGATCAGCTCATCAAAAATATTCTCTTGTGAATAAATCAGGAAAAGCTGCAGAGCGCAGTGTGTGATGGCTGCTGCACTTTCGGGTCGCTTCTTTCTCCCACGGTAAGGAAGCCGCCCGGGGCCAGGCCATCTGCCGGCGGGGGACTCTCATCCGGAATTTCTTTAACCACCCAGAACATTCCGGCTGGAAAATAAAGGGAAAGAATCCTGTCTGTTCCGGCCGAATGCCAAAGTCTGCAGAGCTCCGCTGATGATGAGAGACAATCGTGTTGTCGGTACTGCGATTCCGGGAAAAGGCCGCACCCTCACAGTAAAAACATCATGATATGCTGCCCGCTAAACCGCACCAACCAGGGATGAAAGCATCTGACAGTTCCCGGCGAAATGAAATGGCACCGATGAGGAAAAAATGGATAGGGATATCTTTTCGCAACGCATTTGCTCGTATGCGTTCAACCGTGCTGCCATTTTCTGGCAGGCAGGGATTCGTGAGTTCAGCCCGATTTTATGCATGAATACATGCTTCGCATTGCAGATATTGGGATAACTGTAAAATTTTCTTCCGGGGAGAAAAATCTATCACCCGGTGATCATCATATCGTTAAACCACAAAATATCCAACTGTTATGATTGCTTTCGGGTTAGAAAATTTTCGGGCAAGCCCTGGTTGATTCATAAATGGACGCTATGCGTTTGAGGAATTGTCAGGATAGCTGAAAAATTTTTCGCCCGACAACATATCCTGGTGTAATATTTTATAAATACGTCGCGATTTTTCCTGCCAGACCAGGTACCGTACACTGCCATAGCCACGCGCGCCAACCCCAGCGGGCGGCTGCTGACCACTCTTGTTACATGACTATCTTCCGTATCAAAGAACAAAACAAGGATCGTTCTGCGCTGTGCTCTCCGGCACAGAATTACGAAAATTTCACAGATGTCCTTGTTTTTACTAAACGTAATTAATTTTATTGCGGTATTCAAGCAAAATTTAGCCAACATATACCCCGAGTATTCTCAAAATTGCCCTGTGGGCATGGAAAACCGGAATAACTGAAAAATTTTGCCGGCTGAAACGCCACCCGGAAGAACGATGACAAAAGTTCGTTCAACCCGACTTTTACGAGATTGACGAATTTCTCAGAATAGAACGGTGCCTCATAAAATCTGCACCTGCAGGCCGAGCTGGTACACATCCAGCCACTGCAGCGGCCGCGCCAGGCGGCTGTTTTTCATGCGCAGCAGTTTTGCAAGCCCGACCCCGACTCCGAAGCGCAGATGTGGCTTGACATCTTCAGTAAATGCGTTATGAACAGCATACCCCAGCCCGACTTCCAGCGGAAAGGCGAAGCGATCACTCAAATCATAGGTCATCCAGTGTGTGATGCGGCCATAATCGAGCAACTTTCTGGCCGTCAGCGGATCACGGAAATCGCGATAGCTGATATGAAAATCGACCTTCTCGAACAGAGGAACCCGTGGTTTCAACAGGGCGAAGGTGATACCGAGAAAATTAGCGGTAAAATCTGAGTAGCTGGCCTCGTCATTGGGCCTGCGACCATCGATGTATTCCAGAAAAGTCATCGTCGTTGCAGCCACCAGAGCTCCGGCAATCTCCGCACTGGCAGTGCGCATTCCGGCCCAATGATAAGCTCTGCCGATCGCCTGCGCCAGGCGATATGAGCCCTGAAAATGCAACAGCTCGTCGAAATACATGGCGTTATCCTTGGTCCAGTCGCTGCCGATGCGAAAGGGCTGCGCAACGCCACCGAAGTACTGCTGAAATTTTCGATACACCATGAACCCGCCTGAAAGAGTCAGCGCCTGAGCGATAAACATGCGCTTGCGCGACACACGAGGCCGCAGGTGGCTGTCAAACTGAGTGCTCCGATCATGGAATGGACGAAACTGGGCAAGGGCGCTGGCGGGGTCTGCCTGTTCTCTGCTCCGCGCCTGCACATCGGGAAGGCGCATGGGGATTGCCACAGGCACAAGCTCTGGGGCAGGAAAGGGGGTTTCCAGCCGTGTTTGGGCCTGGGCCGCAACCACATCCTGCACCTGCTCGTGGTTGCGGGGCACAGATGAAGACGCAGGGCCGGCGACTGCTGGCTGCTCGCTCTCAAAAGAGAGAAGCTGTTCGGCACGGGCATCAGGTGCGATGTCCTGCGCAACAGGCAGATCAGGTTGCTGGTCTGATGATGATTGTCTCGTGGAGATGCCCTGTTTCAAGGCAGCATAGCCGGCGATCACCAACAGGGCAAAAAGAATACCCGGCACAGCCGGATCGCTGATGAGCGGCAGGCCGCTCCGTTGCTGTTTTCTTCCTCTCCACTGGCGGGTGCTCCACCAGTCCATATCTCCCTCCGGTACAACAATCCTCATTCCGGCTCATACAGGAGTGCCGGACGTGCACCGGTCCTCCCCCGAATTCAGGGCTGTTGTTCGATTGCGATCTATCCACCCCACACCCCGACGCTTCACGCAGGAACTGTGGAATGGCTGAAAAATTCACTCCCCGGACAAATACCCCACAGCGACCGCAGGTTCGGATTGGCATCCATTGGCCGGCCTGTCTGACGCAGGGGATTGTGAATCTCTCACGATATATTATCGATAGCGCTCCTCCCGTAAAATCATCCTGACCTGTTTTGCTCCCCATCCTGTCGATGTGTTAAAGGTATCGCTTGTGCCAGCGTTTTGCAGATTTCTTTCCCCAACTCCGCTGAAAAAAATAAAAGGCTCTTGCTCACATCATGTAGGATGAGCAGGATTCAGCATGCCAGCCAGCAAGCTTACGGATAAACGTTTGTAGTGAACGAGTTGCCGCGCCCGGTAAGTCGCCAATTTTACCAAGATGAACAGGCACGAAGCTGGCTCTCGGGGCATGTGGTGTCTCGTTGCGCTGGTGGTACCGCCGCAGGAGCGGCAGGCTGGCGTCACACCCTGGGCCCTACTCGTCGTACCGCGACATTTCAGTCGCGTCGCAGCCATCCCCTCCAAAGCATCCTGAATAACGAAATGTATCGCACTGCGCGACATGAATGTCGCGGTACATCCAAAGGCAACCTGCACGCTTTGAGGAAGACAAAAAAAAGCCCCACCAGGAAGGGCCGAATAGTTAGTTGACAGCCACCTTTTCAGCCTTCCTGTGGGACTCACGATCTTTCCTGCCTCACCAGTGCAGACCACGAAGCTATGCTTTGCGGGTGCAGCCGAACTGGCGTGCAGAAAAATTTTACTGCTCAATGAAATCTTCAGACGCCCCCGGCCTGTGCCTAAATACTGCTCGCTAGCCTTACCGGGAGAGCCCTGTCTGATTGCTTCAATCTACAGCCCTTCGACAATTTCCTTCAGCATGGTGCGAATCTGCCCGGCGATATCACCGAGCGCATCATTACCAACCGCCTGCATGGAAGCGACCGGGTCGATGGCTGCAACTTCAATTTTACCATTGTCCAGCTCCTGCACGATGACATTGCAGGGCAGCATGGTGCCGATTTTATCCTCAGCCAGAAGAGCCTTGTGCGCAAAAGGCGGATTGCATGCGCCGAGGATACGATAATTACGAAAATCCACATCGAGCTTTTTCTTCAGCGTTGCTTTGACATCGATCTCGGTCAATACACCAAAACCACGCTCTTTGAGAGCGGCCGTCACCTTTTCGATGGCTTCATCGAAGGTGGAATCCAGAGTTTTACTAAAATAATAGCTCATGATCTGTCCTTTCATTATATTTCAACCGCATTATTCATGGTTTTACGCTTCTCGGGTTATCCATTTTTACTCAGCAATTTTACATTTTTCAGAAAGACTGCCAGAGCACAGCACATGCCTGCACCAAAGCTGTCATTCCGGTTTCCCAGCAGGGGAAGACCGGAATCTCCCTGACTCAGGCACGTGCCAGAAAAGATGAGATTCCGGCACGGCGCTTCGCCTGGCCGGGATGACACATGCCGGTATCTGAGCCGGGCCCGGTTTGCTGAGTTAACTGGATACCCGGAGACTTAACCTTATCATCAATCCCGGTCATCCACGCCCACAGCGTTCATTGAGATAAACCGGGATAAGACGTTTCGAACGTGCCGAACGAACGTCAGGTACAGTACTATTTTTTACCGAAAAATTCAAGATAAAATATTACTATATTCCAATATTGGAATAAAGATATCCACTCTTTCACATCCCACGCTAAAATACTCATGAAAAAAAACATGCTTTTCCGCTTCAGCCTGTATGGCTTTCTCAAAAACCAGCAGTATTTTGAACCGTTCCTTGTTCTGGCTTTCATGGATAAGGGGTTGAGTTTTTTCACCATCGGGCTGCTGATCGCCTGGCGCGAACTGATGATCAATGTGCTGGAGATACCCTCGGGTGCCATAGCGGACTTGTTCGGGCGCAGGCAGGCGATGGTCCTCGCCTTTACCGGCTACATCATCAGTTTTCTGACTTTTGCCCTTGCCGAACACCTGCCGTTGCTTTTCATGGCCATGACGCTGTTTGCTGTCGGCGATTCATTTCGCAGCGGTACGCACAAGTCGCTGATTTTCAACTGGCTGCGGCTCAACAACCGCGAGCAGGACAGGTTGCGCATTTATGGTTTCACACGCTCGTGGAGTAAATTGGGTTCCGCCGTATCCGTTCTGTTCGCCGGTATTTTCGTTTACACGACGCAAAGCTACACAATGATCTTTTATCTCTCCGCCCTGCCCTACCTCGCCAACATAATCAATCTTCTCAGTTACCCGGAAGAGATCGATCCATTGCCTGCCCGGCGCCGCAGTCCCCGTCAGGTCTGGCAGCACATCCGCGCGGTTTTTGTCGAGGCTTTTACTCGCAAGCCCCTGCGCACTCTGCTCCTGGAAGCCATGGGATACGAAGGTACATTCCGGGCAACAAAAGATTATCTGCAACCAGTGCTGAAGACCTCCGCCCTGTCTCTTGCAGCGCTCTCTCCTGCCCTGGCTTCATTGAACGAGGTGCAGCAGTCTGCCATTCTGGTCGGAGCTGTGTATTTCCTGCTGAACATCCTCTCCGCTCTGGGGAGCCGCAACGCCTGGCGCATCTCAGAGAGCAGCGGTGGCGAGGAAAAAGCAGCCACCTGGCTCTGGTCCATTACCCTGCCGATTTACGCTCTCATCGCTGTCGCAGCCTATCAACAATGGTATTTGCCGGTTATCCTGGCGTTCAGCCTGCTGTTTATTCTGCAAAATTTCTGGCGGCCGCTGCTGGTCAGCCGGATTGACAGCTACGGCAAAGCAGAACACGGCGCGACCCTGCTGTCTGTTGAAAGCCAGTTGCGCCGCATCGGCACCATGATCATGGCGCCTGCAATCGGCTATGCTGTCGATCTCGTGCATGGACAGGGTCAGGGGGGATCAGTCTGGCCGGTGGGCTTGTTTGGCGCTGTGATCGTACTCTCTTTTATCATCTACCGCAGCCTTGCCAGGCCGGCACACGGCGAAAACTGATCTCAGCGCCGGTTTCGGGCAGAGAGTAAATTTTGATTATAAATATCCACTGCCCGGTAAATTTGCCCGTCGGCCTTGATGTGCAGGACAATACCGGCGACAGAGCCAACAGCCCCGGCTCCCATGAGAAAGGAGTCCGCAGGCGTAAAGCCGGTCGTGGCATTGGCGAAAAAAACATAGGCCATGGTTAAAAAACCGGACACAGCGAGTACCGGCCCGCCGACTTTCATCCACGGTTGCTTGTTCAATGCACTCAACGCACGGCGATCATGTTTTAAATATGGCCGGAGATTTCGTCCCCAAAAACCGACATCGCGAAAATTCCGGCTCGTGTCCGGGCGAAAGACGATGGTTTTTGTCGCGGAGAAGGGCAGCAGCAGGCTGAGCAGATTTAAATTATAGCGAGTTTGCAATTCCAGTCTTGGGCGTTTGCCCGCATCAGCAGGTGGTGCAGATTGCGCGTTTACCTGTGCCGAGACAGAGATGAGCAGTAGTGTGAGCAGAAGAGGTCTCATTTTGGCCCCATAGTTTTCAGGAACAGTTGGTCAGTGCAGCGCAGCAGCCGGCAGCCTGCTGCGCCAGGAGCTATTCCCAAAAAAATGAATTTCTCATCTTTTCTGCAAATGAAATTTACTGTTCCACGACACGGGCTTCAAAACCGAGTTTTTCCACAGCTTCAACCAGCTTGTCGGTGCGGCCATTTGCATCCGAGCATTGCACAGAGGCTGTGGCCGCCTTGAGGTTCACGTGCACATCGGAGACACAGTCCACAGCGGCAAGAGCTTTCTCCACCCTGCTGCTGCAGCTTTCACAGGTCATACCCTTGATAGACAACGCAATCTTTTTGCCCGCGGGTTTTGCCTCACCCGGAGTTTTCACCGTCATCTTGCCTGCCGTAAAACCCGCTTCATTGACCTTTTTCGCGATGATGACGGTGTCAATTTTCGCGGCACTGGCAAAGGTCAGGATGGCCAGACCTTCGTTGATTTTGATGTTCAGATTCTCCACGCCATCGAGCTTCTTCAGCTTCTTTTCCAGGCCATAGGCACAAAACGGGCACGACAGGCCATCGACGCGGATGGTAACACTCGGTTTATCACTGCTGTTCTGCGCAGAAGCGGCAGCCGGCAGCAGCAGTGCAGAAAGAAGAAGAGCGAATATTAAATGTGATAGTTTCATCAGTAACCTCCATAACATGAGGAGTTCGGTGAATTCAAAATACAGCAGAATCATTCATAATCTGCGGTAATGCCCCGGCTATCAGGCGATTCGCGCCCGCAGCCAGAAGCCGAGCATACCGCCCAGGACAGACCCCAGCAGCGCTCCGGCAAACCAGCCGATCAGGACGCCAAAGGCAAACGGCGCACACTGCATGATGATGCCGGGCGTCAGCAAAAGAGCGAACATGCCACCGGCAAGCGTGCCCTGCATAGCCGTATTTTCCCGCAAAGGCCCCGGCGTCACATAGGCCGCGATGGCCATGGGCAGGCCGGCATAGACGCCGCCAAAGAGAAAGTACGTCGCTGCAATGGAAATGCGATCGAGCAGGGGCTGGGTCACGTAATAGCGGCTGCAAAAGGTGATCGAAGCCGGGACCGGGCTGAGATAGCTGAGCAGCAGAAACATGCCACCGGCAACCAGCACAGCGCGCGTCAGGAAAAACACCGCGCGCTGGTGCTCTTTGGCCAGACGAAAGAGAAAAAACAAGCCGCTGTAGAGCACAGTCCATACAGCGCCGACACCGACCAGTCCAAGTGGCGGCACATGATCCAGCGAGACACGGCTGGAGATGACAAAAGCAGAAACCAGGGCAGCTACCAGTCCGAAAACCAGCGCGATAGCCAATGGGCTGTCCGCTGTTTTCGCTTCCGCGCGGGCCCGCGTTGCAACCGTGCGTACCAGCTCCGCGGGCATCTCCTGCTCCGGCCAGTGAGCCAGCTCATCCCACATCAGACGCGAAGCGTGCAGATGCTCCCTGCAGCGCTCACAGGATTGCAGATGCCGGGCCAGGTCCTGCGGCAAGGCGTCATCGCCGGCCAGGGGGGCGAGTTCAGCCAACCGATCGTGCGCTTGTGCACATGTCATCACTGATTCCCTTTCAAAACGTTTCGCAGAGTCTGAATACCTCGCCAGGCTTTCTGCCGCGCTGCTGCCTCAGAGATGCCCAGAATGTCGCCGGCCTCTGCAAAGGTCAACCCCTGATATTTCGTCAGCAGGAGCACGCGTCGCTGCTCTTCCGGAAGCCGGCTCACAGCCACCTGAACAGCGTCACGCATTTCCGCCTGCTCAGCGCTTTCATCTACAGGGCGGGTGTTTTCATCGACAACAGCATCTGCCTCGTGGATGGAGATGTGATTCTCCCCCCCGCGCCTCCGCCGACGTTTCCGCTCATCCCGAAGCAGATTAAAAACGATAGTGTACAGCCAGCTCGTGAAACGGCTGCCGGGCTTGAAGCGATCTTTTGCCCGAATAACACGCAACCAGGTTTCCTGTGTCAGATCCTGCGCCAGAGCCGGATCACCTGTCTCACGCAGCAGGAAGTTATAAATTTTCCCGCCGTGACGAATGAACAAGGCGTCAAAAGCGGCAGCATCGCCCTGCACATAGGCCTGCATCAGCTCGGAATCGGAATTGTTTGTGCTGTCAGATGTTCGGCTCATGGGATTCAGTTATGATAACGACACACTCCGAAAAAGATAACGTCAGCGACATCTGGCTATCCATTTAACTCAGCAATGTTGCATTTTTTCAGCCAATCGCCAGAGCACAGCACATGCCTGCACCAGATCTGTCATTCCGGTTTCCCCGCAGGGGAAGACCGGAATCTCCCGGACTCAGGCACGTGCCGGAAAAGATGAGACCCCGGCACTGCGCTTCGCTTGGCCGGAATGACAGATACCGGTATCTGAGCCGTGCCCGGTTTGCTGAGTTAACAGGATACCCGGATCAGCGACACGACGGGTCTGAGATAGCAGCAGTGCGCAGATTGTTTGGCCGGAGGGGAAACAACAAGATGCGACACGCCATTCCCCATCCGGTGCTGATCCTCGAATATATTGCATCTCGACGGCTGATTTCGTATCCTGTCCCGGTATTTCCCTGCGCAAGCAGGGTAACCCGGTGTTGAATGCAACACGCAAAGTAACAAGATTTTTCAAATTTATCCCG
The DNA here is from genome assembly GCA_015485525.1 of Candidatus Zhuqueibacterota bacterium. Classification (GTDB taxonomy): domain Bacteria; phylum Zhuqueibacterota; class Zhuqueibacteria; order Zhuqueibacterales; family Geothermadaptataceae; genus Geothermadaptatus. Next base: position 6,032 of record WFTM01000322.1, on the reverse strand, counting down.
CATTATTAAATACCCAATCTGAGCGATTTATTTTTGGAACAAAAAAGCAACAAAAAAAGCTGTTTGGATGGATTGATAAATTCAATTATCGAAATCTGCTGTCAGGTTGTCGTGAATATTTTTAATCTCGATCTGACCGCATCGTGTCTGGTTATCCCGTTCTCTCAGCTTTGGGCTAAAGCCGGGTTGCACCACGAAGGTAGCGAAGAGCATGAAGAGAGCTGAAGTATCGTAAAAATCAGGACCAGCAGTTCCTGGCATTTCACTTTTTTCTTCGCGTCCTTCGTGAACTTCGTGGTGCACAAAAATGCACAGATGATATTCAAACACAGGAGCCAGAACGTTTCCACCGTTTTTGGCTTGAGAATGAAAAACCATCAGTTTATCCCGTTCGTTCAACTGAAGTGCTTTTATTTTTGGAACAAAAAAGCAACAAAAAAAGCTGTTCAAATGGATTGATAAATTCGATTATCGAAATCTGCTGTCAGGTTGTCATGGATATTTTTAATCTCGATCTGGCCGTATTGTGTCATAACCTTTTGGGTTGCACAGCAATTGTGATATTTGCAGGCACACATCTAAAATAAAAACCATATTTTGCCGTAAAAGACATTTTATTATTTTGAGGCTAATCGCTCAGCTCAGGAAATAAATAAAGCACTGCGCACAAAAATAAGCGGGATACAATCTCACGAAATCAGGAGAGCAATGATCATGATAGCAGAGCACCATGGCAAAATGCCACGCATCGGCGAGGGGACGTTTATCGCCCCTGACGCCGTCGTTATCGGGGACATCGAAATCGGCCGGGACTGCTCCCTGTGGTTTGGGGTCAAAATGCGCGGCGATGTGCACTACATCACCGTGGGTGAGCGCACCAACATTCAGGACGGAACCATCTGCCACGTCACCCTCGACAAATGGCCTTTACGCATCGGCTCCAACGTCACCATAGGCCACGGCGCTATCGTACACGGCTGCGTTATTCACGATGAAACCCTGATCGGTATGGGTGCAAAAGTACTCGACGGCGCCGAGATCGGCCGGCATTCTCTGGTGGCTGCCGGTTCTCTGGTGCGTGAGGGCGAAAGAGTGCCCGAAGGCGTGCTGGTTGCTGGTGTTCCGGCTATGATAAAGCGCAAACTCACCAGCGCGGAAATCGACAACATTATCGCTTCGGCTGAACGCTATGTAAAATATAAAGAAGACTATCTGCGCATGTTTTGACACCATCCCCGGCGTGCACGGCGATGTAAGATGTGTTTTCCCAGCACCTGCAGTTTGTCAGATTCCCTTTGCCCGGCGCACTGCCTGTCCCTACTTTAGCCTGAAATCTCCATGATACAGAATGCAGTTGTCGGGGAATGCATGTGCTGGGCAACGATGCGTTCGTAGTGCGCGATTTATCGCGCCCGACAATCGCCAGCTTTACCGGGAGAAACCGAAGCAGACCCTGGCTACGTGCGCAAACGTGAGTACAGAAACCCTGCGCCCTGGGACGGCCGCGCCCCAGCCGGATGCAGATTCTCCACGCCCGTACACGCCCACGGCGCCACACAGGCATACGCACAGAATCAAAACGAGTGTGCAGTGCATCAAAAGCTATGTCAGCAGCCAAACGCTGCCTTTATCAATAAAATCGGGTTACGACCCTTCCCCTGCAAAACAGATGATTCACCCCGCATCCGGAGAATTCGATGAAAAAATTCCTGACCTATCTCGGCTTGATCCTGATCATACTCGCATGCATGAGCATCATCCGCACCTTTTTCTGGACTACAGAGACCGCCACTCCTGTGCCGGTGGATAGCGCACAGACCGTGGTGATCGATGAGCAGACAGCAGCACAAAACCTGGCACACGCCCTGCAGTTCAAAACCATTTCCGAGCAGGATACGGCACAGATCGACTATGCTGCATTTGACTCCCTGCATGCTTTTCTGCGCCATACTTTCCCGCGTGTGCATGCCCGGCTCAGCCTGCAGAAGTTTGGCAAAAGCCTGCTGTTTACGTGGCAGGCACCAAACTCGGCACGCAAACCTTTTGCTCTCCTCGCCCACCAGGATGTCGTTCCGGTGATTCCGGGTACGGAACAGGACTGGCAGCATCCCCCCTTTGCCGGCATCATCAGCGATGGCTATATCCATGGCCGGGGCGCACTGGATGACAAAGCTTCGATGATGGCACTTCTCGAAGCAGCCGAATATCTGCTCGGCCAGGGTTTCACCCCGGAACGCACGCTGTATTTTATTTTCGGGCAGGATGAGGAGATCGGCGGCGCTCGTGGTGCAGCACGCATCGCGCGCTATTTTCAGGAACAGGGCATAGAGTTCGACATGGTACTCGATGAGGGCGGCGCCATAGCCGAGGGCCTGATGCCGGGTATCGACACGCCGATAGCGCTCGTGGGCATCGCAGAAAAAGGCTACCTCTCCATCGAACTCACCGTGCGGGCAGCGGGTGGCCACTCATCAGTGCCTCCGAAACACACGGCCATCGGCATCCTCAGCCGCGCCATCACCCGCCTCGAAGACAGCCCTTTTCCGGCTAATTTACGCTACTCCACAGAGATGATGCGCGGCCTGGGAGACAAAGCGCCGTTTCTGCAGCGGCTGCTGTTCGCCAACCAGTGGCTTTTTGCGCCACTGCTGAAAAAAGTCATGTCCGGCAAACCCTCGGCCAGCGCCTCGATCCGCACGACCACAGCAGTGACCATGGCCTCCGCAGGAGTCAAAGAAAACGTGCTGCCGATCGAAGCCACGGCCGTGGTCAACTTCCGCATTCTGCCCGGTGAAACGCGCGAATCCGTGGTCGCCCGCGTGCGCCGCATCATCGATGATCCGCAAGTCGAAATCCGCAGGCTCGGCGGCAGCGATCCATCGCCGGTTTCGCGTACGGATTCTCCGGCCTTCGCTCTGCTGAAAAACACCATCCGCGCCAGCATGCCCCTGCCAGACCTGGCAATCGCACCCTATCTTGTCATGGCCGGTACTGATGCCAAACATTTCAGCAGCCTGTCCGAAAATGTGTATCGATTTATACCCTTTCACATTTTGCAGCAGGATATGAAAAGCATCCACGGAACAAACGAACGCATCGAAGTGGAAAATTATGCGCAGGTGATCGGCTTTTATATCCGCCTGTTTCGTGCTGCCGGACAATAGCACCGCCGTGCCGGCGCAGAGCCCGGACGGGAAATCAAAGAGCAGATGGTGTTATTTTATTCTGGGCATTTCATGAAACGCGTACCTCATCTGAACGATTCGCTCCAACAATACTTTTTTGGTCAGGGTATCCAGTTTACTCAGCAAACCAGTCCCGACCCAGTTTCCGACATTTGTCATTCCGGCCAAGCGAAGCGCCGTGCCGGAATCTCATCTTTTCGGGCACATGCCTGAGTCTGGGAGATTCCGGTCTTCCGCTGCGCGGAAACCGGAATGACAGCACTGGTGCAGGCGTGTGCTTTTGTCGGGTGGTCTGATTGAAAAGATGCAACCATACTGAGTTAAGTGGATAACCAGACTTTTTGGGGAATAAAATACTGTTTTTATTTAAGATAATTGCCCGCCATCATCATAATTGCAGTGCAACCGAAAAGGTTATGACACGATGCGGAGAGATAGAGATAAAACATCCACGACAACATGGCAGCAGATACTGAAAATTGAATATCTCAATCCATAGTAAACAGCTTTTTCTGCTGCTTCTTTGTTCCCAAAATAAATCCACTTCAGTTGAGCGAAAGGGCTTTTCAGGTGGTTTTTCATTCTCATGTCGGAAACGATGGAACGTTCTGGCTCCTGAGTTTGAATATCACCTGTGCAGTTTTTTTGAACCACAAGGTACAGGTTAGACGCGAAGAAAAACAAAGAGAAATGCCAGGAACAGCGATACTGTTTTTTACGATACCTCAGCTTTCTTCGTGCTTCGTGGTGAAACCCCGCTCAGGCCAATGAAATGTGGATAAACAGATACGAAGGCATAACAGGAGGTCATCATGCCCCTCGTCATCGATCGCAGTCTCCGGCTGCCGGACAGCCAATATTTTCCGGTTGCAGAAGAGAAAACCGGGATCGCTCTGCACCACACCGTCGGTGGCACGGCACAATCGACTTTTTTTCATTGGCTCAACCAGTCGGAACTCATCGGCACAGCTTATCTCATCGCGCGGGACGGAACAGTACACGAAATTTTTGCCCCACAAAGCTGGGCCTGGCAATTTGGTCTGCCCTGGCCGCCACAGATGAAAACCAGCTTCGAAAAACGCCACATCGGTATCGAGATCGCCAGCGAGGGCGGGCTGATCGAAAAAAACGGCCAGCTCTACAGTTTTGATCGCATTACACCCAAAACCCGCTTCGATCGCAACCAGGCCTTTGATTTCGGCAGCGACTATCGCGGCTATCGCTATTTCGCGCGCTACACTGCGGCGCAACTCGATGCCCTCGTCCAGCTCGTCGATGATCTGTGTACGCGGTTCAACATCCCCCGCTCCGTCCCCAGTGACCCCATCGCTTTTTACGATAAGAAGCTGCTCAAATTCAACGGCATCATCGGTCACGCCATGGTACGCAGAGACAAATGCGACCCGGCACCCGACCTGCAGCTCTGGCAACGCCTGCGCCAGGATTGCGGGCTGGCACAGATCGACATCAACACACGACCAGAGCCGGCCCGCTCCGCCGACACCATCGATTTCGACAAACTGTTCCAGGAAAACATGCTCGAGCTGGATAAAATGAATGTCGCTGCCGGCAGTATGGTCAAAGGACTGATCATGGAACTGCAGCGTGAAGGACGCAACACCTACATCCGGCTGTACAATGCCCAGGCCGGAGGACACCGTGTGTCCTATGAAAAAGTCCGCGGCAGTCAGGACTTGATCTTTCGCATCGCCCGGGCATTGGGATTTGCCCGCGTGACCAATACTCTTCTGGAGGTTCGCCATGCTTAAAAAAACGCTCGTCGCTGTGAGTGTTTTCGCTGTGCTGCTCCTGATCGCCCTGAGCTGGCTCACGGCTCGCTACGTCGATCAGGAAGAAATCAATCGCGCCAGACTGGAGATGCAGCAGCTGCGCGCCTCGCGTGATTCCATCCTTACCGTAGTCGCTTTCAAAGACTCGCTGCAACAACTGTTGCAGGAAAAAATCGATGAAAAACAAGTCATCGTCGCAAACCTGCGCATGCAGGTCGATCTGCTCGAACAACGCAGACAGGCTGATCAGCTCACTGTGCGCACGATCCGGAAAGAAGAGGAACTGCAAAAACGGCTGGAGCAGACCTTTCCTGAAATGGCCGGCTCTGACTGGGGGGTGACAGAGGTGTACAACGAGGAGCAGGATATTTCCCTGCGCTACCTGCTCATTCCCTTCTGGTTTAGCGAGACCTTCATTATCGACCACCAGAATTCACTCAACTACCAGGCGCAGCGCGACAAACTGCTGCAGGTCGATTCCCTGCAAAGTACGGTCATCGCGCTCAAAGACAGCGTCTTCACGCTGGAAAAACAGAAAAGTGAAGCATTCAAGGCAGGCTACGATCAAGCCTATGCAAAATATGATTCCCTGAACAGCAAATACATCGCCCTGCTGCAGAAACCTCCGCAGATCACCTTCGGCATACCGCAGTGGAGTGCCATCCTGGCAGGCTATGGACTCGGCATCGGCACTGCTGTACTGCTCGGCAGATAACCCGGGACACTTACTGCACCCATTCAGTCCTTTACACAAACCCTTTCGAAGGTAGCGGAACTCGCAAGAGTTCCGGCGCGCGGGGCGCCCGAAGTGTTGCCACTTCGGCTACGGCCTCCCATAACACTGCCCGATCCAAATCCTCATGCGAAGCGACGAAAAGGTAGTCGTTGTTGCATTGCCTCTCCGGACCTTCCTTGACAAAGCCATGATTTCTGTCTTCATGGGCCCAGGGCATCCAGTTTTACCCAAACCATTCAACGAGGTGTTTGTACGGATAGTTGATGATAGCCTCTGACGTGGTTGCATTCTGCTTATCACATCTTCCATATATACAACGTT
>WFTM01000321.1 GCA_015485525.1 Candidatus Zhuqueibacterota bacterium | reverse complement strand
CGCTCGTATTCGTGATCGATCTCGCCGCGTTGTGCCCGTTCGCGTATGGCGATGGTTGGTGCTTTCAGCAGCTCGCGCACGATGCGGTGTGTCAGTTTTTGAATCTGTTTTTGTTCATGCTCGGAAAGGTGCTCCAGGCTGCGCAGCGTGCGGTCAAGTTCGACTTTGCGCACTTGTTCGGCCCGCTGGCGGAAGGAGGCGATAGCCTCGCCGGCGCGGGAAAGGCGCAGCTCTGTGTCAAGGCAGTTCAGCTCCTCCGCAAGAATCGCCCTGGCACGCTCTATTTCCTCAGAACCGAGCAGGTTTTCGTGCAGCTCCATAGCGTGCAGCGCAGGAAAGTCGATGAGTTCGATCTCAGGGAGATCAGCGATGGCCGGGTCTGCATCGCGCGGTAATGCGATATCGATAACATACAGTGACCGGCTGCGGTTCGCTGCAACCGGTGCGAGAAGCTCGGGCGTGAGAAACTGGCGTTCGGTTCCATAAGCACAAAAAATCAAATCGGCCGTGGCGATGGTTTCCTGCAACATGTCGAGGGATTGTAACTCGGGATTGAGATAGGCGAGTTGTTGGCGGCGCTGCTCCGGAGCACTGCTCAGCATGGTGATCTCACTGCTGATGCCGGTCTTGAGCAGATATTCCGCGGCATTGCGCGCCATTTTCCCGGTACCGATGATTACTGCTCGTGTCGCAGGGGCCAGCGACCCGCGTTGTTTCAGTGTGCGCAGCGCCAGATTGCCGAGGGAGATTTTCGCCTGCTCGATGCCGGTCTGCTGGCGCGCACGTTTGCCCGCATGCAGGGCCGCTTCCATGATGCGGCCGAGGCGATCGTTCACGGTTTTGTGCTCGCGTGCGAGCTGGTACGCGGTGCGAATCTGTCCCTGAATTTCCGTCTCACCCACGGCGATGGATTTCAACCCGGCGATGGTGTGAAACAGATGCTCGTGCATGGCCTTGCCGGTGTAGATCTCTGCGTAGCTCCGAAGTGCTGGAAAGCCCAGACCGTTCAGAGCCGCCAGCGAGCGCAGACACACATCAGCGCCGTTTTCATTGGCGCTGGTGCCATACAGCTCGATGCGGTTACAGGTGGACAGGCTGATCAGGAATGTCTCCTCCGCCACATTATCGAGAATCCGGCGGGTCAGGGTTTCCGGCTCCTGAAACAGCCCGGCGAGATGCTCAAAAAGCGCGATCGGAATTTTCGTAATGTGAAAGGAGATGACAAAGTCGTGCATGACCGATCCTGGTTTTTTGCGTTCGTATAACAATTTACGCGTGTGATGCGCAAGGAGTATGCCAGGAAGGGTAACGCTTGTATGAGTGCGGCGGAAGTTGCTGTTAATTAAGTTGTTAGGTTTGATTTCCCGCACTGTGATTTTGCAGGAATATCCGAAGAAAAGGGCTGTTGGATTTTATAGTGAAAAGTGGCGTTTTTCAAAATGAAAAAAAGCAACCATGCGAAGGTTTCAAACCTTCGCATGGTTTTAGCCTGCATTATTCTCGCAGAAACGCAGTGAGTGCAGAGAAAGAATGGTTAATTTCTGCTAAAAACAGCGTGCTCTGCGTCACTGCGAGATATACAAGTCTTTCGAAAACTACGTTTGAAAGGATTACAAGTCTGGTTATCCACTTAACTCAGCATGGTTGCATCTTTTCAATCAGACCACCCGACAAAAAGCACGCGCCTGCACCAGTGCTGTCATTCCGGTTTCCGCGCAGCGGAAGACCGGAATCTCCCAGACTCAGGCATGTGCCCGAAAAGATGAGATTCCGGCACGGCGCTTCGCTTGGCCGGAATGACAAATGTCGGAAACTGGGTCGGGCCTGGTTTGCTGAGTAAACTGGATACCCTGAGATTACAAGCTGTAATATATAAAATATTAAAGTAGTTGCGCCTGCTCTTAAAGTATTTTGTGAATAATACAGGTTAGCAAGGCTTTACTCGATTTCGACGATCATCTCGATTTCGACGGCGATATTCATCGGCAGGGAGGCCATGCCGACCGCTGCCCGGGCATGTTTGCCCTTTTCACCGAAAACCTCGACGAGCAAATCAGAGCAGCCGTTGATGACCCTGGGGTGCTGCGTGAAGTCTTCGGTCGCGTTGACCATGCCCAGAACTTTGACGATACGTTTGACTTTGTTCAGATCGCCGATTTCAGCTTTCAGCGAGGAGAGCAGGCTGATCGCGGTGCGGCGTGCGGCATGCTGGCCTGCCTTGATGTCCAGGTCCCGGCCAACCTTGCCGGTGATGAGCTTGCCGGCTTCGTCGCGCGGGCCATGGCCGGCGAGAAAAACCAGATTACCGCTGCGGACAGCGTGCACGTAGTTAGCCAGCGGTTTCGATGGCGTCGTCAGCGTGATGCCCAGTTCTTCGAGCCTTTTTTCCACATCGGTTCCCCCCTGAACCGGCGTGCAGGCCTGCTGTGTGGCCAGAAACAGGGTCAGGAGAAGGACTGAAAGCAGAAAAAGTGATTTTTTGATAAACATAGTATCCTCCCGTGGAGTTATCGATACGATGGGTTATTCCGTCTTTATTGCGCTTACGATGCCGCGCTGCGTTTCATAAACCGGTACAGAGCAAAAGGCAGCCCTGTAGCGATGAAAGCGAGGTCGATCAGGGATTTCTCGAAGTCAAAGGTTATGCGGATAATCAGCAGCGTGACGATCCCTGCGAGGTAAAATCCGGGCAGAGCCGGGTACCAGGGGATGCGAAATCCTTCTTTCTCGCCGAGGCTTTGGCGGCGGAATTTGAACAGCGCCAGGGCGGTAGTGGCATAAAAAATCAGGATGGCGAAGGTCATGCCGGCGACGATGTTCTCAAAGTTTTGCCGTACGAGCAGGATGACACCGGCCCACAGGCAATGTATGAGGATCGCCCGCGATGGCGTGCGGTAGAGCGGGTGTACATAATCAAACCATTTGAAAAAGAGGCCGTCGTGGGCCATGGCGTAGTACACGCGCGGCGCGGTCATCATCGTGCCGTTGATGCTGCCTGAGGCGCTGAACATCACCGAGATGGCGATCAGGCCGGCGCCCCATGCTCCGAACAGGCGCACGGAGACCTCGGCGGCCACGGTCTTTGTTGCGCGCACACCCTCGATCCCAAGCACGCCGTGGTAGAGGATATTGGCGAGAACATAGACCAGAATCACGATCGAAATGCCCCAGAACATGCTGCGCACAACGGTGCGTTTCGGATCGCGCATTTCCTCGGCTACATATCCGACACGATCCCAGCCCAGGTAGGAAAAGACGATCAGCAGCATGGCTGCGCCGAAGCGGCCGAACCAGGATGCCCCGGCCGAGGGCGCAGCGGTTTCGGCAAAACGAACCGTGTCAGGGTCCAGCAACAGCAGCCCGGCGAACACAAGGAAGAAGATGCCTCCTACCTTGATCACGGTTGAAATGAGTTGAAAACGGCTGGCGCGATCGATGCCCACATAGTTCAGGGCCCCGAGGAGGGCGATCAGCAGCAGGCTGGCCAGCGTTTGCTGAGACTCGCTGAGGGGCACGAAATGGCCGAGATAGTCCACGGTGATGATCGCCAGACCGGCAGCCGGGCTGGTGCGGATGATGAACAGTTGTGCCCAGCCGAAGATAAAACCAGCTTCCGGGCCGAACGCACGCGAGATGTACACGTATTCGCCGCCCGTGCGTGGAAAGCGTGCGCCGAGCTCGGCATAGACCAGCCCGCCGATAAAGACAAAAACCCCGACGAGCAACCACATGGCCAGAATCATCTCGAAGGAGCTGAAATAACCGGCTATTTTCTGCGGCGTCGAATAGATGCCTGCGCCAATCGTTATGCCGACGAGCAGGACGATGCCATCGAGCAGGCCGAGGCTGCGTTTGAATTGGGGCTGGTTGGGACTGGCTTCAGGCATCTTTCGGACTCCGGATTCGGTTGCGGGGGTTGCTGTTTCTCAAAATGAATTGTCACAGTATTACAGCGTGCGCTTTACGGGCCTCAAAGGATCGACAGGATGAGAAAGTATTGGTTTTACACCCTGATTTCTGGGTGAGCCCGTAATCCTGTCATAAAACACATCCTGATGTCTCTTCGGGTTTGGGTAATGATAATCGGACATGGCAGAAAAGCAAGCTGTACAGTACCAGCCCGGGAATGCTTCAGGTGTGCGAGCCCTGTCCCCGCATTCGCAGGGAATGAAATTTATCTTGCATCCCGCAACTTCGGTGGCTATATTAATGCCCTGATTTTTGAAAAAGGGAGAGATGCTCCCGAAAATACGCTTCGATTTTTCATTCAAACGCAGACGAAAATATAAAAATATGGCACAGCTCCTCAACATCCATCGCACCCATCATCATCACCCGGCCTGCCGGTGCAGAGGAGTCATGTGCTTATTCCGTTGGTGACCAGCGGTATTCAATAGATTTTTGAATAGATAAAGCCCGAGTCCTCTGCACGCAGGATTCGGGCTTTTTTGTTTCTAACCTGAAAAATGTCTGGTTACCCCGTTCTCTCAGCATAGGGCTGAAGCCGGGTTTTACCGCGAAGGCGCGAAGAGCGCAAAGAGTACTGGG
>WFTM01000320.1 GCA_015485525.1 Candidatus Zhuqueibacterota bacterium | reverse complement strand
TCGGTTTTGGCCGCAATCCGGTTCATACCTTCGTTGATTTTGCGAATTGCTTCGTCAAAATACTTGTCGATGGACTTTTCCTTTTCCATAAAGGCACCTCCACACAGTTTTGTTTGCTTGAATATTTACCGGGGTTTATTGTCGAATCGCTCTGAATATTCAGTTAACTCAGCTAACCAGGCCTTATTCAGATATTGGCATCTGTCATTCCGGCCAGGCGAAGCGAAGTGCCGGAATCTCACCTTTTCCGGCACGTACCCGAGCCCGGGTGTTTGTGGTAAAAGCACGCAACAGCAAGGTAGCATTTAGCCGGTGAAATTGCAAGCGATCAAAGCTCGACGCCCGTTCTTTGCCATAAAAAATGCAACAAAATTCTCTTTCTCTCATATCCCGGTTTATTCTTACATTACCGCTGTGCCGCAGAATAAAAACGATGTGACGAGATGACACGTTCGTAGTGCACGCTTCAGCATGCCCAAAAAGCCGCCGGTGTTGCCCGGCGCGGCAAAACAGCAGATATTTTGTTTTGGGTGGACAGTGTCAGATGGCCGGGTTCAGAGCCGGCGACGCCGGAGCGGCGGGAGGGGCGTGACACCGCTGGAGCGGTGTCACGAGAAAACCACTTTTCTGAAAAATCAATACATTTTTCATACCAACAAAAACGGAGGCAGGACATGAACAAAATCAAACGTATCTCCTTTTTCACATCAGTCTTTTTCCTGCTCATCAGCCCGCTGATGGCGCAGGAGGCACCGGTTCTCTTTGAAGAGCCGCTGAGTCCGCGAATCGCAAACTACGACATCGATGTCCGGCTCGACCCGGACACGCGGATTCTCACAGGCCAGGAGATTCTGATCTGGCACAACAAAACCCAACACAGCGCGACGGAACTACGCTTCCATCTCTATCTCAACGCCTTTCGCAACTCCAGATCGACCTTCATGAAACGTACGGGCGGTGTGCATCGCGGCAATAAAATCGACAAGGATGGCTGGGGCTTCATCGATGTGACTCGTTTTGCCATCAAAGGCGGGGAAGACCTCACCGGTGCCATGGAGTTCATCCAGCCGGATGATAACAATGAGGATGATAAAACCGTCTTCCGCGTGCCGTTGCCCCGGCCGGTACCGCCGGGTGGAACCATCCGCCTGGCCATCGATTTCACGGCCAAACTGCCGGAACCACCCTTTGCCCGCACCGGCGCTAAAAAAGAATATTTTTTCATCGGCCAGTGGTTCCCGAAAATAGGCGTCCTGATGCCGGATGGCACATGGAACTGTCACCAGTTCCACGCCAACTCGGAATTTTTCGCAGATTTCGGTGTGTACAACGTGCGCATGACTGTTCCGGAGGAAAATATCGTCGGCGCCACGGGCATCGAGGTCAGCGTCCGGAAAAATGGAGATGGTACGGCAACCCATTTTTACCACGCCGAAGATGTGCATGATTTCGCCTGGACGACCAGCCCGGAGTTCGTCGAATTTACCGGTCAGGCCCAGGATGTCAGCATCCGGGTGCTGATGCAGCCGGACCACGCTTACCAGGGAGAACGCCATCTCGATGCGGCCAAAACTGCTGTGGAGTACTTTCAGAACTGGTACGGCGACTACCCCTTCCCCAATCTGACTGTCGTCGATCCACGCCGTGGTGCCAGCGGCTCCGGCGGCATGGAGTATCCCACGCTGATCACCGCCGGCACGGCTTATGGTTTGCCGGAAGGTTTGCGCGCTGTCGAGATGGTGATCATCCACGAATTCGGGCACAACTTCTGGTACCATCTGCTCGCCTCAAATGAATTCGAGGAAAGCTGGCTCGACGAGGGCATCAACACATACACGGAAATACAGATCATGAACGATGCTTATGGCGACCAGGGCAATATGGTCGATCTGCTCGGCGTCAAGATCAACGATATTGAATTACACCGCATGCAGTACGTGCTGAATGCAGACATCGACCCGATGCTGCGCAAAGCGTGGGAATACTATGACAGCCGCAGTTACGGCGTCAACTCCTATTCCAAACCCGGCGTCGTGCTGACGACGCTGCAGAACTATCTCGGCAAGGAGAAAATGCAGGAAATCATGCGCGAATATGTCAGGCGCTGGCGCTTCAAGCATCCCACAACAAGGGATTTTATCGCGGTTGCCAACGAGGTTTCGGGCCAGGACCTGAACTGGTTTTTCGACCAGGCTGTTTACAGCAATAAAGTGCTCGATTACAGCGTCGATCGGATTTTCAGCGTGCCGGAACGCGAGCCGGGCGGCTTTGATTTTGACATGAGCACCAGCGGGCAGGACAGCATCAGCACAGACGATGACGAAATGCCAGACAGTGTGAGTACGGCGCCTGCAGAAGACAGTTCAGATGCAGATGAAGAAAAAATTTACCTCAGCGGTGTCAACCTGCGCAGGCTGGGGGATTTCATCTTCCCGGTCGAATTACGCGTTGAATTCTCCGATGGCGAGGTGATCACAGAACGCTGGGACGGCAAAGAACTGTGGAAAAAATATCGCTACAAGCGCGCGGCCAAACTGGTTTCCGCCACCATCGATCCGGAGAACAAAGTCGTGCTCGACGTCAACTACACCAACAACAGCAAAGCACGAAAAATACGCGCAGCAGCGGTGAGCAAACTCTCCTTCCGGCT
>WFTM01000319.1 GCA_015485525.1 Candidatus Zhuqueibacterota bacterium | reverse complement strand
GCTCACCGAGCTGAACGCGCAAAACATTCGGCACATGCTCATGAGTCATGCTGCCGGCACCATAGCCGACAGAGGTAAGCCGGAACGGCGGCGGAGTTTCAGCAGGATTGGCAACACAGGCTTTGAGAATGGCCGCGCCCGTGGGGGTGACCAACTCCTTCTGCACGGGCCCCTGTTCAAGAGTAAATCCCTGCAGCAGCCCCAGGGTCGCCGGGGCAGGCACAGGATACAGCCCATGAGCAATCTTTACCCGACCGCCGCCAACAGCCACCGGGCCGGCCCAGGCTTTTTCGATGCCGAGGGCATCCCAGAGAACGGCAGCTCCAGTGATATCTACGATGGCATCAAGAGCGCCGACTTCGTGAAAATGTACTTTTTCGACAGCAATGCCGTGCACGCGGGCCTCGGCCTCGGCGAGATATGTAAAGATCGTTATCGCCAGAGCACGCGCCCGCTCGCTGATATCACCGTTTTCGATGATTTCCACGACGTCGCGCAAATGCCGGTGCACGTGTTCGTGCGGAATATCGACGATAACGCGGGTGGCAGTGATGCCGTTTTTTTCAACCGAACTGATACGCAAACTGGTATCGCGCAGCTTCAGTGCGTCGGGCAACCCGAGCAGCAAGTCGTGCGGCAAACCTGTATCGAGCAGAGCCCCAAGCGTCATATCACCACTGATCCCCGAGAAACAGTCGAAGAGAGCTGTGTTCATTTCTTAAGTTTTTCCTGTATGATTCTGTTTGAGAATATGCGAGATTCTGACAAGCGGCAAACCTTCAGACAAACAGGGCAATGTTCAAACGTACGGAGTTTTCTGACGCCTGACGCTGTAAAACGAAACGTTTCAGCTTTCCCGACATGCCAGCGTGAAGTGTGGTTATCTGTATAAATCAGTTAATATAATCTGCCGGCATATGAAAAGCAAGCCCGAGGCACGGTGACGCTCTTGAGACGGCAGGGCGGCAACAGGGGATGAAACGTTCGTAGTGCATGCTTCAGCGTGCCTGTTACAAGGCTAAAAAGATGATATCCCGGGTTGGGGGGGGCGCTGGAGCGGTGTGACGAGAGATGGGAAAACTCCTGAAAGGACGTGTGACAAATCGATTATGTCGGCAAAAAATCCTTGTTTTCTGCCGACATAGTTTGTATAAGTAAGTAAATACTCACTTACACTGTTTATTTTTGGTGCACAGTCCCGGAAGAATCGAATACAAAAAACGGAAAGCCATGCCGCGCGTCAGCAGTAAAAAAGAGCTCGTCGTAGCCGCTGCTCTGAGTTTATTTCGCCAAAAGGGTATCCGCGCAACGACGACAAAGGATATCGCCCGCCGTGCAGGGGTTTCCGAAGGGACGATCTACCGCCACTTTGCCAGCAAGGATGAACTTGCAGCATACATCTTCGAACGCACGGAAACCTTGTTCTTTCGTTTCCTGAGCTCATGGCTTCCTGCCAGCGGCGACGCAACAGATATGCTGCGCCAGTACATCCGGGGGTTTTTCGCTTTTTCGCGCAAGCACCATAAACACTACAGTTTTATCGTCGCAGCCTACCAGACCGAGCTGCGCAAAAGCGTGCAGTCGCGCATGAAACCGCAAACCATGCTCGAACGCATTATCCGCCACGGCCAGGTGCAGGGCAGTTTTCGCCTCATGGATACACGCCTTGCCAGCGCCATGGTGCTCGGTGTGCTGATTCAAACGGTTTTTCACCTCAAAACCGGCCAGCTCGCCGTCAACTTCTCTGACGTTTTACTCGAAACAGAACAAACCTGTCTGCGCATCCTGCAAAAAGGAGCAAGACATCACCCTGAACAATCCAATGAGGAGGCTGACATATGACCTATATCATTGCCGAACCGTGTGTGGACGTTCGCGACCGCGCCTGTGTCGATGTATGCCCGGTGGATTGTATCTACGAAGTGGATGCAACCATGCTGAAAGAGGGCGACCCTGACTACAAGCCGATGCTGTACATCCACCCCGAGGAGTGCATCGATTGCGGCGCCTGCGAACCGGAATGCCCGCCCGAAGCGATCTATCCTGAAGACGAGGTACCGGATAAGTGGAATGACTACATCCGCATCAACTATGTGGCTTTTGGTCTGGAAGCGCCCTGAGCTGTACCCATTTCCCAAAAAGCCGCCTGATGCTTGTGCACCGGCGGCTTTTTTATTATAGTGCATCGAACTGTTCTGCGACATCGCACGCGACACGCGAAGCAGTTATATTGGCCGCTTTCTCTTTGTTTTTCCGGAAGAATTCAATAAAATACAAATCTATATCTATTCATTGACAAATCAGCGTTTGCCCTGATCCTGTCACATCAAAAGCTGACAACAAACCGAAACCCATGGTTGCCACAGACCCACGTCCTTCTCGCGGTATCCGCGAAAAAACAGGATACATCCTCGCACTTCCCCTGTTCCTGCTGGTACTCTTTGCCATTGAGCTGCCCGGTCTGTCTGTAGAGGGCCATAGGGTCCTCGCCGTAGCAGCCATGATGGCCCTTCTCTGGACCACCGAAGCTATCCCCATCCCGGTCACAGCTCTGTTGCCTCTCGTTTTTTTTCCTGTGCTGAATGTTTCTGCTTTTGGCAAAGTGGCCCAAAGCTATGCGCACAGCAATGTTTTTCTGTTTATGGGCGGATTTTTCATTGCCATCGCCATGCAGAAATGGCATCTGCACCGGCGCATCGCCCTGCATGTGATCCTGCGGATTGGCAGCAGCCCGGGCAGGCTGGTTCTCGGCTTTATGGTCGCCACGGCCTTTCTGTCCATGTGGATATCCAATACCGCCACCGCACTGATGATGTTTCCCATCGGCCTGGCCATCGTCGTGCACCTCGAGGAAAAAAACCGGGCAGAAAAACATGCGATCATGCGTTTCCGCGTTGCACTCATGCTGGCTATCGCCTATTCTGCCAGTGTCGGCGGTATCGGTACGCTTATCGGCACTCCACCAAACATCGTCTTCAGCAGCTCGGTGGCTGCGCTCTATCCTCAGGCGCCGCCTATCGGTTTTGCACAGTGGCTGATTCCCGGCTTGCTGTTGGTGATGATTTTCCTGCCGGTGATCTGGCTCATCCTCACCCGCGTCATGTTTCCCATGCAGAGTAATTTTGCCGGCGGGGGCCGTGCAATTATCCGCGAAGAGATAAACAAGCTGGGCCCGATGACCAGAGATGAACGCCTCGTGAGCGCGGTTTTCGTATTGACAGCCCTGGCATGGATCACCCGTGGTGACCTGCTGCTCGGTAACGTATTTATCGAAGGATGGGCGTCGAGACTGGGGTTGTCGAGCACGGTCAATGACGCCACCGTCGCAATGGGTGCTGCTGTGGTGCTGTTTCTCCTGCCCGCCGGCAGCAACACCGCGCATTTCCTGCTCGAATGGCGTGATGCCGATAAAATCCCATGGGGTATTCTGCTGCTTTTCGGAGGCGGCATCGCACTGGCCGCAGGTTTTAAAACCAGTGGTCTGGCAGAATGGATCGGCGGACAACTGCACTTGTTTGCATCCGTTCCTGTACCAGTGATGATTCTGCTCATCTGCCTGACCCTCACGTTCCTCACCGAGGTCACATCGAACACGGCTACTTCCACCCTGTTTATGCCGATCCTTGCCAGTACGGCCACGGGAATCGGTGTGCACCCGTTTTTACTGATGATACCGGCAACAATTTCAGCCTCATGCGCTTTTATGCTTCCCGTGGCAACGCCACCCAATGCGATCATTTTCGGTTCCGGTTATATTTCCATACCGGATATGGTCAAAACCGGCTTTCTGCTCAACCTGGCCGGCGTTGTTCTGGTGACGCTGATCACATGGTACGTCGTCATACCTGTTTTCGGCATCACTGCCGGTATTCCGGCCTGGGCGCGTTGAACGGGAAGCAAAATGTAAAAAGAAAACATTGCACTTACGCAAAAAAATCACGATGATTCGGGAAACTTTCATGTGCCTGCGCCTGAAGCAGAATATTATCATTTTACCATGGGCAGTCTCTGCCCGCAGGGCTCGGCACGGGGGCGCGCGCGGGAGCGGTGTGACGAGATGAGAGATGAGCAGGCTGCTGTTAGCTTTTTCCGGCTGTGTTCGCCTCTGCGAAGAGCAAACAGCCATCATTTTTTCACCAGAAAGGACATCATTTGGCCACGAGATCCATTCCATCGATACCGGGGAAAGAAAAACCCTACATCATGGCGCATCGGGGCAGCAAGGCCCTGATGCCGGAAAACACTCTGGCTGCGTTCCGCAGGGCTCTGCAGGATGGCGCAGACCTGCTCGAAACCGACCTGCACCAGACGGCTGACGGCATTTTTGTCTGCATTCACGACAGCACTGTGGACAGAACAACCGACGGCACAGGCAAAGTCAGCGAAATGTCTCTCGCTGAGCTGAAAAAACTCAGCGCATCCTGCGGCATGCCGGAATACAGGAGTGAAAAAATCCCCACGCTTGCGGAATTTATGGCCATCCTCCCCGAGGACAGGGCGACCATGCTCGAGCTGAAAAGCGACTGCTTCACCGACCGCGATGTCTGCCGCCAGCTTATCGATGAACTCACAAGCGGAGGCATTGCCGAACGTTGTGTGCTGGGTTCGTTCTCCATGGCACGCCTGCAGCACTTCCGCGATCTGGCTCCGGATATCCCTCTGGCCTGGCTGACGCTGACACAAATTCGCCCCGAACGCGAATCCAACTTGCTCGGCCCGTTCTGGCCGATACTGTTCATCAATCCGTTCTATACCTGGCTCGCACACCGGCGGGGACAGGGCGTGTGTCCCCTGGACCCCACTCCGGAGCGGCGGCTGTGGTACTACCGCCTGATCGGCTGCGATGCCATCCTCACGGATAATCCCGGACTGACCTGCAAGAAGATGAACAAATGCCCGCAAAAAAATCCAGTTTCAGATACGAGCATTCCCGAAGCGACCTGATCTGATTTATACACATATGTGCGCAGCACACAAAGTATGTCGGGATTGTTGAAAATTTTGGCTCTTCCTCAAATCGTGTGGGTTGATTTTCAATAAGGGCACCCGGCGGGTCGCCCAGGCTGTACCGCGACATTCATGTCGTGCAGTACGGTACTTTGCATCATTCAGCATACCCCAGT
>WFTM01000318.1 GCA_015485525.1 Candidatus Zhuqueibacterota bacterium | reverse complement strand
GCTCGGCATCATGGTTTTTGTCATTTTTAATGATATCCGGCGGTTATTTTTATAGAAGCGCTGGATTTCCGGCTGGGGGGAGGGTAGGAGGAAGATATCTCCCCGGGCGTTGGGGTGGGGCGATGCATTCCTGGCAAGGGGCGAAGATAGAAGGAAAGATTTTGCCTGGATCGTTGGGGCGATGCATTCCTGGCAGGGGGCGAAGATAGAAGGAAAGATTTTGCCAGGAATGCATCGCCCGTCCCCGATTCCCCGGGGGAAATGAAAAAGCTTTTCTTTGATGGGCTCAGGCTTTCTGGCAGGGGATCGGGGATAGAAGGGCGTGGTTGCTCCGGGCGTTGGGGCGATGCATTCCTGGCAAGGGGCGAGGATGGAATGGAAGATTTTGCCTGGATCGTTGGGGCGATGCATTCCTGGCAGGGGGCGAGGATGGAAGGACTGGATTGCCTGGAATGCATCGCCCGTGCTCGATTCCCCGGGGAATGAAATAGCTCTTCCTCGATTGGCAGGCTTCCTGGCAGGGATCGAGGATGGAAGGAAAGATTTTGCCTGGAATGCATCGCCCGTCCCCGATTCAGGCGGGCAGGGCTCGAGGATAGAAATAGAAGATTTTGCCCGGAGTGCCTCGCCCGCCTTCGCCTTTTTCTCCGGAAATGATTTCGAGTATCCTTAGGCCCTCCCGAAGAAATAATTTAAAATATTTAAAAAAAATATTGCCAGAGTGCATTGCCCCTGCTATCTTGATAAATTTGAACATACGGAGATAAATCTAAAACCCTTCTGAATAGAGAAACCGATCACATGAATGCAAAAAAAACGACTTTATATGATGTGCACGTTGCCGCCGGGGCTAAAATGGTCGATTTTGCCGGCTATCTGATGCCGGTGCAGTACCGCGGTATCGTTGACGAGCACAACAAAGTCCGGCAATCTGTCGGGCTTTTTGATGTTTCCCACATGGGTGAGTTTACTTTCCACGGGCCTGGCGCATTGGCCTTTCTGCAGAAAATGACCATCAACGATGTCAGCAAACTGGCTGTCGGGCAGGCGCAATACTCTGCCATGTGCTATCCGGACGGCGGTATCGTCGATGACCTGATCGTCTATCGCCATGAAGACCACTACATGATGGTCGTCAATGCCTCCAATCTGGAGAAAGATTTGGCCTGGCTGCGGGAGCATGCAACCAATGATGTCGATATCCGCGACGAGAGCGACGCCACGGGGCTGATTGCTGTTCAGGGCCGCAATGCGGAAAAAGTTCTGCAAAAAATCACGGATATCGATTTGTCTTCGATACGATTTTACTGGTTTGGCACAGGGACGATCGCAGGTGTTCCGGTGATGATCTCCCGCACCGGGTACACCGGCGAGGACGGCTTTGAAGTCGCCATGCCGGCGGAAGAAGCACCGAAATTGTGGAATATGATGACCGAAGCCGGAGCGGAAAATGACATCGAGCCGATCGGTCTCGGCGCCCGTGACACCCTGCGGCTGGAGATGAAATACTGTCTTTACGGCAATGATATCGACAAAACCACCAACCCGATCGAGGCCGGCCTGGGGTGGATTACCAGGCTGGACAAAGGCGATTTTATCGGCCGTGAAGCGATCGCGCAAGTGAAGGAAAACGGCCCCGGCCGCAAGCTCATCGGACTCGAGCTGGAAGGGAGAAATATTGCGCGCCATGGGTTTGCAGTGCTCCACGCCGGTGAACCCGTGGGTGTGGTGACCAGCGGCAGCCTGTCGATCAGTCTCGGCAAGCCCATTGCCATGGCCTATGTGCGCTCGGACCTGGCTGCTGTCGGCACGGAACTGACAGTGCAGGTCCGCAAGAAAGAAGCGGCTGCACGCGTTGTAAAAACGCCTTTCTATAATCCGAAAAAATCATGAATCCACTCCGGTTTGTGTGTACATGAACGTTTCATCCCCGGTCGCGAAGCACTGTCTGATACCACTGCGGGATGAACGATCTTACTGAGAATAATGGCAACCAGAAAAAAGAAAAAAGATACCCGCCGCCAGGATGAGGAAATTTTCGGCATTCTGCTGATGACCCTGGGCGTGTTGGTTCTGCTCAGTCTGATCACTTATGACCCATCAGAAGAGCCGAGCGGGCTGCGACTGATTGCGGTGAAAAATGCCATGGGTGTGGTCGGCGTATATATTTCTTTCTATCTGATCAAGATGTTCATCGGCTATCCGGCGGTGGTGGTGCCATTTCTGCTCATGGCATGGGGGTGGAATCGGTTTCGTGGCAATGATCCCTCCGGGTTGGCACGGGCTACGCTTTTTGCCCTCGTCCTTGCTCTCTATATTGCCACTATTCTCGGCCTGCCGCAGGCAGCTGCACCCGGGGAGTTCCCTTATGGCTTTGAGTTCTCCGGGCTGGTTGGCGGTTTTATCGCGACCAAGCTGTACACCTATTTCGGGAGTGTCGGCAGCATGGTGATTCTCATCGCCATCGCCCTGGTCGCTGTCATCGCCATCACCCGGGTCAGTATCGATTCGATGATATCAAGCGTGCTCGCCGGAATTGCAGCTGTGCTCAATTGGAGCGTGGAGCAGGTAAAACGATTCAAAAAGCCGAAAATTCCCCGCCACGCGGCAGTTAAAAAGCAAAGAATGGGCAGCAGGATGTTCTCCGGCAGCAAAAAAACAGGACAGCAGAGCACGCAGCAGGCTGATCTTTTTGACCAGGAACAACGCCCATCCCACGAGCTGCCTCTGGAGCAGCGCCCGCCGCGTATGCCTGACCTGCAGCCACCCTCGCAGCGCCCGCAGCCGGCTGAGCCGGATCTTGCACCATCCTCCTCACCAGAGCTGGGACGGCAAGGTGATTCGCAGGTAACGGTGCACGAACGCGATGATTTGAACCAGGAACTGAGTGAAGACGATGCTGCTCTGGCACCGAGCCGCGACGCTTATGTCTTCCCCGCCCTCGATTTGTTGCACAGGCCTGAGACGACAGTTGCACCGATCTCCCGCGATGAGCTGCTCAGCAATGCCAAAATTCTCGAAGAACGGTTGGATGACTTCGG
>WFTM01000317.1 GCA_015485525.1 Candidatus Zhuqueibacterota bacterium | reverse complement strand
TCAGCAGCCAGAAAAAGAAGCTGGGCAATCGTCAAACTGGCGATGTTATCATCTATCGGTGTACCGAGAAAAATGATCCGTTCCTTCAACAACCGGGAGTAAATATCGTAGGCACGCTCGCCACGCCCGGTTTGTTCTACTACCATGGGAATTAAACTCATGCGCAATCCTCGCTAAGTTGTTCAGTTAGCCCGATCCTCAAGACAAGCTCTTTGTGTGCAAAAGAGAAAACGGGGGAAAACCAGAGATGCATACCAATGCAGAGGTCATAGTTGTCCCTCCCTGGCGGGAGGTTCTCTCAAGCTGACTTCTTTGCTCTTTTTTCGTTCGCTTTGCGGATATCCTTGATGGTAATTTTCTTTTCTTTCAGCTTCTGCCGCGACTTCAGCTCTTCAAACAACCGCTGGCTCAAAACACGACCGGCAAGACGACTATACTGGTTGAAATCAAGCCGGAACGATTCCCACGCCGCATCGATATTGGGTAAGTTGTACTCGGCGGTCAGTTTCTCAAACTCTTTGCGTACCGCATCATCTTCTACTTTGATGTCAAAATGTTTGATCAGTTTATCGCGGATGAGCTGCCACTTAATCTGGGATACAACCATGTCGCGATACTTTCTGCGAGCTTCATCCTCATCGACTTCCCCCCCGGTCCTCTCCGCTTCTTCCCGAAGCTCCGTGATGAGTTCATCCAGGCGCTCTTCGATCATGCCTTCAGGGAGATCAAAAGGATTGTTCTCGATCAACTTATCGATGATTTTTTCATACAGCACATCATCGAAATTCTTCTGAGCTGAGGTGCGGATCTTCTCCCCGATGCCCTTTTTCATCTCCTCAAGTGTTTCGAATTCACCGGTATCCTTGGCAAGTTCATCATCGATGTCAGGTAACACCTGGCGATAAACTTCCTTGACCGTCACTTCGCAGGGGCCCGGGGCAACCGGTGCCTCCGGGTCATCATCGTCAGGGACTGCGTACACGATCTTGCGTGTCTCACCCTTTTTGGCACCGAGAAGCTGACGGCCGATCTCTGTAAGCTCGCCGCCATCGCTTAAAGGGAAATACTCTTCGGTCTTTTTACCGACCAGAGGCATGCCGCTCTCATCCAGCTTCTGCATATCGAGTACAACATGGTCGTCCTCAGCAGCAGGCTCATCTTCAAGAGTTTTCCAATTGGAATATTCCTCCCGGATTCTCTCGATCGCCTCGGCGATGTCATCTTCTGTTACCTCGTACACATCGTAATCAAACTTGAAGTTTTCATACTTTTTTAATTCAAACTCCGGCTCGACTTCTACCCTGACTTCCAGACTGAGATCACTGCCGGGATGAAAATCGATTTTGTTCACCGTAGGGCGGGTGACAACTTTAAGCTCTTTTTCCACAAACGCCTTGTGCAAAATTTCCGGAAGCATGTCCTCGAGAGTATCCAGCTCCACCTGCGCACCATAAAGCCGTTTGATGATCCCCATAGGCACTTTACCTTTGCGGAAGCCCTCCATCTTCGCATCTTTGCGGATCTTTTTCAGAGCTTTTTCAAACCCCGGCTTGAGCTCATCATAAGGGACATCGATGAGGAGGGTGCGCGCCCATCCCTGTTCTTCTGTAACCTGTACGTTCAAGGAAACTCCTGTAAACTTAATTTATCTCATTACGGATTTTACAATCTACGAATTTTTCACGCCAAAATCCAGCGGTGATCGGCCTGCCAGCAGGAGAAAAAGCACCGGGCGCTTGCAGATCAAAAAAGGAAACGGGCATATCAGAACGCCCGCTATCAGCGTAAAAAATCAGACCGTGATGCGAGAGGGGGGACTCGAACCCCCACGCCCGAGGGCACCAGATCCTAAATCTGGCGCGTATGCCAATTTCGCCACTCTCGCGAATCGAAAAATATATTAATTTAGGTGTCCAAAGTCAACAGTATTTGTTTTTAAAATCGCTTAACATGTTGCATAATCTATAAGTTACAAACGGGGCGCGAGGCAGGATATCTGGAGTTGAAAAAAGGGGGATAAACGGTGCGGACAGAGAGGAACTGCAACCTGTTTACATCGACCGCTGCCGGGGATCGGATGAGCCGGAGTTTCTTTTTGTTATCTTCTGGTTATCCTTTTAACTCAGCCAATCAGGCCTGATGCAGAGATCGGTATCCGTCATGCCGGCCAAAGCGTAACGACGTACCGGGGGCTCCCGGGTTGGGCGCTCTTTTTTTTCGCCCATTTCCCTGATGCAATCCGGACTGTGAGCGGAGCACATGCCCACAACGCCCATCAAGCCCGGGAGCAGCGAAATAGGTACAAGCATTTCCACAGGCCAAACTCTTCAGCGACCCCGGTTTTTCTCTCTGGAAACACTGATTTGCGAGTAAACCGGAATCGTGCGCGCAGCACGATGATATGAAACGAAGATCGGCGCTGCGACATCGAACCAGTCGGGCAGCAAAAGCACGGCCTGATGGATTTCTCCGCTGGCAATCATACCACCAAAACGCTTGTCGTCACCGATGAAAATCATCGCATCATCGAGCTTAGTCGAATCGGGCTGCCAGACCTTGCCCTGTTGTTCAAAACGCAGACGTGTCGGATCGAACCAGGCGACCTTATGCGGCAAAGTCGAAACAGAGAACACCAGTGGCACGATCTCTTTGCCGAGCACGGCGCATACGCGGCTGGTAAAGGATGTTTTGTGGGCGATGAGCATGGTCAGGCTGATATCACTCGAGCTGTCATCCCGGACGATATAAGCTGTGACCCCGTCTTTTTGTACCTGTTGGCCTTTTGCTTTTTTATCCTGAGCCAACAAGGCTGTGCTCACAGAGAAAAAGAGCAAAAGCAGCAACACAGGCTTGAGGTGCTGAAAAAATTTACCGGGCATCGTTGTCTCCTCGTCAAATAGTGTAGCGGCCGTGCGCAACCGGGATGTTTGCTGCACCCGGCCCGGAGCTCAGATGACGCTCTGCGCTGTTCCGCTGTATGGGTATTTTATGACGTCATAGCCATATACACAAGGATTATGCCAGGGGTCAACTTACAGGAGAATATGGCAAAACTATTTAAATTACAGTAAGTTATAAAAAATATGACAAACCGTCCGATGTCGCACAAAAGTGACAAAAATTGTTCGCTCAACGAACATTGTCTCACGAACGGCCCATTTCGGGTTGCTGAAGCGGGGGACAGAATTCAGCATGCGCCGGGGAAAAACTTCGGGACAGAGAGTGCGGAGGGTACCGGAAGGGTTGCCCGTAAGAGCCGGGCTCTGGCCGATGCGGCAGATAACGGGTTAAAACTGAATCGCGTTGATCAGGCGTTGCAGGTCATTGGTATGCTTACGATAGGTTCGCCCCGGGGGAATCACAGCAGCGAGCACGACATCTTCCTCAAAGGCGCGAAAAAACCGAAAAATGATTTTGCTCCGGTTGTAGCCTTCCATGAATACTTCCTTCAGCCGGTCGATGCTGCCGATAGTCGTAGCCAGACGGCGGATATCGGTGAATAACAGCGAAATCTCCGCCAGGCGATCCGGATCGACATGGCCGTCAGCTTCAGCGCGGGCGATATACAACCCCTCTGTGGAAAAAAGATACACCGCCTCATAGTTTCCGTAGTTGACGATCTCGCGCATTTTCTCTTCGATAACCGCCTGCGCAGGTCGGGCCTGGGTATCCATCAAATCATCTCCTGTACGGTCGTCAGCACGCGCTGTATGATGAGTTTCAAGCTTTCGACGACGCCTTTATTTTGCACGGCAACGGCTTCGATGCGCGGCACGTCGAGAAAATTGAGTTTTTTGTCCATCTCTTCGCAGGAGTACACCTCGCTGAGGTCGCGCTTATTATATTGCAATATCCAGGGGAATTCTTCCAGGGTTTTGCCCTGGCTGATCATGTTTTCCTCGAGGTCGAGCAGAGAATCGAGATTTTCGATCATGCGGTCTTTCTGCGAATCAGCGACAAAGACGACGCCATCGACACCGCGCAGGATGATCTTGCGGCTTTCGGCGTAATAAACCTGCCCCGGAATGGTATAGAGATTGAATTTAGGCTGCATCCCTTTGATTCTGCCGAATTCAAGCTGCAGGAAATCGAAATACAGGGTGCGTTCTTCGCGGGTTTTCAGGGTAATCAGCTCACCGCGCAGAGAAGGGTCGATCTGCTGGTAGATGCATTCGAGGTTGGTGGTCTTGCCGCTCAGGCCCGGACCATAATATACGATCTTGAGGTTAATTTCCTTTTGTGCCCAGTTGACAAACACGGTCTTCTTTCTCTGTTATCGTCCTGATGCTGCTATGTCAGTGAGATTTGCCGAAAGAGGCATCGATGGCGTTGTTGAGCAGTGCAGTGAACTCATCATCGATGATGGTTTCGCTGGCTTTTTCTTTCTCGTGGGCCTGCTGCAAAATTTTAGCGAGCTGTTTGACGGCTCGGTTGGCGTAGATACGCAGCATGCCCAGGGCGACGGATTTGGAGAACACGATGGTGAGCAGATAATCGAAACCGATATTGCCGAAATACATGTTGCGCTCTTTGCCTTCGAGAAAGAGGAACTGAAAACCTTCGTTCTCACCAAGGTTCTTGGCGATTTCACGCGTGGCGGCAAAATTAGCAGCCGTCAGAGTGGAAATCGAGGCCAGGTCCGAGTCGTTGACCTTGCCGGAATGCGTGATCGGAATACCGTTGGCATCACAGAAGAAGGTCAGCTCAGCCCGCGTGGCTGCTTCAAGCTCCCTGAGCACCGAAGCTATCTCGTTGAATGCTTCGGTGGACAGCATGAACTGGTATCCGGATTTTTTTGCGAGCTCCATCAAGTCCTCCTCGGTTAAGGATGGGATGCCGTTTTTGCCGGGCCAGGGCAGCAATTCATAGTTGCAGACGCAGCCAGGCTGTCCTGTCACTGCCCAAGAGCCAGCCGCTCTGCAAGAAAGGCAGGCAGGCCGCGATCGAGTATCTTGCGCTGCGTCATGCCGACTTCGTATTCCACACGCAGCAGCTCGTATTCAAGACGCTCGGAATCAAAAAGTGCACATGCCGCGCGCGGGTTGAGGTCGCGCGGCTGCCCGACGCTACCGACGTTGATAATATACCGGCTTTCGCTGTCGCAGCGCACCATGTTCTTTCTGTGTACCAGAATACGGCCATCGCTTTTTTCTTCGATGATCAGCGGGACATGGGAATGGCCGATAAAGCAGACCTGCCCTTTGAAGTGGGGAAAATTTTCCACTGCATCATCGATAGAGAGGATGTAATTCCAGGCTTCAGGCCGGGACGGCGTCGCATGGACGATCGTAAAATTATCGAATTCGGCTCTGAGGGGACACTGCTCGAGAAAGGTGCGGGTTTCGTCGCTCAACCGGCTTGCTGTCCATTCAACCGCTGTTTTCGCGTAGATATTAAAGAAGGATGTATCGACAAGCCCCAGAGGTGCATAATCATGATTTCCGGCCAGGATGATGTCTGCCCGGCTGCGCACCAGAGCAACGCACTCTTCCGGGTCCGGGCCATAGCCGATCACATCACCGAGACACAGTATTTTGTCGAGATCCTGTTTTTCGAGTTCCTTGAATACGGCTTCGAGGGCTTCCAGATTGCCATGAATATCCGAGATAATGCCGTATCGCATTAATCCTTTACTCCTGTTTCGAAAAATAGTGGCTTCAATATAGTACTTTAAGCATCCGTGCGCAAGAGGAATATTTTGCCGCATTTAGCGCACTTCACACCGCATCTCGTCACTCCGCTCCTGTGGTGTGACGCTCAGGCGAAGCGAAGTGAGAGCACTCATCTATTTTGCAGCGGTTGCCATGCCCTCCTGTTCATCGACGCGCATGAGCAGAACTGCTCCAACGATAAAAAACAAAACCAGTACAGCGATGCCGGCCCGTTGCGAATTCCAGACTTCGGTCAGCACGCCGAGCAGCATCGGGCCGAGGAAAGCGGTCGCCTTGCCGGAAAAAGCATAAAACCCGAAAAACTCTGTTTCCTTCTCATCGGGCACAAACCGTGCCATCAGCGAGCGGCTGGCCGCCTGGTTCGGGCCGGAAAAAATACCGACGATGATACCGGAAATCCAGAACAGGGTCTTGTCCGGTGCCAGCACAGCCAGCACAGTGGCAAAGCCCAGGCCGAAAATGCTGATCATCACCGTCTGCTTGGCGCCGATCTTGTCATCGATATAGCCAAAAATAAATGCCCCCACTCCGGCAGTCACGTTCAGTACGATGCCAAACAGAATGATTTCCGTGAAGGTGAACCCGAATGTCCCGGAGGCATAGATGCCGCCAAACGCGAATATCGTCACCAGGCCATCGTTATAGATCAGCCGGGCGATGAGAAAACGCAGAATTTGCCGGTAGCGCCGCATTTCATGAAAGGTTGCCACCAGCTCTTTATAGGAATTGCGAAAAATCTTGCGCAAAGAGTGCTCGCTTTTTTTGTGCACTTCCGGTACAAACACGAACAGTGGAATGCTGAACACCGCAAACCAGGCAGCGACGAGCAGATTGGTCGCGCGGATGTTGAACCCGTTCTCCGTCGGCACCCCGAAAAACGGTGCATCAGCCGGGAACACCATGCCCAGAGCGATGAACAGAGCCATCAGGCCGCCGACATAGCCAAACGCCCAGCCGAAACCGGAAATACTGCCTATTTTCTCCTTCGGCGCGATATCGGGCAGAAAGGCATTGTTGAATACGATACCCATTTCAAAAGCGACATCCGCAATGATAAACCAGAACAGCGCCAGATAGACTTCTCCGGGCAATGCCGTAAACAGCATTGCCGTACAGACGACACTAATCACCGTAAAAATCAGCAGCAGCCGCTTGCGCAGGCCACCCTGATCGGCAACAGCACCGAGTGCGGGAGACAAAATAGCGATCAGGATCGCAGTGATGGTCACAGCGCGCGACCACAACGCTGTTCCGATCACCTCGGTTTCTGCGATTTGCTTGGTAAAATACGCTGAATAAATGAATGTGACCACAAGGGTCGTAAAAGCGGAATTGGCAAAATCATAAAATGCCCACGCCCAGATTTTTGTGCGATCTGCCTGCTTCGGCTCTGCCATTACTTCCTCCTCTCCTCTCAAAAAAAGCCACAGGTGTAGTCAGCTACCCGGCTATAGAATGACTACCGGATCGATATCGATCCGTAGCCTGACCCGGCTATACCTCGTTCTGCTCTTATATTCAGCTATCGTGTCGCGCAGCGCTCTGCGCATGGCCGCACCCGATGGGTCGATGGTGCGATCAACCTTGAGCACGATCTGAAAGCGGTAGTTCTTCTGGATACGGGTGATGGGTGACGGCGCCGGCCCGAGCACTTCACAGCGGCTGTTTCTGCTGCGAAACAAGGCAGCAAATTTCAGTGCGGCCTCCAGGGTTTTGCCTTCATGATGGTACAAAAACTGGATCAGCACCAGCTTGCCATAGGGTGGATAGCGCAGCAGACTGCGGTCCCGGGTTTCCTGTTCGAAAAATCCTTTGTAATCATGCCTGCTGGCATAAACCAGGCAGTTATGTTTTGGAGACCAGGTCTGAATAACGACCTCTCCCCGTTTGTGTTTGCGCCCGGCCCGGCCGGCTACCTGCGTCAGCAGTTGAAAAGTCCGCTCCGAAGCACGGAAGTCCGGTAGATACAGGCCCGTATCTGCGGAGATCACGCCGACCAGAGTGACGTTGGCAAAATCCAGCCCCTTGGCGATCATCTGCGTACCGAGCAGGATGTCATACCGGAACTCTGCGAACTGCTGCAGGATTGTATCATGTGCTTTCTTGCCGCGTGTTGTGTCCAGGTCCATCCGTGCCAGGCGCGCGTGCGGAAAAAGCTCTGCAATGGTTTCTTCGACCCGTTGCGTGCCAATGCCCTGATAGCGAATCGCCGCGCTGGCACATTCAGGGCACTGGGAGGGCGCGCGTTCGGTGAGGTTGCAATAGTGACAGCGCATGCTGCGACCGCGCAGGTGATAGCTCATGCTGATATTGCAGTCCGGACACATCTGCACATATCCGCACTCCTCGCAACGCACTGCCGAGGAATAGCCTCGCCGGTTTTGCAGCAAAATCGTCTGCTCTTTTTTCTCCAGCCTGTCCTGCAATTTTTCGATCAGATAGCGAGATAACACGGTTGAGACATTCTTCCCCCTGCTCTCGCGGCTGAGATTGACGATTTTCACCGCCGGCATGGGGATATCTGCAACGCGGGTCTTGAGCTCAAGATAGCGGTACTTTCCGATCTGCACGTTATAAAAACTCTCCAGCGAAGGCGTTGCCGAGCCGAGCACGACTACGGCTTTTTCCAGCATGCCGCGCACGACGGCAACATCACGGGCGTGGTAGCGCGGAGCGGTATCGGTCTGCTTGTAACTGTTCTCGTGTTCCTCATCCACGATGATCACGCCGAGATTTTTCACCGGCGCAAAAATCGCCGAACGCGGACCGACGACCACCCGCGCGCGGCCGGAGCGGATTTTCCGCCAGGTATCATAGCGCTCGCCGTTGGACATGCGGCTGTGCAGCACCACCACATTATCCTGGAATTCGCTGCGAAAGCGCCGTACCGTCTGCGGCGTCAACGCGATTTCCGGCACCAGAACGATAGCTGAGCCACCCTGCTCAACAGTCCCCCGCATCGCTTCGATATAAACCTGTGTCTTGCCGCTGCCGGTAACGCCATGCAGCAGAAAAGTGGCGCCTTCACCGGCGGCCACAGCCGAACAGATTGCTTGCACGGCCGTGCTCTGGCTGTCGTTGAGAATCAGCTTTGGAGCCGGCGGAACGTGCAGGTCGCCATAGTAATCGCGCTCCTTGACGCGCTCGGTAATCTGCAAAATTCCGGCGGCCAGTAATCCCTTCAGTGAAGAATGGGAAGCACGGGCGCGGCGCAGAGCCTCGGTCATACCCATGCTGCCGCCAGCCCGGGCCAAAACCTCGATCAGCGCCAACTGCTTGGGAGCTCGTCGTTCAAGACGGGAGCGCACAGACTGATCCACCTTTTCCTCCACCAGCCGGATCACCTTTTCGCGCACTTCGTACGTTTTCCTGCCGGTCATCAGTTCTTCGAAAGAAATCAAACCAGCCTCGTGCAGCCGGGCGAGATGATAGTTCACCCCGCGGATGTTCAGTCTGCGCTGCACCATCTTCGCCGTCTGCTTGCCCTTGTCCCGCAGGAGGGACAGGATGCGGCGCTGGACTTCGGACAGCCCACTTTCCTGCTGCTCATGCGCCCCCTCGACCGCAACGGCATATTTGCGTTTATCGAGAGAGAGGGCCGCAGGCAACGTGGCGCGCAGAACCTCGCCGAGACCAGCGAGATAGTAGTCTGCAATCCATTCTGACAGCCGGAAAATCTCCTCCGTGAACAACCTCTCTGCATCGAGGATATCGATAATATCACGGAGCTGCACCCCCTCGGGGGCTTTTTCCGTCAGCCCGACGACATAGCCTGTCGTCTCCCTGCGGCCGAAAGGCACCAGAGCGCGCACACCAACCTGAACAAAAGCCTGCAGATGCTCCGGCACCCGGTAGGTAAATCTTTGCGACAGCTCGATTGGGAAGACGATCTCTGCGTTCATTTTATTCCAGTTATCCCAGCTTGTCTCCGGTTATCCACTTAACTCAGCATGGTTGCATCTTTTCAACCAGACCATCTGACAACAGCACGTGCCTGCACCAGTGCTGTCATTCCGGTTTCCGCGCAGCGGGAGACCGGAATCTCCCAGACTCAGGCATGTGCCCGAAAAGATGAAATCCCGGCACGACGCTTCCCCTGGCCGGAATGACAACTGTCGGAAACTGGGTCAGGCCTGGTTTGCTGAGTAAACTAGAGATACCCTGACAGCTTATCTATCCTGAAAAATTTCATCCGGTTCATAGCACATCAGATTTGGTTTCATGAAAAAGGCCGGCCGCCCGGCACTACCTGCCATCGAAACTTCAGAAGCACCCAAAGTACGATTTTTACGGAAATAAAATAACAGGATTTTTAACACTGGCAAGGTGTCTCCAGCACAGAATGCCGACCCAACTACAATGTTATTATCCAGTTATGCAAAAAGTTATCAGGGATAAAATTTTTGGCTCTTCCTCAGATTGTGTGGGTTGGGAAATTATCATTTTGCCAATCCGGTCGGTGTTGATGGTTGTAAAAACGATATTTGTCCCCGGGCCAACTTTTGGGATTGTTGACGAAATAATCCCGTACCGCTACATTTATGTCGCGTCTATGCCTTGCGCACCGGGCATGCTGAATAATGCAAAGTACCGTCCTTCGCGACATGAATGTCGCGGTACGCCTGGCACCCCTGTACCACGACATTTATATCGCGGTACACCCTGGGCGACCCGCGGGTGCCCATATTGAAAATCAACCCACACGATTTGAGGAAGAGCCAAATTTTTCAGGAAAGAAATCGAAAAGCAGGCAGGCGCAGGCAGAGGAACAGCGGAGACGGGCTTAAACGACAGAAGCCCTCGTGGTGAGGGCTTCTGTATTATTCGATCAACCTAAGTATTTTCGCAATGGTTCGAGACGCGAGCGGTGGCGCAAACGCCGCAGCGCTTTCTCCTTGATCTGGCGAACACGCTCCCGCGTGAGCTTGAAATGTTCACCGATTTCTTCAAGAGTCAGCGGGCGGTCACCGTCAAGACCGAAATAGAGGCGAATGATTTCTGCTTCCCGCGGCTTGAGCGTGGACAGCACTTTTTCAATTTCGACCTGCAGTGACTCCTGCATCAGGGTATCATCCGGCGGATCGTAGCGATCGCTCTCGAGAACGTCGAGCAGGCTGTTGCCATCTTCTTCCTTGAAGGGCTCGTCGAGGGAGAGATGGCGTGCCGAGGTTTTCAGCACATCGGCGACTTCGTAGGAGGTCATCTCCATGGAATCGGCGATTTCTTCCATGCTCGGTTCGCGACCAAAACGCTTTTCCAGTTGTTCCAGCGCCCGGCCAACCTTGTTGATCGCACCAACCCGGTTCAGAGGCAGACGCACGACCCGAGACTGCTCAGCCAGGGCCTGCAGAATCGACTGGCGAATCCACCAGACGGCATAGGAGATAAATTTGAAACCACGTGTCTCGTCAAAGCGCTGTGCGGCCTTGATCAGCCCGAGGTTGCCTTCGCTGATCAGGTCCTGCAAGGGCAGACCCTGACCCTGGTATTCTTTTGCAACACTGATGACAAACCGCAGGTTTGCTTTGACCAGCTTGTCCAGCGCTTCGGATTCGTTCTTGCGGATCCGAACCGCCAGCTCGATTTCCTCTTCAGGAACGAGGGGGGAATACCCTCCGATTTCTTCGAGATATTTTTCGATGGACTGTTTCGTCCGGGGTTCGTTGAGCTGCTTCTTCTTTGTCATTCTCTATCCAACAGGTTTCAATATGATTATGGATATATGGATTCGGGATTGTATTTGATGCTTTATCGATAAACCCATCAGGGTATCGGCACCCGCTTTTATATTTTACAAAAAAATAACGAGTGCACTGTTCTTTACCGCCCCTGTGCGAAAAATGCGTATCGTTTTCAGCACAAGTTTATCCCATTTTCTGTATCAGCGTATGCAAGATGCAGCAGATACGGGATCACTGAAAAATTCACTTCCGGAGGATTTATCGAGGTAATTTTATGAAAACCAATTTTTTACCCGATTTATTCACACATCTGCGCATCGGGTACGATTGGAAAATACCCTGTTGCCAAAACTATCTTCCGGGCATGTGAATTTTCAGATTATGCTAAAAAACCCATTATCACAATGGGCCTCATCCTGCTTACACAGCGTGTAGCCCCCCTGCATTGTACAGATGAACATGATATGAACGTGGCATATTCCGGCGTTCAGGCCTGCAACCTGTTCATTTTATGTGCGCGCCGCATGGCTTTCAGCCGTTGCAGTCTGCGCCGTTCACTCGGTTTGATAAAATATCTGGCCTGTTTATACTCACGAAGAACGCCGGCTTTCGCACATTTGCGTTTAAACCGGTACAGAGCCCTGTCCAGGGACTCATGCTCTCCCACGATTACACCAACCATATTCAACACCCAGTGTTTGATGAACTGTTGTATCCAGTTGAATGGTCAGTTTTAGATACTGTGCAAGTGGGAGATGGTTCCGTTTCGTACCCTAACGAGAGGCAGGTCATACGATCCAGCGTCGTCTGTATGCAAGGAAGTCGGTCATCGGTGAGAGAGACGTTGCTGTTACTGTTTCGTTGTCGGCATTTGTACCGACACGGGAAGAAATATGCGTTCGGCCCGGTTTTCAGAATGTTGCAATACAGAGCACGGAATATAATCAGCAACCAGCCTGATGTCAAGATAAAATGTGGAATGTTTTGATATTTTAACGAATTGCCTGTTTTGGGGGTCTGTCAGGGCGCCCTCACCCAACGATTGGCAGGTAGATGATCACTTCTGTCCCCTTGTTTTCTTCGCTGTTGATCTTTATATCTCCCCCATGTTCCTCGATGATCTGTAACGCCAGGCTCAGCCCAATGCCCGTGCCATCAGCTTTGGTCGAGTAATAAAAATCGAAAATCTTTTGTTGCTGCTCCTTTGGAATACCTTTGCCGGTATCTTTAAAAACGATGCGGGCCCGCTCTCTTTTGCCCTCGGGGTCGTAGGAAATGGTCTTTTCCAGAAAGACTATCAGCTTGCCGCCACCGCTCATGGCCTGTGCAGCGTTGATCAGGATATTCAAAAAAACCTGCTTCAGCTTCTTTCTGTCCACACGTGCCCGCAGATTTTCATCTTTATAGCGCCTCTCAGAGCGGATGCCCTGGGTCAGCATCACCGGTTGCTGCACTGCCAGCACTTCGTCGATGATCTCGGCGAGGCGGCACTCCTCCAGCTCCAGTTTGGGCGGACGGGCAATCATGAGAAAATTCGACACCAGATCATCGACACGCTCCACTTCGCTGACCACGACTTTGTGGTAATGATCCAGTTTTTTTGTATCCGCATCGCCTTTGCGGTATTCCCTGCGCATGATCTGCATATTGATCACCATGGAGTTGAGCGGATTGCGGATTTCATGGGAGAGCACCGAAGCCAGCTTACCCAGCGTTTCCAGGCGCTCCGTACGTTTGAGCTGGTTCTGGATATTGCGCAGCCGGGCGGACATGTCGTTGAACTTTTCCGCCAGTTGGCTGATCTCGTCCTTGCCGAGCGGTTCGATGCGATGGTACAGATCACCGCGGGAGATTCTGTTGATGCCGTCGATCAGGCGATCGACCGGCCGCAAGATATTTCGTGTATAGAAAAAGGCGATCAGCGAGGCCACGGCCAAACTGCCCAGCATGAGCATAAAAATCATGTTGCGCATTTCACGCGCAGTGGCAAAGGCTTCACGGGTCGGCTGCTGCAGGATGATGCCCCAGTTTTTCGCTGCAATCGGTGCATAGGCCAGGATCGTTTCCATACCACTCTGCAACGTGTACACACGGCTGTCGCTGTGGCCGCGCAGAATATCGCGTAGAATATCACTCTCGGGGAAATGTTCCACAGCCAGAACCTTCTGCCTGTCCGTATGCGCGATGTAGCGGCCATCCGCACGCACGATGAATGCCGCACCGGTCTCACCCAGAACCTTGCTATCGACCAGATCATCAACCAACGCCCACAGTTCCTTGAGATTGACACGTCCGCACAGAGCCCCTACCGGCTGATCAAACGTATCCAGAATCCGCTCGCCCATATCCATCATCGGCCCGCTCTCCGGCAGGATAAACACTTCTGTTGAAACGACTTCGCCAGCGAGAATGCGGCGGATATTTTCCGGCCGGCCCAGTTCGGATCGCTGCTCGCTCACATTTGCCATGGCTGTGGACACCAGTATCCGGCCCTGCGTATCCACAATAAACAGCTCTTTGAACACCGGATTGCTGATCAGGATATTGTCCAGCAGCAGCTCCTGGCGCAACTTACCCATCTCATAAATTTCAGGCGTACGGGCCACGATGGCCAGGATATCCGAGACATGTTGCAGGGTACGTTCGATTTGTGATGCGGCGCGGCGGGCGATATCATGATTTCGCCGCGTGATGGTCTGCTCGATGGATGAGTTGGCTGTATGGATGAGAATCTGCCCGGCCAGAAGCAGCGGGATGATAACCAGGAGCAAGTGCGATGCCAGCAGCCGGGTGATCAGCTTGTGCGAAAATTTCAGAAAGGAAAGTACCGGCATTTATCGACCGTCCTTCTTGATGAGCAACCACTGATCATACGGCTTGAGGCGTCCGAGTGTGGGATCGAAGTAATTATCGATCTGATCTCTGTTGATGAGGTGGTAATCATACCAGCGGAAAAACAGGAAGGTCGCGATATTTTTCTGATTTAAAATCGCCTGCAGGCGGCCGAGCACATGTTTTTCATCCACGCCGGTGCGCAGCAAACCATAGGTCTGGTCGAACGACCTGTCCTTCAGGCGGATAAAACTGCGCTCCGGGTGGGCGAAGAATTCATACAGTTCACGGGCCGACTCCTCGAAGTGCCGTTCCATGAGAACAGCGTCATACGTGCCTGCGGCCAGCCGGTCATTGATCTCACGCTTGGGCAGCGCCAGCAAGGCAACATCGATAAAGCGCCGGTTGAGATCGTGTTTGATATGGCGGGCGATTTCCTCTTCCAGGCGGATGCCGCGTTCAAAGATCAGCGTAAAGCGGAACTTTCTGCCGCGGCGTTCGAGGATACTCTCCTGCCCTTTTTTCCAGCCGTCTTTTTCCAGCATGGCCATGGCAGTGCGCGGGTCATAATTATATGATCGGATAGCACCACCGCGCGGATAGTACGGGCTGTCCTCATCATACGGGCTGCCTTTGGCAACCACGCCCTGGCCATGCAAAATATCTTCGACGATGGTGCGTCTTTTGATACAATAGGAAATCGCCTGGCGCACTACTTTCTGCCGCAGCAGAGGGTGGCGCAAATTGAAGGCAATCATGGTCACGGTATTGTCGGGAACGCGTACCGGCAAAGGATAAATGTTGGTGGTATCGCGGCTGATATTGGCGACAAAGGAGCGGTCCCGCAGTACGGCATAATCGATCTGATCGAGCACCATGGCGGCGAGCAGCTTATAGTCTGATTCGAAAAACCGAAAGACAACCCGTTCGGGCCTTCCCGGTACGCCATTGCTGCCATCAGCGTGGCGCAGGAAGAGCTCGATACGTTCCGGAGTGTGACTGCGGACGAAAAAAAACCGGTTATTATCGCCTTTGTGGATTTCAAAACGTCCCTGAGAGAGCGGGATAGACAGGGCGCGGTAGTCATCCCTGCCACTCAGCAGGCCGATAACCAGCGCGTTATTCTCAGAGCCCCTGTTCTGCTGGATGACTCGAAGGTCCTGCGGGCGTGGCTGTGCCCTGGCGGAGGCCATCCAGCCGGGTATGAGCTGAGCAGCCAGCTGCAGCAGCAGAAAGGCACGCGGGAAAATCTGCACGATAACCCAGGGTCTGTTTTTCATATCAGAGCAGGCACCAACCTATTGTTTTTGCAAGGCATCGGTGACAATTTCAGCGGCGTGGATGACATCATCACGGTCGATGTTTAAATGTGTGACTGCCCGCAGTTTGCTCTGGCCCATAGGCACCAGCCAAACACCGCGGTCGCGTAAGCGGGTACAGAGGTCTTCCGCACTGCCGCCGTTCACGAGGTCCATGATCACGATATTGGTTTGCACCGTGTCGAGATCGACGCGGAGAGCAGGGCTTTGAGAAACGATTTCAGCGAAAAGCCGGGCATTGGCATGATCCTCTTCGAGACGCTGGAGATGATGTTCGATGGCATACAGTGCTGCTGCAGCGAGAACTCCGGCCTGCCGCATGCCCCCGCCAAACTGCTTGCGACGTACGTGCGCCTGCTCGATAAAATCAGCGCTGCCGGCAACGATCGATCCGACCGGAGCGCCCAGGCCCTTGGAAAAACACAGGGAAACCGAATCAAAGGAGCGGGCATAGTCCTCGAGGGCGATGCCGGTGGCTACAGAAGCATTCCACAAGCGCGCGCCATCGAGGTGCATGCGCAATCCGTTCTCACGTGCAAACCCGGCGATGCGTTCGATTTCATCGAGAGGAAAAAGCGTTCCTCCGGCGAGGTTGTGCGTGTTTTCGATTGCGATGACAGCGGTCCTGGGATAATAGTAGTGCCCCGGGCGCACAGCCTCCTGCACCTGCTCCACAGTGAAAACCCCACGATCTCCGGGCAGGGGTTTCGGCTGCACCAGCGACAGCCTGGCCATAGCGCCAGACTCGAAATTGATGATGTGTGCCCCCTGTTCGCAGATGACTTCCTCCCCCGGACGGGCAAGAACGCTCAGGCAAATCTGATTGGCCATCGTGCCTGAGGGAACAAAGAGCGCTGCTTCCTTGTTGAGGAGAGCAGCGATTGTGGCCTGCAGACGATTGACCGTCGGGTCTTCACCGAAAACGTCATCACCCACTTCAGCAGCTGCCATCGCAGCCCGCATCCCCTCGACGGGGAGGGTGACCGTATCGCTGCGCAGGTCTGCACGCATGCGCATAACACCTTTTATTTACAATAAGTTGTCATTTATCAGACATGTAAAAAATTATAGTAACATTTTTGCTCCCGATTTGCAAGCAAAAACTTGGCATCCTCCGGGAACGATAAAGTACAAACGCATC
>WFTM01000316.1 GCA_015485525.1 Candidatus Zhuqueibacterota bacterium | reverse complement strand
GCGTGGCTTTATAGCGCTTGTCCTTCACCTTGATTTCGATCGAATAAGCGCCATGGGAGAGCTGGCTGTCCGGGATGGCGATGACCACAGGCGTGGTCACACCTTCGCGCCGGAAAATGCGTGTATCCTCGAAGACTTTCTTCGATCGTGCCCTTTTGATCTTGACGGTGACAGCATAATCACCGTTATCCTCACGGGTGTAGATATAAAAATAACCGAACAGGCTGCCGGCACGCCGGCGGGGCGTGTGCACGTGCGGGAAAACGGTAATGTTGCCCTGTAAATCAAAACTCAGCGAGTCAGCGTAGAGGATATCGCTGATACTCATCTTCTCACGGTAAAAATCCTGCACCCGGATTTTCACCCTCTGCTTGCTCATCTCCCGGGTTTCGAGATCGGTAACCGCAAGCAGCATCGTGTACTCACCCGGCTCCACATCCACGGAATAGCTGTTGAACGTGTAATCTTCGCGGCTGTTGGTATCGTCATAGCGTTTCACTGTCACATGGGAATCCCACGTTTTGCCGCTGACCTGAAAATCCTTCTGATACACGGCCAGGGCGATTTCATACTCGGCACGGAAACTGTCCGGCCCGGCTTTGACGAACTGCAGCTCGTCATAGGGGATTTTGATAAAAATCTGCAGCAGACTCTTGCCCGGCGTTTCGCTGCGAATCGAGGTGAGATCGAGATAATAAAACAGCGGCCGCTCGCGTTTGTACTGATCCAGCTCAACTGCCTGCGCGTTTAACCCCGCAACAGTAGAGAACAGCAGCAAAAAAGGGATAAGGGCCAAGCCCCGGGAAATGAGCCTGTACATGGCTACCTCTGATTTTGGATAGAACCTGAAAAATGTCGCATGGATGGCCTGCCTCCGGGCGTCCGGCTACCTCAGCAGTGACCTGGCAGAAGGTCTGCATGCAGCCTGCTCCATCGAAAGCAGTGGTTCCGCTGCCACACTGCCAGTCAGCAACTCACGGCGATGAAGCCTCGAACCTGCGAACTTTTCAGGCTTCATGTCCCATTCGGGATAACGGGAATATGCAGAGTGCCGCCCGCGGGAGAGGCACTCGGCTCCGCAGCGACGACCTCGCCTTCCAGCTCGTATGCGCCGGCCCGGCATAACTCCACATCATAGAACGCACCAACCCGGCAGACACCCCGCACCAGCACCGTGTTGTCGATCTCCGGGCAGTCACCTTCGCTGCGTCCCCGGAAGACACCTGCAGCAGGGTCGTACTCATCGATGAGCACGCGGACTCTCCGCCCGAGAAAGGCTTGATTCTTTTCCTCGAGCGAATCGGCCTGAGCCTGTATCAGCAAATCCTGGCGCTCGCGCTTGACGGGTTCGGGCACGTCATCCTCAAAACGCGCTGCTGGTGTATTTTCTTCCGCAGAATAGGTAAAAACACCCAGGCGGTCGAAATGGCCATCGGCGACATAATCGTACAATTCAGCAAATTCCTGCTCGCTCTCCCCGGGGAAACCGACGATCAGTGAGGTGCGCAGGGTCAGACCGGGAATGCGTGCGCGCAGTTTTTCGATCACAGCGTGCTGTTTTTCGGCCGTGATCCGCCGCGCCATGCGTTTGAGGATACGGTTGCTGGTGTGCTGTACCGGCATGTCGAGATAGGCACAGACTTTTTCCGTCTCAGCCAGTGCAGCGATTATTTCATCCGTCATATGCCACGGGTAGGCGTACATCAGGCGGAGCCACTCGATGCCATCGACCTGCGCCAGAGCCCGCAACAGCGCCGGAAGCTGCTGGCTGCCATCGAGATCGAGGCCGTACTGTGTCGAGTCCTGTGCGATAAGAACCAGCTCGCGCACGGATTGTTCCGCCAGCTTCTGCGCCTGGGTCACCAGCTCCGGGACGGGCGTGCTGCGAAATCCGCCTCGAATACCCGGGATGGCGCAAAACGTGCAGGGGTGCTCGCAGCCCTCGGAAATTTTCAAATAAGCATAGTGTTTCGGCGTCAGCAGATGGCGTTCGCCGTGCAGCTCTCGCCGTGCGCGCAGATCACGGGCCATGCTGCTGACAATGCTGTTGAGATCACGATTGCCGTACAGCGCATCGATCTCCGGAATTTCGCTGCGCAATTCTTCACCATAACGCTGCGAGAGACAACCGGTGACGATCACCTTTTCTACCCTGCCTTCCTCCTTCATCGCCACAGCGTCGAGGATGGTTTCGATGGACTCTTCCTTCGCCGACTCGATGAAACCACAGGTATTGATGATGATAGCCTGCGCCTCTGCAGCCTCATCGGTAAACTCGACTCCCCGTGCCAGCAAGCCGCCGTGCAGGTGTTCGGAATCGACCAGATTTTTCGGGCACCCGAGGGTGATCAGTTTAACTTTCATGCAAACAACGCCTCGACATAGGCTTCGGGGTCAAAGGGCTGCAGGTCATCGATCTGCTCACCGACTCCTACGTACAGCACCGGCACACCGAGCTCACGCTGAATGGCGACCA
The DNA here is from genome assembly GCA_015485525.1 of Candidatus Zhuqueibacterota bacterium. Lineage (GTDB taxonomy): Bacteria > Zhuqueibacterota > Zhuqueibacteria > Zhuqueibacterales > Geothermadaptataceae > Geothermadaptatus. The sequence goes on along the minus strand of WFTM01000316.1, from coordinate 220 downwards.
CGATCCCCCCTCGCGCTGTGCCGTCGAGTTTGGCCAGAATGATGCCGGTCACGCCCACAGCTTCGTTGAACTGCCGTGCCTGCACCAGCCCGTTCTGGCCGGTCGTGGCATCGAGAACGAGATACACCTCATGCGGCGCATCCGGGATGCGTTTGCCGATCACGCGTTTGATTTTTTTCAATTCTTCCATCAGATTCGTGCTCGTATGCAGCCTGCCGGC
>WFTM01000315.1 GCA_015485525.1 Candidatus Zhuqueibacterota bacterium | reverse complement strand
GCGGAGTTTGAGGCCGAGGTATGTGGTTGACAGATCCATGATTCTCTCCATTGCTTGTCATGAGAAACATCGCACATTGTTCTGTTCATACTATGTCTGTTGCTAAAGTAAACAGATGCGCTCAATAATGCAATCTCTTGATAACCTGATGCATCTTCAAATATGATGGCGTCCGGGTGTAGATGTTTTATTATCAATGCGTTAGCGCTGATGGATTCAGCCGAGAAAATTTTCAATATCCTGTGCATACCCGGCAGGGCTTCGTACCCGGGTGGGATGACCAAAAAAACGGTGCTCTTTCTCACATCGTGTGGTGGTGTGAGAAATGAGTTGCAGCGGGAGTTATGGGAGCATTCGAATGCGGTGTGATGATCTCTCTGGCAGGATAGCACGTTTGTCGTGCACGATTTTTCGTGCCTGAAAAATGAGCCCCCGGCACCTCGCTACGCCTGCTTTGATATCCAGAGCCTGCCTGCGACAGAATATGTTTTGTTTTGCGAGGATAGTGCCAGTGTACCCGTCCGTTGAGCCCCTCCTTTCCCCAGTCTTGAAAGCGGATATAGGGAGATGAGAAATGTAGCCGAAGTGGCAACACTTCGGGCTCACCCAAGTTCGGAACTCTTGCGAGTTCCGCTACGCGTGGGATAAACGTGTACTCCTGCGCCGTATCTGTCCGTTAAACCTTTCTCTTCCTTCAATTTCTCTCCTTTCCCCAGTCTTGAAAGCGGATGTAGGAGAGATGAGAAATGTAGCCGAAGTGGCAACACTTCGGGCTCACCCAAGTTCGGAACTCTTGCGAGTTCCGTTACCGGCCCGGAAGACCGCGAAAAAAAAACTACCTATCGTTTGCCGGACGGATACATGCCGGTTGACCGGGTTGGGTGGCGGGACGCTGGAGCGTCAGGAGGAACGTCACACCGCAGGAGCGGTGTGACGAGATGAGAAGAGCCGGAACAGGAACCGGACAAGGCCATGAACAGAGCATAAAAAAACCCCGAAAGTAAGCACTCCCGGGGTTAGACAGCTCAGGCCTGTGCGTTTTACAGCGTGGCGAGTTTCTTGATGATATCCACGGTACGTGAAGAGTAGCCCCATTCATTGTCATACCAGGAAACGACCTTGACCAGGTTGCCGTCCATCACCCGCGTTGAAAGAGCGTCGAAGATGCTCGAAGCCGGATTGTCGATGATATCGCTGGAAACGATCGGGTCTTCGCAGTATTCCAGCACGCCTTGCAGATGACTGCCGGCAGCCTCGCGCATCACTTTATTGATCTCCTCGGCGGTGGTGTCTTTGTCCAGCTCGGCGACGAGATCGACCAGAGAGCCATCCGGCACGGGAACGCGCATGGCAAAACCATCGAGCTTGCCCTTGAGTTCCGGGATGACCAGCCCGACAGCTTTTGCAGCACCGGTCGTGGTCGGGATGATATTGGCTGCTGCAGCCCGGGCCCGGCGCAGATCGGAGTGGGGCAAATCGAGAATGCGCTGGTCGTTGGTATAGCCGTGGATGGTCGTCATCCAGCCGCGGCGGATGCCAAATGTGTCGTGCAGCACTTTTGCCACAGGTGCCAGACAGTTGGTGGTGCAGGAGGCATTGGAAACCAGGATGTGGTCAGGCTGCAGTGTGTTATCATTCACACCCATAACTACGGTGTTGTCGAGCTGATCCTTAGCCGGCGCCGAGAGCAGCACTTTTTTTGCCCCTGCCTGTAAATGAAGGCTCATCTGCTCGCGGCTGCGGAAAATGCCTGTGGATTCCAGCACAACATCGACGCCGAGCTCGCCCCAGGGCAGTTTGGATGGATCGCGTTCGGTGAGAATTTTTACCCGGCGGTCTCCTGCGATCAACACGCCGTCTTCCGCACTGACCGGCACCGGGAAGCGCCCGTGTACCGAGTCATATTTGAGCAGGTGCGCCAGGGTCTGCGCATCCGTGAGGTCGTTGATCGCAACGACGTTGATGTCGTTCTGGTTGAGCATTGCCTTGAAAGCCAGACGCCCAATACGTCCGAAACCATTGATTGCTACTGTGATCATCAGTCTGTCCTTTCTGAAAGTGCTTCAATGAGTCTGGAAAAGCATATTCCGGTTCAGCTGTGTCCGGTTAACTTTAAGGTTTGTGTTCAGGGTATCCATTTAACTCAGCTAGCCGGGCCTGCCAGGGCACCGACAACTGTCATTCCGGCCAAGCGAAGCGCAGTGCCGGAATCTCATCTTTTCTGGCACGTGCCTGAGTCAGGGATATCCCGGTTTTCCCCTGCGGGGAAACCGGAATGACGATTTTGCAGCGTAGGCACATGCTGTGGTCAGGCGGTCTGCCTGAAAGATGCAACCGTGCTGAGTTAACTGGATAACCAGATGTTTGTGTTTGTAACTTTAAATAAAACAGTGTGTAATGATAGCGAAGAAATTTTCTGTTTGAACCCCGTTGCCGCTCCGGTGGCAGTACACAAGCGAAACGCGATACCGCCTACCCCGACCGAGCACCCATACCGGGGAGATTCCGGCACTTCGCTTTGCTCCGGCCGGAATGACACTGCGGGCCGGGAGTGCCTCTGCACCCCATCCTGTCTCGTCACACCGCTCCTGCGGCACAGGTCATAAGCGAAACGCGACGACCTACCTTGACCGGGAGCACCCATACCTGAGTGCCCCCGGCACTTCGCTTCAGTGCTGGTGCACCGCGTCGCAGTCATGTTCCTTGCCGTGGTTCGGGCAGGTGAAACAGGCTGAGCCTGCCTGTTCGATGCCTTTTTCCACCTCATCCAGTCCGGTATAGCAGCAACTGCCGCGTTTTTTGTAGCGGGAAAAATGCAGTGCCGCGGCCATGAAAAGAAAACCGGCCATGAAAATCGGGATGACGATCATATATTGCATGAGAACCTCATTGGTTTTCGTGTATGAAACGCTGTTGAAATTGTGCAGTCATTTTTTCGATAAAAGCGCTGCCATCATGAATGATCATGAAAACAGCCCAGTTTTTTTCTTCTGCGAGACGCATTCCCTGTTCCGGTCCGAGGACGTTGATGGCAGTGGCCAGGGCATCTGCATCCATGCAGGTCGGCTGGATCACGGTAACAGAGGCCAATGTATGTGTGATCGGCCGGCCGGTGCGCGGATCGATGGTGTGGGAGTAGCGCACGCCGTCTTTTTCGAAATAGTTGAAATAATCGCCTGAGGTGGCCATAGCAGCGTCCTGCAGGTCGAGAATTTTGCGCACGCCGCCGTCAGCAGAAGGAGAGGCCACGCCGATGCGCCAGGGTGCCCCGTGCTGGTTATGCCCGCGCGCACGTACCTCGCCGCCGATTTCGACCAGGAAATCGGTGAACCCGGCAGCGTACAGGTAGTCAGCTACTTTATCGACGCCAAAACCTTTTGCAATAGCGGAAAGGTCGCAGTACATGCCGGGGAGCTCTTTCCGGAGCGCCGGTGGCTGCAGGCGCACGTGGATTTTATCCGAGCCGGTCAGCTTCCGGCGTGCACGGATGGCCTCATCAGCAGGGATCTGCGCGGTCATGGGGTCCGGCCCAAAGCCCCAGAGGTTGACCAACGGCCCGACCGTGACATCAAAAGCACCGCCGGAGAGCTGGTAAATTTCCTTCGCCCGCTGCATGACATACGCGAGGTCTGCTGACACGGCAAACCAGTCCGTACTGCTTGAAGCATTAAAACGGGAGAGCTCGGAATCGGGGATATAGGTTGACATCTGCTGGTTGACCTGCAGCAGCAGACTGTCGATGGCGCTGTTCACCTGCGAAGGATCGGGGGATGCCGGCCGGGCGGGTAAAACGATTTTCACAGAAAATGTGGTGCCCATGGTGCGGCCGGTGTAGGTGTGCAGGCTTGCAGATGGTGAGCAGGTAAAAAGGCCAGGCAGCATAAGGACCGGCAGCAGACGCATGAGGCGAAAGACCAGTGCCGGGCATCCTGTGCTCCGATCGCTCGGCTGGTCTGTGAAACGTTTCTGGCTGTTGTGTTCTGGCCGGTGGTCTGTCCCCCGGGCTTCCTGCTCGTAGGCCGTTGTCATGTTCCTCGGCTGCGTTCTGTTTGGATGAGTGTGTATGCCGAGTTCAGTCGATGGGCATGCCCATGAAGATGTTGCTGTAGAAGATGCCATCGATGAGGAACTCGCGTGAGATTTCGCCCTCGCGGGTGAATCCAAATTTTTCATAAAGCCTGATGGCGCGCACATTATCGGACCGGACGCGCAAATTGATCTTTCTGATCACCTCACCGGCTTTGGCCCATTCGATCATGGCCCGGATCAGATGAGAGCCTATGCCCAGGCCCCAGTGTGCTTTGGGCACGCTGACGCCGAATTCACCGCTGTGGCGCATGCGGCGTTTTGCCTCGCCGGTGAAGTGCAGAACCCCGACGATCTCATCGTTGATGAGGCCGAGGATGAGTAGCTTGTTATCTGTGTGCAGACATTCCTGGATGTACGCCTCCTCTTCCTCGAGGGAGTGGGAAAACTCGTAGGCACCAAAAGTGAGAAAATCGGTTTCTCCACCGATGGTGTCGAGGTAGCGCAACAGCGCAACGGCATCCTGCACCTGTGCATCGCGAATGGTGAGGAGGGCGCCGTTGTCCAGGGATATGGTTTCAGTTGGCATGGTTACTTTTTATTCGTCCAACGCCAGTTTTCGTAGAATTCCCAGCTCATGAGCTCATTCATATCCTCGAGCTCTTTGGTTTTCTCGACGAGGTTGGCTTTGATGACATCGCCGCTGGAGAGCATACCGATATAGGTGCCGTCTTTTTCGATCAGCAGGTGGCGCAGGCGACGGCCGAGAAAAATATCCAGCAGTTTGTACATGCTGTCATCATGTTTGGCCGAAACCAGATCCCGGGTCATGTAATCACCGATTCGGGCGGTTTTCGGGTCAAAGCCTTCCTGGAGGGTGTTTTTCATCAGGTCCCTTTCCGTCCAGATACCAACGATGCCGCTTTCGTCCTGCACAAGCATGGCACCGATACCCTTCTCGACCATGATCTTCAGGGCATCGTGGATGGTCGTATCCGGCGAGACACAGATCATACCCGTGCCTTTTTCCTGGATGATTTCTTCTGCAGTTTTCATAGCGACCTCCTTGAATTGGGTGAGTAGCAGGACCGGTCTGACGTCCGGGAAACAGACGGTTCCGTAGTCCGGTCATGAGCGGGATTCTCCGTTCTGTGCCCGTGGCCTGTGCGTGCGCTTGGCTCGCGGGCGGTCTATATGCGAGGAGATGGGTCTGAGCTCACCGTGATCCTGCGTGGAGCGCAGAATCGCTTTCACACCTTTTTTCAAAGCGCACCGGTGTATGGGTACGCACTCTGCACAATATGAAACTGCTATGAAAATACAGTCCGGAACACCCGCCTGGCGTTCCGAAAACGGAATTCATCAGGATGACAGTATGGCAAAAACGAAAGCCTGACCATTTCGGGAAACGGCCAGGCTTATCAGTTTCAAAAAGTTCCCGAAAAGGACACCTGCGGTTGCAGCACTTCCGCATCGCGTGTTCTGAATGATAATCACTGAGCGGATCAAAAGCAAGCTTTGCGATGAGTCTGGTTCAAAATACGCGGCCTGCGGCTGCTGGTGCGGTGCCCGGGAGAAATCTCAACCCCCGAAATCGTCGTACAGGATATTCTCCGGTTCGACGCCGAGATCGGACAGCAGCTTGGTGACAGCAGCATTCATCATGGGCGGCCCGCAGATGTAGTATTCACAGTCCTCAGGCGCAGGATGATCTTTGAGGTAATTATCATACAGCACCTGGTGGATGAAGCCGGTCAGGCCGGTCCAGTTGTCCTCTGGCTGCGGCTCGGAAAGCGCGACATACCAGTTGAAGTTTTCGTTTTCCTCGGCCAGTTTGTTGAAATCATCGACGTAGAACATCTCGCGCAGACTGCGTGCGCCATACCAGAAGGTGATTTTCCGCTTGGTTTTCAGGCGTTTGAGCTGGTCGAAGATATGCGAACGCATGGGGGCCATGCCAGCGCCGCCGCCGATGAAGACCATTTCATTATCCGTATCTTTGGCGAAGAACTCTCCGTACGGCCCGGAAATGGTGACCTTGTCGCCGGGTTTGAGATTGAAAATGTACGATGACATTTTGCCGGGCGGAACTTTCGGCATGTTGGGCGGCGGCGAGGCAATACGCACGTTCAGCATGATGATGCCTTTTTCATCCGGGTAGTTTGCCATGGAGTAGGCGCGCACGACCGGCTCATCAACTTTGGAGACATATTGCCACATGTTAAACCGATCCCAGGCATCGCGGTACTCTTCTTCGATGATAAAATCTTTGTAGTGCACCGTGTGCGGCGGCGCCTCGATCTGGATATAACCACCGGCACGGAAATCGACATTTTCACCTTCGGGCAGGTCCAGCACCAGCTCTTTGATGAAGGTTGCCACGTTGTGGTTGGAGCGGACAGTACATTCCCACTTCTTGACGCTGAAGACCTCTGCCGGCACCTCGATTTTCATATCACCCTTTACCGCGACCTGGCAGGAGAGACGATAGCCTTCGCGGGCTTCACGCCGGTTGATGTGCGAGGTTTCCGTAGGCAGGATGTCGCCGCCGCCCTCGAGTACGCGCACTTTGCACTGTGCGCAGGTGCCACCACCACCGCAGGCAGAGGGGACGAAAATGCTCTGGCTGGCGAGTGCATTGAGCAGCTTGCCCCCGAGGGGGATATCGATGCTGTGTTCCGGGTCGTCATTTATGGTGATATGCGCACTGCCGCTGGCGACCAGCTTTGAGCGGGCAAAGGTGATGACCCCAACGAGAATGAGGACGATCACCGTGAACATGACGACGCCGAGTAAAATCAGATTGAAATCACTCATTTCGTTTATCCTGAAAAATTCATAAGCTTGCAAATACTTGCGTTAGCTGTATTATTATCAATGAGTTGCCCGGAATTGTCCAGAGAAAGTTTTCGCTTATCCCGCAATCCGGGCACGGAGTGCCGGGTTGTTGCAGAAAGCGGGTTTCTCTCTACAGTTGAATTCCGGAAAATAACATAAACGCCATGGCCATCAGGCCGACTGTGATAAAGGTGATGCCCAGTCCGCGCAGCCCGGCGGGAACGTTGCTGTACTTCATCTTTTCACGGATGCCCGCCAGCGCGATGATTGCCAGAGCCCAGCCGGTACCGCCGCCGAGACCAAAGACCACGCTTTCGGCGAAATCGTAATTGCGTTCGACCATGAACAGCGAACCACCGAGGATAGCGCAGTTCACCGTGATCAGCGGCAGAAAAATGCCCAGAGCGTTGTACAGGCTCGGGACAAATTTGTCCAGGACCATTTCGAGAATCTGCACCATGGCTGCGATGACGCCGATGTAGGTGATCAGGCCGAGGAAGGTGAGATCAACATCTTCCAGGCCGGCCCAGGAAAGTGCACCAGCCTTGAGCACGTTGGTGTAGATGAAATTGTTCACCGGGATGGTGATGGTCTGTACGACGATGACGGCGATCCCCAGTCCGACCGCTGTTTCAACCTTTTTCGAGACAGCGAGAAAAGTACACATGCCCAGAAAAAAGGCCAGGGCCAGGTTTTCGATGAAGATCGATTTGATAAACAAACTCAGATAATGTTCAAGCATCTCAGGCCTCCTCGACTTGCTCGGGTTTAAAGGTTCTGATCACCCAGATGAGCAATCCGATCAGAAAAAAGGCGCTCGGCGAGAGCAGGAAAAGGCCGTTGGCAGTGTACCAGCCTCCCTCGGTCGTCAGGGGCAGGACGACGTTGCCGAAAAGCTTGCCGGAGCCGAGCAGCTCGCGCGTAAAGCCGACGACCAGCAGCACGAAGCTGTAGCCCAGCCCGTTGCCGATACCGTCGAGGAAGCTGACACCCGGAGGGTTTTTCAGCGCAAATGCTTCGGCGCGGCCCATGATGATGCAGTTGGTGATGATCAGACCCACGAAAATCGACAGGGATTTACTGGTCTCATACGCATACGCCTTGATGATCTGATCGGCGATGATCACCAGCGAGGCGATGATCGTCATTTCGACCAGAATACGGATGCTCGAAGGCACGGAGTTGCGGATCAGGCTGACGAAGAGATTGGAAAAGGCCGTAACCAGCGTCACAGCCAGGGCCATGACCACAGTGGTTTCCATTTTCGTCGTCACAGCCAGGGCCGAGCAGATGCCCAGCACCTGCAGGCCGATCGGGTTGTTGTCGAAAATCGGCCCGAATAAAATTTCTCTGTATTTACTCATTGTTGCTGCCCTCCTTGAGCTTTTTCAGGAACGGGCCGTAGCCGTTTTCACCCAGCCAGAAGCGGATCAGACTGTTGACACCGCGCGTGGTCAGAGTGGCTCCGGAAAGACCATCGACCTGGTGATCGGCTTTCGGGCTGGACGGCACGACTTTACCCTTGATCACCTCGATCAGCACATTGCCCTGATCATCGAGCAACTGCTTGCCTTTCCAGCTGGCTTTCCAGCGCGGGTTGTCCACCTCGCCGCCAAGACCGGGGGTCTCGCCATGCTGGTAAAAAGTCAGCCCGCTGGCTGTTTTGAAATCTTTATCGATGGCCAGAAAACCGTACAGAGTGGACCACAGGCCTTTGCCGAAGACCGGAACGATGATTTTGGTCAGTTCGCCGTCTTCGATGACCCGGTAAACCGCCATATATCTGGGCAGCCTGCGGATGCCGGCAATGTCTTTCTCGGCTGGCAGCGGCTCGCTGTAGTCCGGGTTGTCTGCGATGGCCTGGATGTCAAAATCATCCGGGTTGAGGTCATCGTTATACTGGTCCTGCGGCAGGGGATCACCGGTTTTGAGATCGATGATTCCCGCTTTGATATATTGGTTATAGATGTCCTGAATGCTTTTCGATTGATCATACAGATTGCCGGCGATCAGGATATTTTTGACCTTGTCGAGCTTTTTATTTTCGATCTGTTTATCACGCAGCGAAACCGCGGCATAGGAGACGAAAATAGAGCTGACCAGGCAGACGCCGAGCGCGACGGCAAATGTTTTGCCGATGGTTTCATTTTGCATAGCCCGCCAGCCTCCTTTTGATATTCCGGTTGATGAAAATTTTGTCGATGATCGGCGCAAAGACGTTACCGAACAGAATGGCCAGCATCACGCCTTCGGGGAAGGCCGGGTTGACCACACGCACGAGCACGACCAGTGCGCCGATGAGGAAGCCATAGACCCATTTGCCCGCTTCGGTCATGGCTGCGCTGACCGGGTCTGTAGCCATGAAAACAGCGCCAAAGGCAAAGCCGCCGAGAACAAGGTGCCATTCCGGCGTCAGCGCAAACATGGGGTTGCTGGTGCTGCCGATGGCGTTCAGCAGCGAAGCCAGGGATACGGTGCCCAGCACCATGCTGAGCATGATTTTCCACGAGCCTACACCGGTGACGACGAGAATGAATGCGCCGATAAGGCAGGCCAGAGCGGAAGTTTCGCCCATTGAGCCGGGGATAAAGCCGAGAAAAGCATCCATCCAGTTGGTGGTGAAGGGAATGGCGCTGTCCGCTGCTGCTGCCAGGGGAGTTGCCTGGGTGTAGCCATCGACAGCGACCCAGACGGCATCGCCGGAAATCTGAGCCGGGTAGGCGAAGAACAGAAAGGCGCGCGAGGTGAGCGCCGGGTTGAGAATGTTCATCCCGACACCGCCAAAGACCTCTTTGCCGAGCACCACGCCAAATGATATGCCGATAGCCACCTGCCAGAGCGGAATTGTGGGAGGCAAAATCAACGGGAAGAGCGCGCTGGTGACCAGAAATCCCTCGGTGATTTCATGCTTGCGCACGACCGCGAAGAGGGTTTCCCACATGCCGCCGACGGCGAGTGTGACCAGATAGATCGGCAGAAAGAACACAGCCCCCAGGGCGATGTTGCCGAGCACGCTGGCCGGGTCGTGACCGATGCCCAGCCATGCCGCCAGCTCGCCATGCCAGCCACCGACAGTGGTTGCACCGGTCTGCTGCAGCGCGAGGTTGGCCTGGTAGCCGGTATTGTACATGGCAAAAATCATCGTCGGCAAAAGCGCCACCACGACGGTTATCATCAAACGTTTCAGGTCCATGCCATCTCGGACATGGGAGCCGGTCCGGGTAACCTGACCGGGCGTGTACAGGAACGTGTCTGCTGCCTCATAGAGCGGATAGAGAAACTCGAGCTTGCCGCCTTTGTGGAACAGATGCTCCTGCTTATCCAGGAATTCGCGTAAGAACTTCACTATCCTTCCTTCTCGATTTTTGTTAAGTTTCTTCGGAGAATCGGGCCAAACTCGATCTTGGACTGGCAGGCAAAAGTGCACAAGGCCAGGTCTTCTTCATCGAGTTCGAGGGCACCGAGCTTTTCAGCATCTTCAATGTCATCCACGCACAGCGCGCGCAGCAAAAAGGTGGGCAAAATATCCAGTGGCATCACTTTTTCATAGTTGCCACTCGGGACAATAGCCCGCTCGCTGCCGTTGGTCGAGGTGGTGAAATCGAATTTTTTCCCGGGGATCAGTTTTGACAGGAACAGATTTTTGATGCCGTAGAGATTGGCGCCCAGCGTCATCCATCCGAGGAAGACTTTTTGATTGCCCTCTTCGAGCACGGAAATTTGCTGGTGATAACGCCCCAGATAGGCCTCGTATCCTGCGGCTGTGCGGCCGGAGAGTATGGAACCCGAGATTATGCGGTTCTCACGATCCTCTTTCAATTCGCCTTTGCAGATATCCTCTGCCGAAGCACCAAGCCGTGTTTTCACCAGCCGCGGACGGTTTACCGATGGCCCGGCCAGCGAAATGATCCGCTCGGTGTGGATGCGCCCGCTGGTGAACAGCACGCCGAAGGCGATGACGTCCTGCAGAGAAATGTACCAGACGGTCTTTGTCCTGCTCACCGGATCGAGGAAATGGATGTGTGTGCCTGCCAGCCCGGCGGGGTGCGGCCCATCAAACTCTTCCACGACCAGGTTTTTTACCTCACCGGTGGGAATGGTGCTGCCCGGTGCCTTACAAACGTAAAGCGGCCCGTCCGTCAGACGGGAGAGCACGGCGAGGCCGTTGCTGAAGTGATTTTCGTTGCCTTCGAGAATCTTTTCGATCGAGGGCGCCAGCGGGTTGGTATCCATGGCGGTGATGAAGATCGAGTGCGGAGTCGTCGCCGGATCAGCAACCTTGCTGAACGGGCGAGCCCGCAGCGCGGTCCACAAGCCGGAGTCGATGAGCTGTTCGCGCACTTTCTCACGGCTCAGGCCATGAATTTTTGATGGTGTGTGTGACCGGAAGGTCACTTCATCGCTTCCCTGTAGTTCAATGACGATGGATTTGAAGGCGCGCTTCTCGCCGCGGTTGATCTCCACGACTCGGCCGGCACCGGGTGAGGTGAATTTCACACCCTCCAACTTTTTGTCCGTGAACAAAAGCTGGCCCAGTTTTACCTGATCGCCAACCTTGACGTGCAGCGTCGGCCGCATGCCAACATAGTCGTCACCGAGAAGAGCGACCCGCCTCGGGTTTTTGCTCTCGCTGACGACCTGCTCGGGTTCGCCATTGACAGGAAGGTTTAATCCTTTTTTGATTTTAATCATCCCAGACTCTTCCTTAAACTGATTCAAAACTGTCTGTTTACCATAACACCTGAAAAATCCGTAAACCAATGAAGTGTGTGATCCATCATGTCGTCGAAAAGCTACGCCAAAGCACTTCCCGGTGCGAATTTTTCAGTCACCCCGCTCCCGGGCATAACGCTGTTTTTTGGGCAGGGCGGGATGAGTACGGCGTCCTTTCGATAATGCTGTGTTCCTCCGTGATCCACTGATCTTTGCCGATACCTGATCTCATTAAGAATCGGAGTGAATGAAAGAATAACAAATTAAATAACTGCAAAAACATGGGGTTGAGAGCAGTATCCTCCGGGTGTCCAGTTCACTCAGCAAACCGGGCCTGGCCCAGATACCGGCATCTGTCATTCCGGTCACGCAAAGCGCAGTGCCGGAATCTCATCTTTTCGCCCACGTACCTGAGTTTGGGAGATTCCGGTCTTCCCCTGCGGGGAAACCGGAATGACAGCTCTGATGTAGGTACGAGCTGTTGTCAGGCGGTCTGGTGAAAAGATAAACCGTGCTGAGTTAAGTGGATAACCAGAGCAGTGCCCGGCGATGTGGCCTTTGCGAAAAGCCCGTGCTGTGGGAGCAAGCTGGCGTGAGCGTTGTGCTTTTCACAAAACAGCCCGGATGTGATACCGAAGCAGAAAGTGGCAGCGTTTCCACCGTTCCGGCTGTCTGCAGGTACGGACCGCCGATTTCTGCGCCTCGCGCCCGGGCTTTCAACGAACAGAATGTTCACAATAGAAACCGCTAATTTAAACAATAAAATTAAAAATTCAACTGATTCGCACTGAATATTAAAAAAATTAATCGACAATGTCCTCTAAAAATAAAAAGCTGTTGAAGAAGTCTATTTAATTCAATTTTTATCAAGGGGTTATATTTTCTTCCCTCCGTATATCCAGTTCACTCAGCAAACCGGGCCCGGCTCAGGTATCGGCATCTGTCATTCCAGCCAGGCGAAGCGCAGTGCCGTAATCTCATCTTTTCTGGCCTGTGCTTGAGTCAGGGAGATTCCGGTCTTCCCCTGCGGGGAAACCGGAATGACCGTTCTGGTGCTGGCCCGTGCTGTTGTCACACGGTCTGCTTGAAAAAAATGCAACCGTGCTGAGTTACGTGGATATCAAGATTACTTCCCATGGTTGGCCTCTTCACTCAGGCAACCGGATATTCCAGCTCTTCCGTCATCTGGCAGACGTTTTCAGGGCTTGCATCAATCGCGACAAGAATGGGTCATTATTGGAAAGGATTCTGCTGAAGGACAGGCAGGTGGCAGCACCCCCTAAAGCAGAAACGGAAGGTTTTGGTGGGCGACTTCAGCGTGACTGCAACCCGGGGGCACTCAGGTTACTCAGCACTGTGGGGTGGTGGGAAAGCAGCGCAGCAAGGGGCTGCTTTCCCTGTTTATTTCGTTCAGTGGACATTGAAACTGATCAGCCAGCGCAGCAGGCCGAGCCCAACGAGGACCATCCCTTTTTGCCAGGACAAAATTTGTTCTTTGTTGAATTTTATCAGCCCGCCGACAACAACGACCATCCCGATCAGGAATAAGATGCTGAACATGGAATCAGGAGAGACGTGCAAATTCTGGAGCATACCTGCAAGGCCGAGCACACCAAAAATGTTGAAGATATCGCTGCCGATGAGTGAACCGATGGAAATACCGTGATGCCCCCTGACTGCGGCCAGGATAGCGGTAGCAAATTCCGGCGCTGAAGTTCCGGCGGCGATGATCGTTACGCCGATCACCCATTCGGAAATGCCGAAGGACCGTGCCAGTGCGGTGGCCGAATCGATAAGAAAATGCGTGCTGATCAGCAGCACCGCCAGTCCGGCAATCAGCTTTAGCCCGTGCAGCCAGCGAAAATCACCAGCCGGAATCTCTGTTTCAAAAGGGTCTTTGTGTACATAAAGGTAGATGATATATCCGATGAGGGCGATGAAGAGCACAGAACCCTCGAAACGATTGAGGATATAATCATCGAGGATAAAAACAGAGAGCAGGATGGTGCCCAACAATAGAATGAGGATATCGCGTTTGCCGACCTTGGCGGAAGTATGCAGTTGAGTTACCATGGCTGTGCCGCCGAGGATGAAGCCGAGATTGAAGATGTTGGAGCCGATGATATTGCCGACCGAGATATCTGCCGCGCCTCTGAAAGCCGCCATGATGGTAACACCGAATTCCGGTGCTGAAGTGCCAAAAGCCACGATGGTGAGACCGATGACCAGTTCTGATATGCCCATTCGCTTGGCGATGCGTGCCGCCGCATCGACGATCCAGTCTGCTCCGAGAGCTAAGGTGAAAAACGTCATCAGCACGATGGCGACGTGGAGTAAGGAGTCCATGGATAGTTTCCTGGTTTACTGATAAGTTTGTCAGGTGTAAGAGTTTTTTTGATTGTTCCTTCATGACACGCGCTTCGCTTGGCTGTAATGCCGGATGTCAAGAGCAGGATCAGTCCCGGGTATCCAGTTCACTCTGCAAACCGGGCCCGGCTCAGATACCGCATGTGTCATTCCGGCCAAGCGAAGCGCAGTGCCGGGATCTCATCTTTTCCGGCACATGCCTGAGTCAGGGAGATTCCGGTCTTCCCTTGCGGGGAAACCGGAATGACGGTTCAGGGGTAGGCATGTGCTGTTGTCACGCGGTCTTGTTGAAAAAATGCAACCGTACTGAGCTAACCGGATAACCAGTGCATCAATTCAGACCTCGTCAGTTTTCAGATCATGACTTTTCAACAGGTTAGAAAGTGGCATGCGTTCGGATAGCCTGCGGTTAGTCTTTTCACTGCCTTTTTGGTTGTCATGGCAATGAGCACGCCAACCGGAAGGAGCCGGTATGCGGGAAACGAGACAAGCCTGTCCGGATTACAGGCTCATGCGCGGAAGCAGATGTGTCTGAGGGAAAAAGGTTTTGCAGGTTGTGCTTGTATCTCGTACCCCGGATATTCACAAAATATCATCTCGCATGCCATGCCGGGATATAGCGATGAAGTGATCAGTT
>WFTM01000314.1 GCA_015485525.1 Candidatus Zhuqueibacterota bacterium | reverse complement strand
GGCTATGACATCGTGCAGCGCAATTATCGCACGGCCAGGGGAGAAATCGACATCATCGCCCGCGAGGGCACAACCATCGTCTTTGTCGAAGTCAAAACCGCCACATCTCTGCGCATGGGCTCCCCGGTCACTTGGGTCACGCCGAAAAAACAGCAGCAGATCGCCATGATGGCATCGCTCTATCTGGCGGAAAACGAACTCGTCGATATCGACTGCCGGTTTGATGTCATCGGTGTCGTCCGCTCAGGCGGTGAGGCGGTGATCGAGCACATCGTCAATGCTTTCTGGGTTTAGGCCGGTGACAATCGGGACGACTTAAAGAGTACGTCGCATGTGACTAAGAATTCTGCAGGGGCATTGAATAATACGGAGCTTGGTGTGGACCGGAAAAAAGAGGGCGCCCGGCACAGGGTTGAGGAACAGGAGCTGCAAGACTACCTGCAGCAACTGGATGAAATCGAACTGGAAGCAGCTCGCTATTTTGCGCTCAGCGATGAACAGTTTTACTGGAAGCCGGAACCGGGGCGATGGTCGGCGTCTCAGATATTTTCCCACCTCAGCCGTTTTAACCGACCCTATTTCGTTCAAATCAAAGCAGCGACAGATCAGGCGCGCGAGCGCGGACTCACCGGACGCGGCCCGTTTCGACACGGTCGTTATGCGCGCTGGCTGGCCGGAATGATGGAACCGCCGGGGAATCTGCGCATGAAAACTCCTCGCGTTTTCAGCCCTGCATCCGAACAACCCGCCCGCGAACAGACCATGGAATCATTCACCAAAGATCAGATTGCCCTGCGCTACCTTATCGAAAACGCCGATGGCCTGCACCTCGCCAAAGTCAAAGTCGTCTCCCCTGTTTCCCGTCTGATCCGGTTCAGCCTCGGGCAGTGCTTCCGGGCGCTGATCGGCCATGAAAAGCGGCACCTGCTGCAAATTAACGCCCTGACCACCCATCCGGATTTTCCGCAGAAGTGATCGCAGCCAGGCTCATGCGCCCTGCTTCCAGAAACGCGCCTTTTCGCGGTAGGAAGCAGCTTCCTGGGTCTTTCCGTTTTTCATAAAACCGATTTCCAGAATTTCACAGCGCCGCACCAGCTCTGCAATCGTTGCCAACCGGTAATCCAACCGCAGGTCCTGCTGCAGGAGCATTTTTTCAAGCGCGGCAACGCGATAGACATCCAGCCCCCACTGGCGCGAAAGCTGATCTTCGTGGCCGCCATATTTTTCGATCAGCGCCTCGTCTATGAAACCGACGGGATGGTGTGCAGACAAGCGCAGCCAGAGATCGTAATCCTCGCATGCCGGCAGGTCGGGATCAAAGCCGCCGAGTTCCTGAAACAGGGGTTTGTGCATGAGAATGGAGGACGGGCTGATGATACACAGGGGCAGGCAGTGCAAGTATATTTCCCCGCCGTACTTTTTATGGCGCTTGCCCTGATTCACGAAAGTCCCGTTGCGAATCCAGCGCTCGTTGGTGTACACCGCCCGGAAATCAGGATTTTGGTGCAGGAAATCGAGCTGCCGCAGCAGCTTTTTCGGCAACCAGCGATCGTCCGAATCGAGAAAGGCCACCCACTCTCCAGAGGCGATCTCCACACCGGTATTGCGGGCTGCCGAGGGCCCCTTTTGCTCTTGCTGTACGTAAATCACGTCGGCATACCGGCGGACGATTTCCGGGGTCTCATCTTCCGAGCCATCATCGACGATGATCAGCTCATCAGGAGGTCTTTCCTGCTGCAAAACAGAATCGATAGCATGCGGCAGCCATGCTGCGCGGTTGTAGGTTGGAATGATGACCGAAACGGTCGCTTTCTTCATGATCAGGCCATCCTGGCTGTTGGGTAGTTCGAGGTTACATTAGGGCCTGTCTCCTGAGGCCGGCGCCGGATGCAAAAGTAGCATGTCGCGCAAAATGAAGCGCTGAAAATAGAAAAAAAATCGTTTCTCTGCAAAGAAAAAAAGGCTATCTTTTCCGGCACGGGGTAATTTTCCCTGCGCATCGCGCCCAGATTTGTACCGCGACATTCATGTCGCGATGTTTGGCTATCCATTTAACTCAGCTTGGTTGCTTTTTTTCAGCCAGCTCGTTAGAGCACGGCACGTGCCAACCTCAGAACCGTCATTCCGGTTTCCCCGCAGGGGAAGACCGGAATCTCCCAGACTCAGGCACGTGACCGAAAAGATGAGATTCCGGCACTGCGCTGCGCCTGGCCGGAATGACACATGCCGGTATCCGGGCCAGAGCCCCGTTAGCTAAGTTAACTGGATACCCGGGCGCGATGCACGATACGTTCCGTATTCAGCATACTTTGGGGGGTATAGCTGAGACGCGACATGAATGTCGCGATACGTGGGGAGAATCGCTCTGCTATCTCACAATTACCCGGAGTTCCACCGATGATCTGCT
>WFTM01000313.1 GCA_015485525.1 Candidatus Zhuqueibacterota bacterium | reverse complement strand
GATGATCCGACGGATGATTTTGGTCATGGCAGCAATGTTTCCAGTATTGCCATGGCCAGAGGCAATAATGGCCACGTGATGGCCGGCGTCAACTGGCAGAGCAAAATCATGCCGCTGAAAATTCTCGATTCGAATAACCGCGGGTTGTACTCAGACTGGGTCGATGCCGTCATTTTTGCGGCGGACAGCGGTGCGCGTGTGCTCAACATGAGCGTCGGCGGCCGGGGCAACAGCATCGCACTGTGGGATGCGATCAACTACGCCAAGAGCAAAGGCGCCATCGTCATCGCTTCGATGATGAACACCAACAGCGATGTCCCCTACTTTCCGGCTGCCTTTGAGCACGTCATCGCCGTGGGTGCCACCAACAACCGCGACGAACGCGCTGTGCCTTTTTGCTGGGGACAAAACAGCGGCAGCAATTACGGCGACCATATCGATTTTGTCGCACCGGGGGAGTGGATTCTCGGCCTGTACCACCTCAATCCTTCACAGACCAACTACTGGTGTGGCACTTCCCAGGCTACGCCACTGGTTTCCGGGCTGGTTTCCCTCATGCTCAGCATTGCGGACACGCTGACTTTTGATGATGTGTATGCCATTCTCAAAGCCAGTTCACGTGATCGGGTCGGGCCGGCACAGGAGGACACGACCGGGTGGGACCCCTACTTTGGCTGGGGCAGGATAGACGCAGCAACAGCTCTGAATGCTCTGAAAGTCGGCATCAACGAAATCACCGACCGGCCGCCGGCGGACTATGCACTCCTGCAGAACTATCCCAACCCGTTCAACCCGGGTACCACGCTGCGCTATCGCCTGCCGAAAACCAGTTTCGTGACTCTGCGCGTCTTCGATATTCTCGGCCGTGAAGTCGCTACCCTCGTCGATGGCGTACAGCATGGTGCTCTGCATGAAGTGCGCTGGCAGGCCAGCGAGCAACTGGCCGGAGGTGTGTATTTTTATCAAATCAAAGCAAAGCCGTTCGATGGCTCTCCGGTATATCAGGCGACCAAGCGGATGATCTTATTGCGTTAGTCAGAGGGTGCAACGCACGATGAAAACGTACTACATCGCGCTCCTTCTGCTCAGCGGTGTTGTCCGGACACATCGTTCAGTTATCCCAACTATTCCTGCCCCAACGGCTGCTGCGCGAATAAACCGGAGCGCGGACGGCCCAACAACTTTCTGGCCGCCCGTCACTCGTCTAAAGCACTTCCTCGCCCTCGGCGCCGTTGCGCACTTTGACCAGCCTTTCGACATCACTCACCGTGATCAGCCCGTCGCCTTTGCTGTGCGTCGTCCCGTTCTCACGGATGATATCCACGTAACGATCTGCATCAGCATCCCGGCAAATGATCTCCAGCTTAGCGATTTTCTGATAGCGTTCGACCAGCGACATGCTGAACTTATAATTTTGCGGATCGATATTCGCCCCGACAGCCATGACATCGATCAGCGTCATGCCGTTGACGCCGGCCTTCTCCAACGCCTGGATGATATCATTGACCCGGTCGGTGCGTACATAGGCTTTTATTTCTTTCATAACTATCTGCTCCTATATTGAAACGTGAAAAAGTGACATGTGCTGCGTGACTGCAGCCTGTGCTTTTGGATTACGTGTATTCTTGACCCGTTTTTTACAGGTGCGCGCCATGCGCAAGAAAAACGGAATAACTGAAATTCTGTGCGGAATTCATCGTGCCAGCCCTCCTCCGGAGCCAGAAACCCGATCAGTGACTTTTCTCCGGACAGTTTTTTTCATGACATCCCAACGTATCTGTATGCCCGCACAGCATACACCCCGCCCCTTTGCGATTGCGCAGGACCAAACCGAAAACCAGCGACAGTATCAACATCGCCAGGATAGTCCCGCCCAGGAGAATGAGCCAGTCAGACATGATCGTGACCTCGCGTTTATGATGTACTTTCAGCCTCCACAGGATGAGGTTGTATATAATGGCGGCCCGCTCGACCGCACCGCGCACAAATTTGCCCGACACGATAAAGCGGACCAACCACGGGTGGAGGAGGATAAATTCATGCAACCTGCCCGGCGTCTGTCGCCCGCCCGAGGGTTCAGTTGCCGAGCAACCGGTCGATCTCTTCTACTTGCTGTAACATCTGTTCACGATAGAGCATATATTTTTCTTTTGGCAGCTCGCCGTTTTCGAAACGATCATCAAGGTGCAGAAGGTGCTGGATCAGTTGCGTACGCCGCTCCTGTAAACTTCCGGCATCAGAGGCAGCGGTCGGGACCGTGGCAACAGGGACCGGCCGGAGTCGCCGGAAGGCATAAAAAGCGATCGCGAGCAGGAGCAGCACAGCACCGGCACCAAAAATCCGCAGGTCAGCCGGGGCGCCGGGAACGCCGGCAAGAACCATGGTGACAACACTCCCCTCATCGATCTGATCGAGGGCAAAGCGCTGATAACTGGTGCCGCGGATATCAAAAGGTTCCATCGTTGGTGTAATTTCTCTCTCGTGACCACCCGGTTCGAGAATTTTTACCTGAACGATACTGAGCGACCGGGGCAGATAAAAATCCATCAGCTCTGTATCGAGCATAACCTGACGGCTGAAAACAACCTGATCGCCATCCGAGGGCAGCTCGTAATTGACCACTGCCTGCTTGATCCCCGGCTTGAACTCCATGGTATCAGACACTTTCCCGTCCTTGATGATCGTGCAGCAGCTCATCAGCTCGCCGCCGACAGATACGGCGTCTGCACGCTCCGGCAGCGGGAAAACAAGGCTGACGCCTGTCTTGCCCGGCTCGGTACTGCCCACAAATGTGAGCAGACCGCGGTTGCCCAGCTGGTACACTTCGCGGACCTGCACCAGCCCGGTTCCCGGCTTGAAAAGCACATGGTTCATCGAGGTCAGAATAGCAGAGTCCGACTCTGTGGCTTCAAAGATGCGCACCAGCGCAAGGCTGTCGCTGCCTGCAGGCAGAAGCGCGCCGGTGTAGCGCACGTTGCCATAGGTGACCTGCGGATAGTAGGCCAGCTCATCCCCGGTTTTCAGCCCGTCAAAACGGAAAAATCCGCGGTCGCCGGTTTTTGTTTCAAAGACCAGTTGCGCATCATCCTGCCCCTGGCGGTAGCCCTGGAGGACGACCGTCACGCCTTTGACCGGTTTATCCTGAAAACTTCCGTTGACGACGCGGCCGGTAAAGTACGCATTTTGTTGTGGCGCAAAGGCAAACAGGAGCGCAACAGGTACGCCCAGCAATAACTTCGCTTTGGCTTTCATCGTTTTTCCTTTTGGATTCTGAGTTTTCGGGTCATTGCGGCTGTGACAGTTTTTTCCCGCATGCACTGCAGAACCGGTCCTGCGGGCCAACGCTGCTGCCACATGCGGAGCAAAAAATCACTTCGCCTTTCCTGTGTTTGGCGCGCAATGCTGCCAGCTCATCTTCCAGGCGCTTTCGGTGCATTCCGTTGCCGGCGCGATCGATCTTCTTCAGCACGTCGATCGCCTGCTGGCGGTAGCCGGCATTGAGCTGCTCGAAATCTTCCTCAGAGACCCGCCCCATTTCTCGATCCATCTCCAGGTCTTTGATGGCTGCAAAAACGATATCGCGCTGAATGCGCAGCTCATCTTCTGCTCCCGAGCCTTTTGCTGCCACGGTTTTGCTCAGCAGCGGCCAGGCCACATAAGCCAGAGCAGACAGAACGAAAATGATGATAAGTGCCAGTTCCATATTTCTATCTCCTTCGATCACATTTTCTCAGTGCCAAAACATCACATGCAGCGCACGGTTTAATCAAGCTGGCGCAAGACATCATCGAGAGTTTTTTCATATTTCATCTCGGCATCGGAAGAGGCTTTTGTGCGCTTCGGAACAGCCTGTTGTTCGCGAGCTGCCCAGCGCTGCACCACCCTGACGATCACGCCTGCCGTTAAAAAAAGCACCAGAAAGGGCATGATCCAGGCGGTCAGATTAAATCCTTTTTTCGTCGGTGCGGAGAGGACTTTTTCGCCATATTTGGCCACGAACGCGGCCAAAACCTGTTCTTTATCCTGCCCTGCGATGATCATGGTCTGGGCTTCCTCTGTCAATCGGGTGGCAACCGAGCAGGCCATCGATCCCTCGCAGGCTTCGACCGTCATGCCGCATTCGCACTGACAGATCAGGCTGTTTTTGATATCACTCAAAGTGACTTTATTCTGTGCCATAGCGCCTGTTGATGCCAGCACAATCGTCAGAACGGCCAGGAAGGCTACTGTTTTAGAGTACATAACTCACCTCCTGATTACGTTGCTCGACGATTTTCTCCTGTACTACGGCGGCTTTTCTGCTCAAACGGTCCGGCCCCAGCGCAATCAGGCTGCCGATGATCATAACCGTGCCGCCGATCCATATCCAGGCGACCAGCGGATTGACCAGCGCCTTGATTGAAGCCTGCTGCATTTCATCCCAATTTGTCAGGATGAGGTACAGGTCTTCTTTCAACGTCTGCCGTATCGCGACTTCGGACACCGGGTCGTGTTTTTTGTGCAGCATTTTGGCGGGATACAGGGTGCCGATTTCGCGGCCGTTCTTCTGCACATCGATGCGCGCAGCGATCTGCTGTGCGTGCTCGGAAGACTGGTCCACGAGTCCCTTGTAGTGCATAACATAGCCATCGAGCTCGATGGTCTCACCCGGCTTGACCGTAGCGAAAATTTCTTTCTGAAACGCACTCGAACCAGTGATGCCGACAAAAATCATGATCACCCCGAGGTGTACGATATAGCCTCCGTAGCGGCGCTTGTTGCGCATGGTCAGGTCCCACAGCGCGTTGAGAATGTTTCTTCCGGAGATACGTGCTCGCGCGGCAGCACCGCGATAGAATTCGAGAACGATGGTGACAAAAACAAATGCCGACAGCGAAAAGGACATCAGGGGATAGAGGGAACGAATGCCGGACAGAAACAGCACAATCGCGGTAACCAGCCCTGCCGCCAGCGGCGTGACAAAATTTCGGCGCAGATTTTTCCCCGAGGCTCTGCGCCAGGCGATCAGCGGACAAATGCCGGTGAGAGCCAGAAGTGCCAGCCCGATGGGAATATTGACCTGGTTGAAAAACGGGGGTCCGACGGTGATCTTCACGCCGCGGACAGCCTCAGAGATGATCGGAAAGATCGTGCCCCAGAAAACAGCGAATGCCATCCCGACCAGAATGAGGTTATTGAAGAGAAAGCTCGATTCACGTGAGATCACGGAATCGAGGTGATTCTCGCTCTTCAAAGCCGGGGCGCGCAACCAGAGCAGATACAGCGAGGACACGATGACAACAGCGAGAAAGAGCAGAAAAACCGGCCCGAGGTTGGAAAGCCCGAAAGAGTGCACCGAGCTGATAATGCCGCTGCGGGTGATGAAGGTACCGAAAATCGTCAGCGCAAAGGTGAGTATGATCAGCACCAGGTTCCATATTTTCAGCATGCCGCGCTTTTCCTGAATCATAACCGAATGCAGAAAAGCTGTACCCGTGAGCCAGGGCATGAAAGAAGCATTTTCCACCGGGTCCCAGGCCCAGTACCCGCCCCAGCCGAGTTCGACATAAGCCCATTTGGCGCCGAAGAGGTTGCCGACAGTGAGGAAGAGCCAGGCCATAACCGTCCAACGCCGGGTGGTGCGAATCCAGCTTGCATCGAGTTTGTTGGCCAGCAGCGCGCCGATCGCAAAAGCAAAGGGCACGGCAAAACCGACATAACCGAGATAGAGTGTGGGCGGGTGCATGACCATACCCGGGTTCTGCAACATGGGATTCAGGCCATTGCCGTCAGCGGGTGGCGAGGGCAAAAGAGCAAAAGGGCTGGTAGCATAAACCATCAGGCCGAAAAAGAAAAAGATCGAGACCATCATGGTACCGAGTACCCACGGCATGAGCTCGCGGTTTTTGGCGCGGTTCTGCCAGACGAGCAGCACGGTGAACAGCGTCAGCAACCAGGCCCAGAACAACAGCGAGCCGGACTGACCGGCCCAGAGAGCGGAAATCGTATAGAACATCGGCAGCGTTCTGCTGGAATAGGATGCCACGTATTCGACGGAAAAATCGCGTGTGACAAAGGCAGTGATGAGAATACCGACGAGGGCAGTCGTGAGCACGAACAGAACAACCGAACTACGCTCGGCACTGCGAATCAGGCCGTCCTGTTGCCAGCGCCCGCCGGCCCAGGCAGACCAGATTCCGTAGCCGGCCAGAACGAAACCGAAGACAAGCAAAGCTTCTGCGATCGAGTACATACGCGTCTCCTTTCCTCCACATTTTTTGTCATGAAAAGCATATTCATTGGTCTCATCATACAACTCACTATCTATTTCATCGCAGCATGGCCTGACTGGCCCTGCTGATCATTTAACCAGAGTTATGCGCCGGCTTTGCTGTTCTCCGGCAGCCTGTAACTGTACGAAATATGTCCCGCTCACAACCGCGGTGCCATTTTTATCCCGGCCATCCCAGGTGGCGAAATAGGTACCGGCATCGAGATGCCCTTCGAGCAGCGTGATCAGATGACGTCCGGTACTGGAATAAATCGCCAGGCGAACCGGAGCGGAACGGCGGATTTCGAATGAGATCGTGGTGCTGGGGTTGAAGGGGTTGGGGAAATTTTCGCGCAGAACGATCGCACGTTCCCGGTTAACCCGAATCTGGATACGCGGCTGCAGAGGCGGCATGGCAGGCCAGGCGCCGGACAAAGGCGCAGAAAAATCATGGCCGGTGCTGCCACCGGCATCGAAAGAAAAGGAAGACAAAAAATCGGCATGAGGGGTGGGTGCGCTGGCGTGATGACCGGCCACCGGCAATGCAATGCCCGCCGCCGGAGCTGCGATGACAAGCACAGCACTGATCAGCCATGCTGCAAAAAGTCCCGGAGGGTGCGGAGCATATCGGTTTGCTGCTTTCATGATACACCTCCTGCCTGCCTTTTCACTGCATCATTTTTTGACGCAGATGATCATATTCTTCAACACTGATTTCACCCCGCGCCAGGCGCTGTTTGAGCACCTCGGTGCTCGTGTCACCATCCGAAAAAGTCGCTTCGCGGTCGAGGGGTTTGCGCTGGGCATCGATAACCGTCCTGACAGAGAGTATGATCAGACCTATCAGCAGAATCCAGATAATCCACCCCAGGCCTGAGCCGAAACCCATCATGTTGTTCATGCCTTCCATCATCATCTCATCTCCTTTCGCTTGTTGAATTCCCCCGAAGGTGCGGTTCATGGTGCGCGTTCCGGAGTCCCCCTGTTTCACATCGTTTGTTCACAACCACTAAAACAATTCTCATACCAGAAAAAAACAGCCGTAAAAACGAGCTAACCCGCTGTTTTTTACGCGATTCGCTCACGAACCAGCTTATCGTGCAAGGGAATTCGTGCGTACTGATCGACTTCCCGACCCAGGGCAACAAAGGACAACTGACTGATAATAAAAGGATTAACAAAAAAATACGGAGGGTATGATTTTCGCAGAAGGTGAGCAAAATATCTGCATCAGAAAAGTAACCGGGAGAGACGGTCAGAAAAAGTGAGGGATTGTCCACATCCTGCTAATGAATATTCTACAGTTCATCAACCCACAAGAGGAGCAGGGGGATACGTTTGGCAGGCCATCAGATCAACGCGAGGCGCCGAAGCGATAAACCTGGGTGTGCCAGTAGGTTACGGGCTTGCCGTCCTCTTTAGCCGGGATGTATCGGCTGGCGAGGGCAGCCTTGACGGCAGCCTGAGCGCAGAGTGCGCTGCCCGTCGTATTCTCGAGAACGACGGCTTGTAAAACCCGTCCTGTCGGTGCGATTTCCAGGCTGAGTTTCACTTCTCCGTTCACTCCTCTTTTCTTTTCCGAGGCCGGGAATTCCGGGATGACCCAGGCGATGGGCCGGGGCGGTGTCAGCGTCGGGGCGCCCAGACCACGGTCTCCCTCTCCGCCGCCGCCATCATCATCGCTCTCCATGAAAAAGGTCGGGTCGATGGGTTCGAGGGTGAGGTCTTCGGGGATGGTTTCTTCATCGGTCGGTATGGGTACTGCTGGACGGGCAGGTGGCGGCTTACGCCGACTGTGCAGAGTTTTGGGGATATTTTCCACCGTCACCAGCCGCGTGGGAATTTTGGGCGCGCGGCTGATAACCTCAACTTCATTGGACAAACGCATGAGCAGAATGACCAGCATCAGTGCAGCGATCGTGGCAATATCACGATTGCGAACGTAATTTTTTTTGGCAAGCTCGAATTTTTTCGGCATCAAATTTTTCCAACAGCTTGTTGCGGTACCCAGCCGATTTTGCCATCACGAAGACGGATACGCAACCATTCGCCAGACTGCTCTTCGATCTGCAGACGCACTCCCTCATGCAGCTCGAAAACTTCCTTTGCATCCACTGCCGGAGAACTGGTTACCTTCACTTGTGATGCCAGAATCACACCATACTGTCTCGTTTCGCTGCTGTACCAGCGAAACAGCGTAACTGCTACCAGAACCACGCCCACACTCAGGCTGAGGCCCCGAGCCAGACGATAACCGCGCTTACCCTGGGCACGTGGCCAATAGAACGGCAACGCCAGGAGTATGAGATAGAGAGCATAGAAAAGCAAAACACTGTAAACCAACGCATTGAAGGAAGGGCGTTTCAGTTGCCTGTCGAGCCAGCTAACGATCGCCTGTTGCGGAGGTTCCGGAATGCGATCCACGACCGATAGATTGGCGAGTTCGAGATTATAGCGAATATCCTCATTGTCGGGATTTAACTTCAGCGCCCGCTCATAGTTCAAGATTGCCGGCCCGGTGCGCTGCAGGCGAAAGTTGGCGTTGCCGAGGTTGTAATACACCTGCCAGTTTTCCACACCGGAATCAATGATCTTTGTGTAGAGCTCTGCCGCAGCCTGATAGTCACCTTTTTCATACAGAGCATTGGCGCGGAAGAAAAGATCGCGGGCATCGTTCTGCGGCGCGGCTGCCAGCAGAAACAGCGCGCCGATCATGAGCACCACCCGTTTCATAGCACCTTCTCCAGTTCAGTGATCAGTTCCCTGACGCGATCGTAAGCGCCCTGCATTGCATCTTCCGGAGCTTCGCTCAGGGCAAAGCGACGAAAATCACACTCTGAGAGGATGCTTTCAAAAGCCCGAACCTGCTCCTCCGGCACAGTACGGTCGCGCAACGCAGTGATGAGTTCATCCCGCACCAGTGAACCTTCCATCACATTGAGTTTATTGCCGGCAAAGTGCGTCAGAGCTCGCGCCAGCTCCGCATAAAAACCGGGTACATCCCCCCTCTGCATCAGCTTGTGTGCCTGCTGCAATTGCCTGCGCGCGACCCTGCCGGCCTTGCGGCTGCGCGCATATGCCACATTCGAACCGAGTTTTTCCTGGTTGGCGCGGTAGTACATGCCATATCCCAGCACCAGCAGGGGCACAACGAGCAAAAGCCAGAAAGCCGCACCGTGGTACACCTGGCGGCCGATGGGCTGAAACGGCCCGGCATCCCTGGCAATATACCGGATATCACGGCCGATCAGTTCGACATCGCGCTTGCTCAGGCCTGTGCCAGCAACCGTTCCGGTTGCGCGGTCGCTTTCGAGTACTGTGATATCGAGTGCCGGTGTTGTGATGGTTTTGTACCGCCGGGCCGAGGGATCGAAAAAGCTGAATGCTACCGGCGGGATGGTAAACTCGCCTGTCCGGCGCGGGATCAAAACATACTCATACCTCTTGCTGCCGCTGATTCCCGCCTGTGTCCGGTTGATCTTTTCGCTGACCTTGGGTTCATAGACTTCAAAGCCCTCCGGAAAATCGATTTCCGGTGCAGGCAGAGTTTTGATGTTTCCCTGCCCGGAGAGCTCCAGACGAAAAGTCAAAGCCTCGTTGACCTTGATCTGTTTTTTGTCGGTTTTTGAACTGAGGGTAAACTGCCCGACTGCGCCCGAGAAATCCGCCGGCCGTCCAGTTGCAGGTAGCGGCCGGACGTCGATATTCACCGCGTTGCTGGTCAGCATGTGGTTGACAGTGCGGCCGAAAAAAGGGTCATCAAAAAAGGAATCAAACACACTGCGGCGCGAGCGCCGGTCGCGGACGCGAACGCTCACTTCCATATCCTGAGCCGGGATGGTTTTCGTGCCCGTGCTGGTCGGGAAAAGAGCGATGCGTTTGAGAACAGCGGTCGTATAGCGTACACCGTCGATGAGCTCATCCGTGGTGCGCGGCTGGCTTTTGAGCGGGATTTCTTCCACCCAGAAGTCGCCATAGTGCGGCTGCTTGCGAAATCCGTAGTTGGTCACCTGCATGCGGGTAAATAATTTGTAGGTCAGCACAACCGCTTCGCCCTGATAAACCTTCTTCTTGTCCGGAATAGCGCGCAGAAAAATCGCATCGTTCAAATCATTTGAGGCTGGCTTGCGCGGGTTGCTTCCCCTGCCCGGCAGGGGCGATGCCGGTGTCGTTGCTGAGGGTTCGACGCGGATTTTCAGCGGCCGGGTACTGTACTTTTTCCCCTTGTATGTTACTGTGACCGGCGGAATCTCGAATGATCCGGTATCGCGCGCAACGTAGGTGTATGTGAATGTTTTTGTCGAGGTAAAACGGCCGTTGATGACCTGGATATTGGTGGAGCTGCTGCTGCCGGCAAAGGCAGCAAACGCATCGATATCCGGCACTTCGGGCTGTACGGAATTCATCACCGTGCCACCGCTCATCTCGATGATGACGCGAAACTGCTGATTTCTGCCCACGGTATTCCGATCCAGCGAGGCTGTGATGGAGAAATCCTCAGCGCGCATGCCTGCGGTCACCAGCAGCAGCGCGGATAAGATGAATTTCAAAGTCATAGTTCTGTCAACTCTCATCGATCTACCCCGGCTACCAGTCGCGACTGCTGCGTCGCGGTGCCTTGCCTTTTCTTTTTCTCGCCTTCTGCAGATTCTGTTCATCCTTTTGCAGGGCATTGAGTATTCGCTCGGCTTCCTCTTTGGAAATTTTCTCCGGGTCAGGCGCTACCTGCTGTTGCTGTGGTTCCGGCTGCTGCCCTTGTTGCTGGTCCTGCTCCCCGGCCTGTTGCTGCTGTTCCTCCTGCTGCTGATTCTGCTGCTGATCCTGCTCCTGCTGCTGGTCTTGCTGTTGCTGGTTCTGCTGTTGGTCTTGCTGTTGCTCCTGATCCTGCTCCTGTTGTTCCTGCTGATTCTGCTGCTGTTCATTTTGCTGCTGCTGTTTTTCCGCTTCTTCCTGCAACTTCTTCAGCAGGGCGGACAGTTTGGGATCGCCTTTGTGCTGCTGCAGCCCGAGTACGGTGATGCGCAGTGCATCGCCGAGCTTGCCATCCAGCCAGGCATTGGCACCTTTGTGAAAATAATCCTCAGCACTCTGTGCTGCCAGGCCGTTTGTGAGCAGAAACAGGAACAATGCTGCGCGGGCTACTCTGCTCATTGCATCTCCTCAATTTCGACAACATCGTTCAGACGATCGATGAAACTCTGATATGCCGCCACGGTTTCATCTCTTTTCAAACCATCCTGCATCAGTTTCAGCGCCTCAGCATAGCGGTACTCTTCGATAAGCTCCTGAGCCTGTTGACGCAGCTTTTTCGCATACTCTGAAGGCTCGATCTTTTTCTTCTGCTGATCTTTATCCTGCTGCTGTTGCTCTTGCTGCTGTAATCTCGCGCGTACGTACTCCAGATTGTATTTTGCATCCTCATCGCCGGGATTGAGACGCAGGGCCTGCTGATAAGCTGCAGCGCTTTCCTTCAATTTATTCATGCGAAAAAGCGTGTTGCCCATGTTATAATAGGTTTGCGCGCGCAGTCGCGGGTCTTCGCTCTTTTGCAGCGCGGTCTCGTAGCGTTTCATCGCTTGTTCATAGTCTTTTTTCTGGTACAGGGCGTTGCCGAGGTTGTAATCCACTTCAGCGGAGGCGGGGTTTGCAGAGCGGGCTTTGTTATACGCCTCGATGGCCTGCTCATAGTTACCGTCAGCATACTGGCGATTGCCCTCTGCAACCTGCGCCCGCCCTCTGCCCTGAGCAGAGAGAAATGCCGGCGCCCAGATGAACAACAGCACTGTGATAATCAGCAGATTTTTCATAGCCTCAGTCATGCTTCGTC
Source organism: Candidatus Zhuqueibacterota bacterium (assembly GCA_015485525.1). Classification (GTDB taxonomy): domain Bacteria; phylum Zhuqueibacterota; class Zhuqueibacteria; order Zhuqueibacterales; family Geothermadaptataceae; genus Geothermadaptatus. The sequence goes on along the minus strand of WFTM01000313.1, from coordinate 11,074 downwards.
GTGGTTCATAAATTGTTCCCGGTTGTCTGTTTCAGCAGTGCCTGAACAATCGCCGGAGGGGAAATTTGTATTTCATCACTTCTCCAGCATCCAGTAGTGGTCTCCGCCCTGCACAATGCGTGGGGCGTGGCATCCATCTCAGGCGAAACGGCCCTTCCACTCCTGCTGAACGCGCTTGCGCTCAGGCACGATCTGCTCGATGAGCAGGAGTACCAGGCCGATGAGAAGAAAAATCTGGTAGCGCTCTTCATACTGGGTAAAGCGCACGGAGCCGAACTCCTGCTTTTCCATCTGCGAGATTTTTTCGTAGATTTTCTCCAGCTCCTTTTCGCTGCCTGAAGCACGAAAATAACTGCCGCCTGTCTGCACAGCGATGCGCTCGAGGGTGACTTCATCGAGGCGGGTCATGACCACCTCGCCGCGTTCATCCTTTTTAAAACCCGTACGCCGGCCGGAAGCATCGAAAATCGGGATTGGGCTGCCCTCGGGCGAACCGATACCGACGGTATAGATGGTCACGCCCTGCTCCCTGGCTTTTTCCAGAACCGGTTCGATATCACCGGTGTGATTTTCGCCATCGGTGATCAGGATCAGGACTTTGGAGTTATGCTGCGATGATTCGAAAGCTTTGAGGGCCACTTCGATAGCGCGATCGATCGCTGTGCCCGGCACCGGGATGATGCCAGTCTCAAGAGCGTTGAGAAATAAGCGCGCAGCGCCGTAATCCAGGGTCAGAGGGCAGTGCAGAAAAGCATCGCCGGCAAAAGCGATGATCCCAACGCGGTCACCGCGCAGGCGGCTGATCAGCGAGTTGATTTCATGGCGTGCCTTCTCCAGCCGCGAGGGCTGGATGTCGCGCGCATTCATCGATAAAGACACATCGACAGCGACGAGGATATCAACTCCTTCGCGTTGTACTTCCTCCAGCCGGGTGCCGATCTGCGGGCGTGCCAGAGCGATGATGAAAAAAAACAGGGCCATAAGCAGGAGAGTCGCCTTCAGCCGCTGTCGTCCACGGCTCACGCCCGCCATGAGCTTCTGCAGCAGCGCAACATTGCCGAAAGCCTGCAGCGCGCGTCTTTTCCAGCGAAAAGAGAAAAAATAGAACACGATGCCTGCCGGAATCAACAGCAGCAGATACAAGGCATCAGGATTGGCAAAACGAACCATGGATCTCGTTCCTGTCTGTCAGGGAATTTTGCGAAAGCGCGTGTTGGCGAGCACGATTTCCAGCACCAGCAGCAGCATGGCCCACTGCAGCCAGCCCGGAAACAGCTCGGCATAACGCGTGTATTCTTTCACCTCGATTTTGGTCTTTTCGAGCTGATCGATTTCCCGAAAAACATCCTCAAGGCTCTTCTTGTTGGTGGCACGAAAATACCGGCCATCGGTGATCGCCGCCACCTGTTGCAGTACTTTTTCATCGATCTCCACCGGCATGCGCACGTAACGCTTGCCAAAAAAGGGATCATCGACCGGGTAGAGCGCCTCGCCCTGGGTGCCTACGCCGATGGTGTAAATCTTGATGCCATAGGTTGCCGCGACTTTCGCTGCAGTAACCGGGTCAACCTCGCCACGGTTGTTGACGCCATCGGTGAGCAGGATGACGACCTTGCTCTTCGCCTCGCTGTTACGCAGCCGGTTGACGGAATTGGCAATCGCCAGGCCGATGGCTGTCCCGTCATCCACAAGGCCGACGTCGATGTCATCCATGAAGCTGAGCAGGATACCGTAGTCCAGGGTCAGGGGGCACTGGGTAAAACTCTTGGCTGCAAACACGACCATACCGATGCGATCGTTTTTGCGTCCGCGGATGAAATCCGCTGCCACGGCCTTGGCAGCCTGTATGCGGTTCTTCGGCCGGAAATCTTCGGCCAGCATGCTGCTGGAAATATCCAGCGCAATGACGATATCGATGCCTTCTGTGGTGATTTCTTCCTCTTTCTGGCCGCTCTGAGGCCGCGCCAGACCGATAATCACCAACGCCAGCGCCAGCAGGCGCAGAACGAACAGGCTGTGACGCAGCACCTGGCTGCGCGGTTTTTTGATCCCTTTGATAATCGAGAGGCTCGAATAGCGCAATGACCCTTCACTGCGCACCCGCCGGCGCAGATACCAGTACACCAGTACCGGAATGATCAGCAGCAGCAAAAGAAACTCGGGGTTGGCAAATCGCGTCACGGTGCTGTTTCCTCCTCCGCAGGCTGTTGTGCGGGCTTGTCATCTGCACGGTGCGAATCCTCTTCCGGTTCGAGAACGATCTGCGTTTGTTCGACAAAAGCGATCGCCAGTTGCAGCCGGTCGCGCATGGCCTCCTGCTCCGGCTGATAGCGGGCAAATTTCGCCAGATCGCAGAAAGAGAGAATATCGGTCACCGACCGGGTCTGCTGCGTACTCAGCCCATGCGGCTGCAGTGCCCGCAGGGTTTCCTCAGTGGTCAGCTCCATGGCGTTGACGAAATAACGGCCGGCGAGATAGTGCCGCAGAATATCGGAAAGGTGGCTGCAAAACTCTTTGCCATTCTCCTGTTCGATAAGGCCGGACTTCTGCAACGCCAGCAGAGCTTCCATGGCGACTTCGTGGGCAGGCCGCGGCGGTTCCCGGCGTACAAAAGGCGTCTCCCCCCGGCGGTGATAGCGAAAATACCACCATGCCAGACCGAGCAGAAGCAGAACAGCCAGCGCCACGGCGATATACATGCTCAGCAGGCGCCAGTCACGCGGGATTTCAGCCTGCGGCTTGAGACCGCGAATATCGCCGGAAAGGTCCGGTGCGACAGATAAAACCTGCACAGCGACCGGGTCCGTGCTCAGGGTATGCATGCTGGTATCCGGCGGCATGAACCAGGTTATGTCTATGGGGGGGATGACCACTGTACCAGTATCGAACGTGGCCAGAGTGAAGCGGAACTCGTGCAGAAGCTGCCCGTCCTGCCTGCGCGGCTCCGGAGCCTGATAATCACGTATTTCGAACAGGCCGAGCTTTTTCTCCGGTGGCGGCAAGTGCACCTGAACATCGTCCGGGCTTTGCACGCGCACGGTATAATGCACCAACCCGCCGATGGTCGTCACTGTGGTATCAGTGCCGGCGGAAAGGCTGACTGTGGGTTTCTCCTGCCCCGGCAGCGCTGCAGTAAGCAACATGCAGGCAAGGCCGAGGAAAAGATATCTGCTCCGGTTCCGGACTCGCTCTCTCATGATTACTTCAGCTTATCTTCATAAATTTTCACCGCCTGCGCCCGCATCAGGCGTTGCAGCAGGCGCTCATAAGCAGACCTCTGCTGCGAGACGATATAATCCTGGGTCACACGTCCGCGTACCTCGTCAAATCTCGGCACAGAGGCGAGGCTGTCGCCCGTGGTGTACCGGTCGATGTGCTCGCGGAAATAGTTTCGCAGGTCTTCATCGGTGAGGCTGAGATTGGTTGAGAGTTCCTGCTGCAGCAGCTTGTGCACCATCAAAGCTTTTTTGGCCTGAAAAGCACCTTCGAGGATTTCCGGGTCGCGGTCCAGCCCTTTGCGCCGTGCCGAACTGTACAGCAACTCTGTGGCGATCACACCTTTGAGCATGGCGAGCCGGTCTGTTTTATCCTCGATCTGAGACAGAATGTAGGGAGGCAGAGTGATGAAGTACTGCTTGATGCTGTATTCGAGATCGCCGCTGGTAATTTCCCGCTCACCGATCCTGGCGACAACGACGCCCGGCCGCTTCTTCCGAACCTTGGCCGGGTCGATGAACGTGGCTTCCTCGCGAGCCTGCTGCGCATCCACATTGCGTTGCAGGCGCTCGAGGCTTTCCACGATGCGTTTATCCGCTTCATCAGCCAGCGTGCTGTTGGGATAGAGCTCCTTGATACGCATGTACCACGCCAGCGCGTCATCATATCGATGCAACTGCTCAAAATACGTATTGGCGATGATATAGCTGACATTGGCCTGCTCCTCTTCATCGAGTCTGTATGAGCGCAGATAGTGCTCATACTCAACGATGCTTTGCGGGAACAGCGCTTTCGCATGCAGTGCATCGGCGAATTCACGCGCTTTCTCAGCCGGGATATCCGGCCCCCCGGCCTGACGGCAGCCAGCACTCAACACGAGCACGGCCAACGCGGCAAACATCGGCAGTTTTCCGACTCTCTTCATCTTCTCAGCCTTTCAAATAGCCTGAAATCCATAACGTGGAATTTGGTAACGCCGGCCCGGAACAAGCGGGCAGGGCCGGCCATAGCGTAGCCAAAAGGGCTACCTGCATCCCGGATGCACGGGCATCCGGCTGCACCGGGAAAGAACACCGGCATAAATAGCCGATTTTGCATCCAGCATCTTTCATGAAATTGCGCTGCGCGCAGGAGGAACGGGATTCCCGGAAAAATTTTCCCCGTCACTGCAGCATCAGCGAAAACGCTTTGCGCGCATGCGAAAAAAACGGATCAGCGGCTCGGCATAGGGTTTGTCCGTAAAAATATCGATACGGTCTATATTGATACGCCGGAACAACCGATCGAGATGGTTCCGCCGCCGGGCAACCTCTTTGCTGAAGGCCTGACGCAATTCCTGACTGCTGGTATCCACGAGAACAGCCTCGCCGGTTTCGGCATCCTCCAGCTCGATGAATCCAACAGCAGGCAGCTCCATCTCACGCGGATCCGTAATAGTCACGGCGATGAGGTCATGCCTGCGGCCGGCGATGCGCAATGCCGGTTCAAAATCATCCGCCTGAAAATCAGAAATCAAAAAAGCGACGGCGCGACGGGTCATGACCCGGTTCATATATTCCAGCGCCATAGCGATATCTGTCCCCGTACTCTCCGGCTTGTGGTAAAGCAGCTCACGCACAACGCGCAGAACGTGCTTCTTGCCTTTTTTGGGGGGTACGAATTTCTCGATCTTGTCGGTGAAGATGATCAGCCCGACCTTGTCGTTATTTTTGATCGCAGAAAAAGCCAGCAGCGCGCAAATCTCCGCGGCGATTTCGCCCTTCATTTGCGCATAAGTGCCGAACTCCGCCGAACGACTGGCATCCACCAGCAGCATCACCGTCAGCTCACGCTCTTCCTCGAACACCTTAACATAGGGATGCCCCATGCGCGCGCTCACGTTCCAGTCGATGGTGCGGATATCGTCGCCATACTGATACTCGCGCACTTCAGCGAATTCCATCCCCCGGCCTTTGAACACCGAATGATATTCGCCGGAAAAAACGTCGTTCACCAGGCCGCGCGTCTGAATTTCGATGCGTTTGACCTTTTTCAGAACTTCTTTGGGGATCATGGGACTTCCACGCTGGCCAGGACTTTGCGGATGATATCTTCGGGTGTAATTTCTTCGGCCTCGGCCTCATAGGTCACCAGCACGCGGTGGCGCAGTACATCGAGACAGACGGCGCGCACATCGTCCGGGGTCACGTAACCACGGCCGCGCAGCAGCGCATGGGCCTTCGCAGCCTGCACGAGGAAAATAGAAGCGCGCGGGCTGGCGCCAAAGGCGATCAGCTCGGCCAGATCGTCCAGGCCCTGCTTTTGGGGCTCGCGCGTGGCAAAAACGATATCGACGATATAGTTTTCGATTTTGGCATCGAGATAAATTTCAGCCACTGTCTTGCGCGCGCTGATGATCTGCTTCGGCGTCACCACGCTTTTCACAGCCGGCACTGGCCCGGCAGCCATGCGGCGCATGATCTCCAATTCATCCTCCCGTGTCGGATATCCGACCGAGAGTTTGAGCATAAAACGATCGACCTGCGCTTCCGGGAGCGGATAAGTCCCTTCCTGTTCTATTGGGTTCTGTGTGGCGAGCACGAGAAAAGGATCATCTAATTTGAAAGTCTTCTCACCGATGGTCACCTGGCGTTCCATCATCGCCTCCAGCAATGCAGACTGCACTTTGGCAGGCGAACGGTTGATCTCATCTGCCAGGATGATGTTGGAAAAAATCGGGCCTTTTTTGGTAGTAAAATCGCCGGTTTTCTGATCATAGATCAAGGTGCCGATCAGGTCTGCGGGGAGAAGATCCGGGGTGAACTGGATACGCTGGAATTTGGTTTTGATCGCTTTGGCCAGCGTGTTGACGGTGAGGGTTTTGGCCAGCCCGGGAACGCCTTCGAGAAGGACGTGGCCATTGGAAAGCAGGCCGATGAGCAGGCGTTCAACCATGTAATTCTGCCCGACGATAACTTTGCCGATTTCTTCTGTCAGCTTACGGACGAATTCACTTTCTTTCTGCACCTTGTCATTCAGGGCCTGGATATCGACGTTCATTCAACCTCCTCGCTATCATAATTTTCTGGATCGCCATCTGATATGATCCCGCTTAATTCACAAAACCGTACCGCCGCACCTGTGAGTCTGGCGGGATACCCACAAAAAAGCCGCATGCCACAGCGGAACGCACCTATTCCATCTCAGACATCCGGCCAGTGTTCGTGCCCAACCAGTACACCGGGAGCGGCATCGCGTGCGCGGCTTCTGGCTGGTTTGAACCGGTTTATTCTTTCAAAGAATTTTTCTCTGTGCTTTCCCGGGCACTCGTTTCTTTGAAAAGAGGAATTTCGCTTAAATCCTTGCCGAGATTTTCCAGCTCCCATTTTACCGATGGTGTCAACTCATCGTCAGGGTAGAGCTCGAGAAACTCGTTGTATGCCTTTCGCGCGTTATCATAATCCTTGATGTCGTTGGCATAAATATAGCCGATCATGAAACGGGCCTGCACACTATATCTGCTATCCGGGAAGCGACGGATGAGCTCCTGGTGCAAAGCGATGGCTTTGTGATAATCTTTTTCCGTACTTTCGTAAAGATTGGCCAGCCTGGCCAGCATTTCAGCGCTGTATTCGCTTTCGGGATAATCGGTCAAAAATGTCTCTATCGCCTTGATGGCACCGAGAAAGTTTTCCTGTTCCTCAAGATCATTGATTTTTTTGAGCATGACATCCTGAGGCTCGCTGCAGCCTGCAACCACGATGAAAACAAACAACGCAAGAACAGGGATGAAATTTTTCATAATGAACCAGACCTCCCAGAGTGAAGATCATCAGAGATTCCCCTTTGCCGGAATAATCCTTTTCCCGGCACTCCCGATCCCGGCTAAGAGCTTCCGGCCGGGTCATCAGGGGGTGAAATAAACAGTTTTTCGTCGAAAAGACGTCATCTGCAAAAGATTTAAAAATAAAAGAGAAAGCGCTTGAAATGCAAGGTATTTCTCTCCACGCCAACACGACCCGAGACTTTTTCAATAAACCCGATTCATCCACTCATTGACGTTTTGCAAAAGGAAAGTCAGCGGAAATGGGCAAATTATTCTGAGACACAAATAACATCGTTTTTTGGCTGAACTGTTGCCAGCGTATGACACATGAAACCGGCGTAAAAAAACCTTACCGTCGGCAAACGCCGCACAAGAGCTCCGGGTTTCAGTCTTTTCGCGTTAACCGCATCGGTAGCCATAAAAAAGAGGAGAAACGGCTGTTGTGCCGCTTCTCCTCTGAAATATATGCATATCCAACGTACCTGCCAGGAAAGCGATTACTTTTTGTTGTCCTTGTCCTCGTCAACAACTTCGAAATCAGCTTCCTCGACATTTTCCGCTGGCGGTTGGTCAGCGGTTTCCGCCTGCGCACCGGCAGCCTCAGACTGCTGGTACATCTGGCTGGACACCTCGTTCCAGAGCTGGGTCAATGCCTCGCTGGAGGATTTGATTTCATCGAGGTTTTCCGACTTGATCGCTTCCCGCACACGCCCGACTGCCGCTTCCAGCTTGCTCTTCTGGTCAGCATCGAGCTTGTCGCCGAGATCATTGATGTTTTTCTCAGTCTGATAGGCGAGCTGGTCGGCATTGTTGATCGCTTCCACGCGTTCTCGTTTTTGCTTGTCCTCAGCTGCGTGTTTCTTGGCATCTTCCTGCATGCGCTCAATCTCTTCCTTACTCAGACCGGTCGAGGCCTCGATGCGAATGTTCTGTTCCTTATTCGTGGCTTTATCCTTCGCAACAACATTCAAAATACCATTGGCATCGATGTCAAAAGTCACCTCGATCTGCGGTACACCACGTGGTGCCGGCGGAATGCCTTCGAGAATGAAGCGTCCCAGACTGCGGTTATCAGCAGCCATTTCACGCTCACCCTGCAACACGTGAATTTCAACACTGGTTTGGTTATCCGCAGCTGTACTGAACACTTCGGATTTCCGTGTCGGGATCGTGGTGTTGCGCTCGATCAGTTTGGTGGTCACACCACCGAGAGTTTCGATACCGAGAGACAGCGGCGTGACATCGAGCAGCAGAACGTCTTTGACATCCCCGGCCAGAACACCGCCCTGGATGGCTGCACCAATGGCGACGACTTCGTCCGGGTTGACGCCTTTGTGCGGCTCGCGCTTGAACAGGTCTTTGACGATCTCCTGCACCCGTGGGATGCGCGTGCTGCCGCCGACGAGAACGACTTCATCGATCTTACTGGTATCGATGCCGGCGTCCTTGATAGCCGCTTTGCACGGCGGGATCAGACGCTCGAACAGTTTTTCGCTCAGTTGCTCGAACTTCGCCCGCGTCAGTGTCAGGCTCAGGTGTTTCGGGCCTGAATCCGTTGCTGTAATAAAGGGCAGGTTGATGTCTGTTTGCGTCGCCGAAGACAACTCACACTTCGCCTTTTCCGCAGCCTCTTTCAGGCGTTGCAGCGCCATCGGGTCTTTGGACAAATCGACGCCTTCCTGCTTTTTGAACTCTGCGACCAGCCAATCGATGATCACCTGATCGAAATCATCACCACCGAGGTGAGTATCCCCATTGGTCGATTTGACCTCAAAAACGCCGTCGCCGATTTCGAGGATCGAGATATCGAAGGTACCCCCACCAAGGTCGAAGACAGCGACGATCTCGTCTTTTTTCTTGTCCAGACCATAAGCCAGCGATGCTGCTGTCGGCTCGTTGATGATCCGCTTTACGGTAAGCCCGGCGATTTCTCCGGCCTCTTTTGTAGCCTGGCGCTGGCTGTCGTTAAAATAAGCAGGAACTGTGATCACGGCTTCGGTGACTTTTTCGCCGAGATAATCCTCTGCAGTCTGCTTCATCTTCTGCAGGATCATCGCGGAAATTTCCTGCGGCGTAAATTTTTTGCCATCGATATCCACGACGATGACATCATTGCTGCCGCGTTCAACTTTATAAGGGACCTCATTGATTTCCGTACCCACTTCATCAAAACGACGGCCCATGAATCTCTTGATCGAGAAAATCGTGTTATGCGGGTTGGTGATGGCCTGGCGTTTGGCAACTTGTCCGACAAGGCGCTCATTGTTCTTGGTAAAAGCAACAACCGACGGAGTGGTCCGCGCACCTTCAGAGTTCTGAATAACGACCGGCTCACCACCTTCCATCACTGCGACGCAAGAGTTCGTCGTACCGAGGTCGATTCCGATAATTTTTCCCATTTTCTTTTCTCCTGAATTTTATGTAATACATTTTGACGTAATATTCGTGTTCATGAAAAACAGCACCCGGCTTTTTTGCAAGCTTAATGCCAAAAAAACGATACCACTATAAAAACATAATAAACATACATTTAAAACAGAACACACAAAGCGCCGGCCCCAGTTGTTTTTACGGCGATATTGCAGAAGCCTGACTATCTGACAGAATTTCCTGTCACCAGCCCGTGACCTGCCTGCATAGCCACAACCAGACCTCACGAAAAACCCGCAAAGCCAAAAAACAAAAAAACTCGGCGCGCTCCGCGAGCCCTGCGAGCCTACATTATTCTCGCAGAGACGCAGTGAGCGCAGAGAAAGAATGGTTAATTTCTGCTAAAATAATAAACTGCGTGCTCTGCGTCACTGCGAGATATACAAGTCTTTCAAAAACTACGTTTGAAAGGATTACAAGCTGTAACATATAAAATATTAAAGTAGTTGCGCCTACTCTTAAAGTGTTTTGTGAATAATACAGGCGAGAGAAAAAAATCTGCAGTGGCAATGGTGCAGGAATGCAGGCGTGACAACCTCCCTCCAGGACAAAAAGTTCATAACACACGATTCATCGTGCCCTGAAATTCACCTGCTTTACCCGAGCGCCCCGACAACAGGCCCGTAACCTGACTCCATAGCCACTACCAGACTTCACGAAAAGCCCGAGCTATGCCCCAAAAAACTCTGCGCGCTATGCGAGAGAAAAACAAGACTCGCTAATAAGACATCCACTCATAACTTAGTTAACACATTCTGTTCATCAAGACACAACTCCCGCCCCAAGCACGCGCTCACGGGTTTGTGAGCGCCGGATAAGATGGCTGTTTATTTTTCTGTTTTTCAGGAACTTGACTTTGACGGTAATGTTAGTAACTTGGTATCAGAGCCTTATCATCGCAGACACAATACTGTGGCACAGGGATTGCGATTGTCGTGTCACAATCTGCAGATCATCATAAATGAACGGGAGTACCGTCATGAAACGCGCAAAATTATCCTTCAGCCTCGTCGCCGCCCTGCTGTTCGCCTTTCTCTCGACCGGCTGCTACACGCAGATCGCTCCCCCGGTCAATTATCAGGAGCGTGATATCGATACTGCCGATGCCGGCGAGACTCCGCCCGCGCAGGTCGAAGAAGAAGGCGAAGAACCGGAGGGAAGACAGGCAGACGAAGAGATCGTCATCGAAAATGATGATGATGGCAATACCTATATTTATATCTATGGGGGATATCCTGTCAACAGTTACTACTCTCCTTATTATTATTCTTACTACGACCCATTTTACTCTTCCTTTTATCTGGACCCGTATTGGGGCTGGGGTGGCTACGGAATCCACAGTCCCTATTATAGCCGGTTCGATTTGCATCTCGGCTTTGGTTTCGGGTACGGATATGGCTATTACAACCCATGCTTTGATCCTTTTGCATGGTGCGGCACCTCATGGTACTACGGCTATGGCAGCCCATACTATTCATCATACTATTGGAACAGCTACTACCACGGAGGCTATTGGGGCTACGGCGGTTATTATGATACCTATGCCTATCCGGCAACGAAGAGGCCCTTCGGGCGCAGAGGGTTTTCCACGCGACGGGATGCCAACGTAGCAGCCGCTGCCGT
>WFTM01000312.1 GCA_015485525.1 Candidatus Zhuqueibacterota bacterium | reverse complement strand
TCAATCGTGAATGAGCCGGGTTAAGCCGGTGTTATTTGCGTTATAAATTTTGCTGACAGCGATGCTGACAGACAATATACATTTTGGCACGACTCATCTCAAGTATGAAAGTGCGGGACAGCTGGGCCGACCCGCACTTCTGGAGGAGATAAGTTGCCCGCCTGAACGAGCGATACTATTGCATCCGAAATGCCACAGGCATGGCCACCCACGCGCGCACCGGCTTTCCGTCTTTTTCTGCACTGCGCCACTCAACAGAGCGAATTGCATCCTCTGCTGCTGCATCACATTCCTCATTGCCGGACGACTTGAGCAGTTTTGTTTCCAGAACAGAGCCGTTTTCACCCACGAGAATATTTATAATAGTGATGCCGGAGAAGCCTTCTTTGCGTGCGGATTCCGGATAGCGTAGTGCTTCAGCCAGGGCAGCGGCACCGCCGGCAGGCTGGGCCGGGGTGTCAAAAGCCGCCGGATCACCGCCGGTACTCTTTTCAGCTCTGGCTGATTTTATATCTGATTGAAAAAAAACAGGAAATCCGACCCAGACAGCTACCGGTGAGCCGTTTTGCTCGGCAGGCTGCCACGCCGTTTTTTTCAGGGCTGTTACTGCCGCTGCGTCGCACTCCTCGTTTCCCGATGATTTGAGAATCTTCGTTTCTCTCACTACCCCGGTCTCGTCAACAAACAGATTGACGATCGTTTTACCACTGAAACCAGCCTGACGGGCGCTCTCGGGAAACACCAGATTCGCCTGTATCCCCTTGATGCCGCCTACGGGTTGTGGCGGCTGGTCATAAGCCTGGAAAATTTCCCCACCTTCCTTTGCCGGAGCAGCCAGCCCGGCGATGACGCGTTTCTCTCCGCCAGCCCCGCCGGGGCTTGTGTGAAATGTGAACTCCAGAAAACGCCATGCCTGCACTGGCGCACCATTGATAGAGCCGGGCTGCCAACGAGTCTCTCTTATGAGACCGGAGATCGCAGCAAGCGTTTCTGGCTTGAGCCCACTGGGGGAGCGGACTGTTTTCATGGCACTCACTTTTCCGTTCTTATCCACCTTGACAGACAAGACCAGCTTTGCTTTTTCCTGCTGCAGAGCTGCGTCGTTCTGGACAACCACCAGGTCTGAAACTGCTGCGGCAAGAGTTTCGTCGCCACTAACCGGGGTGGGTACTACCTCGAAACGTTGTGGGTTTTTGGCTGCTGTGTTGGTTGGCAGCGTTTCCCCGGACTTTGGCTCCGGAGACAGACTGTTTCTGCTGCACTGGTTGAACATGAAGAGCGCCAACATCATCAGAGTGATAGTGAGAAGGGCTTTTTTACGCATCACGTCCTCCTGAATGAATTTGATAGTAGTTCAACTAATTATTTAGTTAAAATACTAATTTTTTAATTCATGTCAAGAAAAAAATCCTTCTCGCATTGATAGGGGGAATTATCACCAACGCAACCGGCCGACGGAGTCGTTGTATCGGGCGGACTGGATGCTCAGGGAAATTGACGACTTTCAGGAGACGCTGAAGCGTGCACTACGAACGTTTTATCCTGATTTTGGGGGCACGTCAAGGTTGCATGCCGGTGCAGAGAGCTCTTCATCCGGCACTTGCATGTATATAGGAAAGGCGATAGGCGATCGTTTTACTTGATTTTTCAAAGGAAAATCTCTATACTCATTTTTTCAAATAACTCAATAATGCAAAATTCACAGTGCAGGAGGGATTAGGAGTGGAGAACGGTTTATCAACACGCCTCTACGGTAAAGTGTCCTTCGTTTTGTCATTGATTATTCTGGCAACGATGACATATCTCGGGTGCGCAAGCGCTCCGAAACTGACGCCGGAGCAAATTGCCGAGCAAAATCGCCTTGAACAGGCACGCCAGGATTCCATTCGCAAGCGTCAGGTCCTGATCAATTGGAGCCTGGGACGCGAGAACTACAAGAACAAGGAATACGACCGCGTTGCGAAGTATTTCTGGAAAGTCATCGAACTCGATAAAGAGGGTAAATTCAAGCAGGTTTACTCTTTTCTCGGTGATACGTACTTCAAACTCCAGAAAGCCGACTCGGCTCAGATGGTCTATGAAATGGGCATCAAAGCCTACCCTGACAACACATTCCTGCACCGCAGCCTCGGGCATATCCTGGAGAACAGAAACCTCATCGACGAGGCAATCAAGAGCTTTGAGACCGTCGTCAAGCTGGAACCGGATTCAAAAGCAGACTGGGAGCGGCTTGCATCGCTGTACCTCAAGAAAAGTGATTACCAGAAAGCGATCGCAGCTTACCAGAAATTGACAGAGCTCGATCCCAAGAATCTCGATTACAGGCAGACGCTGTCATCGCTGTACTCGCAGACCGGAGATGAAGAGGCGCGCTTGCAGAGTATGCTCGACGTGGTAAAGAGCGACCCGAACAACACCAACATGCTCTATGAGCTCGGCCGGTATTATCAGCGCCAGCGTGATTGGGACAAGGCAGCCAGCTATTTTGCCCGTGTGGTCAAGCTGACTCCGGATGACACCAATACGCGCAAAGACCTCGCTGACATGTACATGAGCGGTGGTTTGTTCCGGGATGCACTGCGCGAGTATATGGAGTTGCTCAAAGCAGAACCCAATAATCCGGAAGTGCTCACAGATATTGCTGAAGTTCACGTCGAACTCGGTAATTTGCGCAAAGCGAGAACCTTTGCGCGCCGTGCTCTGAAGCAGGACAGAAATTATGGCCCTGCTCATATTGCCATCGGCCAGGCTTATGAGAAAGCTGTTGACAGATGTCAGGAAAAGAACGGCCGCAAGAGTGCTGACTTTTACGACAAACTGGTCTATGAAGAGGCAGCGAAAGAATACAAAAAAGCGCTCAAAGACCCCGGCTCGCGTGATCGTGCAGAAGCGTTGTTGAACTCTATTGAGCCGGTCCGGCCTGTGCAAGGCGATTATTTCATGAACAAGGGCAAATCTCTGAAGGGCCATTCCTGCTACGGTTGGATCTGACCGCTTCGTTGAAGCGTTTTTCTGGAGCTTCATGATATTTTGTGAACCGGATTTTTGAAAAACCTGAGAGTCGTTCAGGTGGTGAATCCGGCCTCTGGTGCCACAGCCGATCGAAATGCAGGTGAGCCCTGGTTGTAAAGGCACATTTCGGAAGAAAAATTCTGACCCGATAGAGATGTCTCTGCTGCTGATCGGGGCGAAATAACCGGTGTGTGGCCTGCTGCTGATAAGCAGATGTTCCGAAGACGGAAGGGTATGCTGCTCATCGATTTCCTGCTGAACATGTGAATACAGACGTATGTGCCCGGCAACCGTGCCGGGCACATTGTCTTTTAGCCTGAAAAAATTATAAATCCTGCTACAGTCAGCGTTCATCGCATTTTATTGCACAGATTCAGAAAAGTGCTGTAGGGCACAAAATTTTTCAGGCATATTTTTCAGTCCCCAGGCTTTGACTGTGTGAAGTGCGAATTGGTGAAAAACCGGGATAGCCGGAAAAGTTTAAGGCTGAGAAATCGTAATCCCTGAAATCTTCACAGCAACTGTTTGCTCATCAGAATAGTTCATGGAGCTCACACTCCGGAGAACTATATCCTGTTATCTTACTTGCCGTGTACGAAGCGTTCTATTTGTCGACACAGTGGATAAACCTCGGCACGGCAATCAATTGCATCGGGTTGGTCATCTGCCGGCTGGTTTTCCGGCCTCAGGTAAGGGCAGCTCAGCATTGCGTACCTGCGTACGTGTGATTTAAGATCAGATCACTTTGAAAGGGTTACTGGCGTGGAGTATTTGGAAAAAGTTGATCCCGATATAGCGAAAGCGATCAAGAATGAAATCAAGCGGCAGAATGAAAAACTCGAGCTGATCGCTTCGGAAAATTTCGTCAG
>WFTM01000311.1 GCA_015485525.1 Candidatus Zhuqueibacterota bacterium | reverse complement strand
TATCGAGCTGCGCGTGCAGACAGTGAAGCTCGGAGGCAATGGCCCGATCATGGCCAATGCTCTGTGCCGGTTCGGCTTTCCGCTCACCTACATCGGGTCCCTCGGCAGGCATGAAATCCATCCGGTTTTTCATGACTTTGTTGCGCGCACAACAGCCTGCTACAGCATCGCTGAAGCAGCTTTTACCCATGCCCTCGAGTTCGACGACGGGAAGATCATGCTCGGCAAAAGCCAGAGTCTTGATGAGCTCACCTTTGAGGATATTCGCGCTGTGGTCGGTGATGATACATTGCAGAGACTGTGGCAGGAGAGCCGGTTTATCGCTCTGACAAACTGGACGATGATCCCCCACATGACGGATATCTGGCTGAATTTTCTGCAGCACTATGTCCCGGCCGTCGCTGACAGGCCCTGGTTGTTTTTTGATCTCGCTGATCCGGAAAAGCGGGATCGCCAGGATATCCGCCGGGCGCTGGAGGTGCTCTCGCGTTTTCAGAGCACGTGTCGCGTCATTCTCGGATGCAATGAAAAGGAAAGCCTGGAGCTCGCCGAAATTCTCGCTATCGATGAGAGGGAACGCACACAATCCGGGACAGCGGCCCGCGCAGCTGCCCTGCGCACCAGGCTGGGCATCGAAGTCGTGGTCATCCATCCGGTGAAATTCGCCGCTGCCGCTGACTGCCACCACTGTGTGGCTGTTGACGGCCCTTTTGTCGCAGCGCCGAAGATTTCCACCGGTGCAGGGGATCATTTCAACGCCGGATTCTGCATGGCGCTGGTGCTGGGCATGGGGCTGGAAGAAGCACTCTACTGCGGCACCGGCACCTCAGGATACTACGTGCGTACAGCCGAGTCGCCCAGCCTGGAAAATCTCGCCGCTTTTCTGCCCGACTGGTCTCTTCCGGACTGAATAAAAGCCGGCCTCTGGCAGCCTCTTTTCCCTTGCTTTTTAGCCCTGCTTTAGAGATATTAACAGCTTGCGATTCTCGCGCATCCATGGCAGAGATTCAGGCTGCCATCTCTTTGTTTGATATGAAAATACGTGAAAAGGCAGAAGACGATGGGAGCACCCGGAAACAAGGAAGATGCTCTGCTTTTCGTTGCATTGACCTTCAGGCCGGAGCTTGAGGCACGCTGGATCAGCACCACGATTCTTCCACACTTCGGCACCGTGTTGTTGCGTTCCGATCCCATCGCTTTTTCGCACAGCAACTACTACCAGCAGGAGATGGGCGCGGGCCTGTTGAAGCAGTACTGTTTCATGGCCCAGCCCTACGATGTCGATCAGGCAGCCGCTGACAAGCTCAGAGCCGTGGCGCTGGAACAGCAGTACGCCGGCGACGACGGCAACAGGACGATCAATATCGATCCCGGTTATCTGACCCTGGCAAAGCTGGTTTTGACCACGACCAAAAATTTCGATCACCGCATCTGGCTCGGGCAGGGGATTTTTGGTGATATTCAGTTGCGCTATCGTGGCGGCCGCTTTGTCGCCAATCCGTGGACCTATCCGGATTACAAGCAGCCCCCTCAGCTCGAATTTTTTGAAACAGCACGAACACACCTGAAACAAAGGCTGGACCATATATGAACCTGAGCTATAAAGATGCCGGTGTCGATCTCGAAGCGGCCGAGGCGGTCGTCAAACGCATCGCAGAGCTGGCAAAAACCACAAACCGCCAGGGCGTTCTCGGAGGCATCGGCCACTTCGGTGCTTTTTTCGAGCTCGATCTCAGTGGATACAGCAAACCGGTCATGGTCTCCAGTGTCGATGGCGTCGGCACCAAAGTCAAAGTTGCCTGCGCCATGGACCGCTATAAAGATATCGGGCGCGATCTGGTCAACCACTGTGTCAATGATATCATGTGCAGCGGGGCAGACCCACTGTATTTTCTCGATTATCTCTCTCTCGGCCGGATCGAGGGGCATGCGGTGATCGATCTCGCCGAAGGGCTGGCAGAAGCCTGCCGCCAGAATGGTGTCGCGCTGATCGGTGGCGAGACTGCCGAAATGCCGGATATCTATAAGCCGGGAGAGTTCGATATTGCCGGCTGCATCGTCGGTATCGTCGATAAGGATAACATCATCGATGGCAGCGCGGTGAGCGTGGGAGATGTGCTCATCGGTATCCGCAGCAGCGGGCTGCACACCAATGGCTATTCGCTGGCGCGGAAAATCGTCGAGCTTTCCGAAGATGCCGGCTATTACAGGCAGTACGATGAACTGGGCATGAGCATGGGCGAAGCTCTGCTGATTCCTCATCGCTCCTACAGCGAGGCTATCAAAGTCCTGAGAGATGAGGCAGGTGTGCACGGCATTTCCCACATAACCGGTGGCGGTATCGCAGGGAATACGCGCCGGCTGCTTCGCGATGGCCAGACGCTCGCCATCGACTGGGATGCCTGGCAGTGGCCGCCCATCTTCCAGCTTTTACAGAAACTGGGTAACGTGACGGTCGCAGAAATGCGCTCTGTTTTTAATCTCGGCATCGGCATGGTTTTCGTCGTTGCGCCCGATGCTGCGCAACAGGTTGAGCAAAAGCTGCAGAAACTGGGGGAGAGCCCGGTGCAGATCGGCACGGTGATTCACCGGAGCGGGGAGGAGGCGGTTTAGCCTGTTTCACCGGCTGCAGGTGGAGTGATGAGGTGGGGGCGGGGTACCAGCATCTCCTCTTTTCGGGCACGTGCTTGAGTCAGGGAGATTCCGGCACTGCGCTTCGCTTCGGCCGGAATGACGGTTCTGGGGCAGGCACGTGCTCTGGTCAGACACTCTGTTTGAAAAGATGCAACCGTGCTGAGTGAGGTGGATAACCAGAGTTCTGAAATAATTTTACGAAAAGACAAATTTCTCAGAGTACAGAATCAGGCGCTCACATGGCAAAAGCAAGTGTAATCGGAAGCGGAAGCTGGGGCACAACCCTGGCAATGGTATTGAACGAAAACGGGCATGAGGTCACCTGCTACACCATCGAGCAGAGCACGATCGACGATGTTGCCAACAAGCAGGAGAACAGCCGTTACCTGCCGGGAGTGAAAATCCCACCGGAAATCACATTTACTCTGTCCCTGGAAGAAGCAGTCTCTGGTGCAGACATTATCGTCAATGCAGTTCCTGCGCAGGTGACCCGCAAGGTTGTGCCCGAAGTTGTCAAATACGCCGGCAATGATCGGGCGCTCTGGGTGACAGTATCCAAGGGGATAGAGAACGGTACCTACAAGCGTATCTCCGAGGTCATCCATGAGGCCGGCGCTGTTGAAAACGACCGCATCGTCGTGCTCTCAGGCCCGAGCCATGCCGAGGAAGTGAGCCGGAAAATCCCCACGGCAATCGTATCTGCTTCATCGAATATGCAGGCTGCCGAGGCTATTCAAAAGGCGTTCATGAACGCCTATCTGCGCATCTATGCCAACGACGACATCATCGGCGTGGAGCTTGGGGGAGCCCTGAAGAATATCATCGCCCTGGCAGCAGGCATCTGCGACGGGGCAGAGTTCGGCGATAACACCAAGGCAGCGCTGATGACCCGCGGGCTGGTGGAAATGAACCGGCTCGGCGTCAAGCTGGGCGCGCGCAGCAGCACGTTCGCCGGCTTGAGCGGTATGGGGGATCTCATCGTCACGTGCATGAGCCAGCACTCACGCAACCGGTATGTGGGCGAGCAGATCGGCAAAGGGCGCACGTTGCAGCAGGTGCTCGATGAAATGGTGATGGTTGCTGAGGGCGTAACCACGACCAAAGCAGCTTATGAGCTGGCGCGCAAGCACGGCGTCGAGATGCCGATCACGGAAAAAGTTTATGAAGTGCTGTTCGAAGATTCCTCAGCAGGGAAGGCCGTCGCCAGTCTGATGCAACGACAGGCAAAGTCGGAAACCTGGGGCTGAGAATGATCAAATCTATTCTGCTTTCTGTTGACAACTCCCTTTACACAGAATCGGTCGTGCGCAATGGCATGCATCTGGCCGGTATTTTTCAGGCCCGTCTGCACGTGCTCTCCGTGGTCGATGCCCGCACTTATGACTGGCAGCTCTCTGCCGGAGCCAATGCCTTTGTGCCGGTCATTCCCTCGACGATTTATCTCGAAGAAACGCGCCGGCTGGAGCAGGAAAAGAGCCGTGCTGTGCTGGAAAAATGCCGCAGCATGCTCGAAGAAGCTGGCGTCGAATACACCATCAACAGTATCGCCGGCTCCCCCATCGACGTCATCGTCGAAAAGGCGCGCACCTGCGATTTGGTGATCATGGGCACGCAGGGTGAGATGTCGGCCTGGCAGTCACGAACCATCGGCGAAACCCTGGAGGCCGTGAGCCGGCAGGTGCGGCGGCCCATCCTGGTTGTGGACAAAACTTTTCAGCCTTTCGAACGGTTGCTTGCTGCCTATGATGGCAGCGCAGGCTCTGAAAAAGCCCTGACCCTGGCCGGTTTTTTTGCCAGCAAGCTCGGCTGCCCGGTGATGGTGATCGTGGTATCATCACGTAAAAAAGAAGCAGAACGCATTCTCCGCGAAGCGGAAAATTATCTCGCCGGCTACCATATACCGGTCGAAACCGATATCATCTCCGGCTCGCCGGATACGGCGATTTGCAGCTATGCCGAGAAGAAGGGCGCAGACCTGATCGTGATCGGTGCCTACGGCCGCTCGCGTCTCGCCGAAGCGCTTTCCGGCAGCAACACCGAGGCAATCGTGCGCAAAGCGAAGATGCCTGTCCTGCTGGTAAAGTAAACGGCTCTTGCTCAAATCGTGTGGGTTGATTTTAGTATGGGCAGGCTGTAACGCGACATTCATGTCGCGCAGTAGAATATTTTTCGTTGTTCGGGATACTTTTGTGGAGCTTGCAGAGACGCGACATAAATGTCGCGATACGGGGTATACAATCTGAGGAAGAGCCAAATAATCATCCTATATTTATTGAGGCGGAATACGACCATGCAAAACTATATCAACAGGGATAAAATCTACGTCGAAAACATCGGGGAACATGATGGCAAAACCGTAACGTTATACGGCTGGCTGTACAACAAGCGCGTGAAAGGTAAGCTGGCTTTCCTGCTGCTGCGCGACGGCACCGGCATCATCCAGTGTGTGATGGGTAAAAACGATGTCAGCGAAGAGGTGTTCGAACGTGCAGATAAAGTCACGCAGGAATCCTCGATCATGATCACCGGAACCGTGCACGCCGACCAGCGGGCGCCCGGCGGTTACGAAATGCACGTGCAGGATTTTGAGATCATCTCCCTGGCGCAGGAATACCCCATCACCCCCAAGGAGCACGGCACGACCTTCCTGATGGATCATCGCCACCTGTGGCATCGCTCGAAGAAGCAGAACGCCATCCTGCGCATCCGGCACACGATCATCAAGGCGATCCGTGATTTTTTCGACAAGGATGGTTTTACTCTGATCGATGCACCGGTTTTTACGCCTGCTGCCTGTGAGGGCACCACGACACTGTTCGAGACAGACTATTTTGATACCAAAGCCTACCTGACCCAGAGCGGGCAGCTCTATATGGAAGCCGCTGCCATGGCCTTTGGCAAAGTGTACTGCTTTGGCCCGACGTTTCGTGCGGAAAAATCCAAAACGCGCCGGCATCTCACCGAGTTCTGGATGGTCGAGCCGGAAGTGGCTTTTATGGATCTCGAGGGCGATATGGACCTGGCCGAGGCTTTTGTCGCTTATATCGTTCAGCGCGTCCTGGAAAGCAATCAGGAACAGCTCAAAGTCATCGAGCGCGATGTCAGCAAGCTCGAAGCGGTTGTGCCGCCCTTTCCGCGTATTCATTACGATGAAGCGGCTAAAATTCTCGCTGATAACGGCTCGGAGTTTGTCTTTGGAGACGATTTCGGTGCTGCCGACGAAACCATCATCTCGAATCAGTTTGACAAGCCGGTGATGGTACACCGCTATCCGGCTGCGGTGAAAGCATTTTATATGAAGAACGACCCTGAAAACCCCGAACGCGCACTGTGCGTGGATATGCTCGCGCCAGAGGGCTATGGCGAAATCATCGGTGGCGGCCAGCGCGAGGATGATCTCGAAACGCTGCTGCGCAAAATTCGCGAACATGATCTGCCGGAGTCGTCTTTTCAGTGGTACCTCGATCTGCGCAGGTATGGCAGCGTGCCGCACGCCGGCTTCGGTCTGGGAATCGAGCGCACTGTCGCGTGGATTTGCGGGCTGCACCACGTTCGCGAAACCATCCCCTTTGCCCGGTTGATGCATCGGTTGTATCCGTAATTCAGGAATGACGCGTTAAAGCAGGGGCGACCGGCGGGTCGCCCCTGCACCGGCGGGTCGCATCCCGAATGATATCGCCAACAATCCCAAAAATTGGGTCGCAGACAAATATTATGTTTACACCCATCAACACAGGGCGGATTGTACAACGATATTTTCCCAACCCACACAACCTGAGGCAGAGCCTGAAAAATTGCACAGATGACATTCAAACTCAGTTGCCAGAGCGTTTCTGTCGTTTCTGGTATGAGAAAAAAACATCTGGATGTTCCGCACTCTCTGCTTTTGTCTGAGGCAGGGTTTCACCGCCAAGGACGCGAAGAGCGCGAAGGGTTCTGCAATGTCGAAAAATCAGTACCAGCAGTACCCGACCTTTCATTTTTTTCTTAGCGTCTTTGCGCCTTGGCGGTTCAAAAAAAAAGCACAGATGACATTCAAACTCTGTCGCCAGAGCGTTTCTGTCGTTTCTGATATGAGAAAAAAACATCTGGTTGTTCTGTGCTCTCAGCTTTTGTCCTAGGCAGGGTTTCACCACGAAGGTCACGAAGAGCACGAAGAAAGACTTTTTGGGTTTTTCCCCTTGGCGCCCTTTGCGTCCTGGCGGTTCAATCATTCAAAATTCTTTTTTTCACCGCAAAGGCGCGAAGAACGCGAAGAAAAGCTTTTTTTATGGTGCCCTTAGCAGTTCAAAAAAATGCGCAGATGACATTCAAACTCAGCCGTCAGCGGGTTTCCATTGTTTTTTTTCTCGCGCAACGCCGCGACGGCGCTACGTCATCTGAAATAATCCCTCGCGTCGCTGCGTAAGCTTTTTTTATCCTTGAAATCATGGAGAATGATGCGCAGAAAAATGATTGCGGTCATCGGCGGCGGGAATGTTGACCGGGCTATCTGGCAGCAGGCCCATGCCGTCGGCCGGTTGATTGCCGAAAAGGGGAGCGTGGTTGTTACCGGCGGCCTCGGCGGTGTGATGCAGGCTGCATGCCAGGGGGCGCGGGAAGCAGGAGGGGAAACCATCGGCATCCTGCCCGGCGCAGATGCGTCAGAAGCCAATGCTTTTGTCACCCTGCCGATCGTCACCGGCATGTCTGAAGCGCGTAATGCCATCATCGCGCGCACGGCACAGGCTTTGATCGCGGTCGGTGGCGAGTATGGTACGCTCTCGGAAATCGCCTTTGGCCTGAAATTCGGCAAGCGTGTCATCAGTTTGCATTCATGGGGGATTTTCGACGAAATGCTTATCGCCGAGACTCCGCAACAGGCCGTGGCGCTGGCACTGGAGGAGGAAGCATCGGGATGATGACCCAGGCTGTACGGTTGCTCATCAGAGGGCGCGTGCAGGGAGTAGGATTTCGCTATTTTACCCTGCAGGAGGCGGAAAAACTGGGGGTGAAGGGATCGGTACGCAACTGCAGCGACGGCAGTGTCGAGGTCATCGCCGTTGCTGAGCCGACGCGCCTGGCACAATTTATCGAAGTGTTACAGCGCGGCCCGCGCTTCGCCCGCGTCAGTGGGGTCGAGCAGGAGACCATCTTTCTCGACCACATGCCCACAGGTTTTACCATCACCCATTGAACAGGAGGTCGTTTATGGCTGAGCTGGAAAAATACATCCGTTCGGTGCCGGATTTTCCCAAGGCCGGGATCAACTTCAAAGACATCACCACACTGCTGAAAGACGCGAAAGGGTTTCGCATGGCCCTGGATGCCATGCAGGCAGAGGTCGATGGCCCGATCGATCTCGTCGTCGGGATTGAGTCGCGAGGGTTTATTTTCGGCTGTCCGCTGGCAGATCGGCTGGGCGCCGGCTTTGTGCCGGTACGCAAACCGGAAAAACTTCCCGCAGAAACCATGCAGCGCGAGTATGAATTGGAATATGGTACGGATCGAGTCGAAATCCACAGGGATGCCATTATGCCCGGACAGAGAATTTTGCTCGTCGATGATCTGCTGGCAACCGGAGGAACCATGGCAGCAGCAGCTCATCTTGTCGAAGCACTGGGCGGGACGATCGTCAAGATTCTCTTTTTGATCGAGCTGACCTTTTTGAACGGCAGGGAAAAGCTGGAAGGCTACCCGATCAAAAGCATCATCACTTATGACGCTGAATAGTACACCGGGCTGACGCGTGTGGCCAGGGCGCAGCGTTTCATCCTGATGACGGCACCCCTGGCGACGGTATCCGGCCACCGGTTGCAGGCAGCATTTTCGCATTTCCGACGCAGACGCTGATTTGTCATTCCTCTTTTCTTCCGACTCCACAAATTTCTGCTGCAGCCGATATCTGAGACAATTGACAGCAGATTCGGAACGGACACCAGATCAGCATCATGAATGATAACGGTACGCTGAAATTTTGGCTCATCCTGATTGCCCTCACGGCCGCCGTCATGGATACGGCACTGTACTTTACCCTCCACCAACTCAACAAATCCCGCAATATTTTTTACGCCAGCCGCACTATTACGCCCGCTCAGTTACAGTCTTTCCTCGAAGAGCGTTTTCACCCGGTTCTGGGCTGGAATATCGCCCACTCGGAGAAGAACTCCCTCGGCGCGCGCGGGCCGCGGGAATATCCCGAAAAAAAGCGCTACAAAATCAAAATTTTCGGCGATTCCTTCAGCTATGGCGCGGAGGTAACACCGGAGCAGACATTCGAGGCGGTCATCGAGAGGGAGCGCGGCTGGGAGTGTCTCAATTTCGGCGTCGGAGCGTACGGTACGGATCAGGCAGTGCTGAAATATGAGCTGACGGACGTGCCGACAGAGTACTCTGTTCTCGGTGTTCTCAGTGAAAATATCGGCCGGGTGGTGAGCTACTATCCGGCGTGGTATATGCGCCACTGGGCACCGCCAAAGCCCCGGTTTTTCCTGCAGGGCGACAGCCTGCGCCTGCTGAAGACACCGATCAACTCAGTGGAAAAAGCACTGGCCCTGCTCGACCCCGAGTTTGTCAACAGCCTGCGTCCGTTCGACTACTGGCCCTCGTTTTATGAGCAAAAACTGCATGCCCCTGCACGCCTGCACTGGCCCGCTTTTGTCACCGTGTTCAGTCATCTCGATTTTTTCCTCTCCCGCGCGCGGCTGGAAATCCTGCGCCGGGTCGCTCCGGACTGGGACATCGAAAAGCAGACGTATAAATACTACCACCTGTATGAGGGGGAAAGCGAGGCCCTGCAGATTTTCACGCGGATCATCGATCGGTTTATCGCCGTGGCCCGGAACCGGGGTGAAATTCCCATCGTCGTCATCTTTGCCGATCAGTTTTCCCTTGATTTGATGCGCAAATACGGGCGCAACCCGTACCAGCCGCTGCTCGAGCATGTGCGCAAAACCGGAGTTGCTTTTCTCGATATCGGGGAAGTTTTCCGGAATGAAAATTATGGGGCTTACTTCAATTTCTATAACAGCCATTATTCCCCGCAGGGCAACCGGCGCGTAGCCGAAGCACTGGCCGCTGTGATCGACGCCCTCGAAGGGCGTGCGCCCTCGCAGTGATCACTTCGAAATTCCTACCTGAGCAGAATCATTTTTCTCACCACAGCCTGCCCTGCCGCTGTGCTCAGGCGTGCGAAATAAACACCCGAAGCAACAGCAGCACCGGCCCGGCCTCTGCCATCCCACACGAACCGGTGTGTGCCGGCAGGCAGTTCGCCGTGATGGAGTTCTCTGACCAGGCGTCCGGCTGCGTCGTGGATACGCAAGATGACAGTTTCCGGCTGCGGCAGGCTGATGTCCAGTCTGGTTGCAGGGTTGAAAGGGTTGGGGAAGTTGACTAGTCGTGGTTCTTGCGGCAGTGTTCGTGCCTGTTGCTGCGTTCCGGAAAAAATGAGGCGAAACAAATCCGCCTGAGAGGCACCGGGCAGGCTGATCCGGCTGCCCGGCGTGATCCGGTACAGGCTGCCAGTTCCTGCGTGCAGCAGGTCGAAACTTTTCTCAGCCATGTCTCCGGCCGTGAAATCAAAGGTCAATGTGTAGGCCGCCTGCCCGCTGCTGACCTGCAAAGTGTGGCCCGGCCCTTTGCCGGGTGTCGGGCTGGTGAGGGAGGCCAGATAGCGGTTCCGCCCGGTTCTTTCATCCTGAGAAACGATGTGCATGCCGGTTGTGAACAGGCTGGTCCATGGTTTTACAACCTGCCCGCTCTGTTCATTCTCACTGGCAGCGAAGTTGAAAAAAACAGAGTCCTGCAGCCCGTCACGGGTGAGCAGGGTGATGCGCAACCCTGTGCGGGTGTGTTCGTCTCTTATCTGCAGAGCTCCGGGGACGGGGTAGTAGGGGACTTTCAGGCTGTCGAGACTGTCGCTGTTGAAAAAATAGTAGCCCACGAACGGCTCGAGCACATCGCTGTAGGCAAATGTGCGGTTGTATTTCCACAGAGGGGTCACCATATCATTGCTGAGCTGCACTGCACGCCATGGGATCGCCCTGTGGAATGGATTGGTGATGATGTTCCATCCCGGCTGCAGCGGAATGGATGTAGTGCCTTCGGTATTCAGTGGGGCGGTTTTGACGACCTCACGGATGATGACTTCGCCGCGGTGCACCAGCCAGATTCCTTTACCGCGGCGGAAACGGAGCGGCGTGGTGGTGCTGTGCTCGCGCAGGAAATTATCCTCGGCGCCGGTATCTTCGAAAGCGCGCCACTCAGTGCCATACGCTCCTGTGAGCACCGAGTCGAGAGGTATATCGACATCCCCGGGCAGGCCGACCAGTTTGTAATCAGCGCTTTTGTACTGGTATCCCTGAGCACCGCCAGGAAAGGGAATCGTATCCAGCAACACCCGGGTCTGGGGGTAGTTTTGTTCGGTGCGGAATGTCCATGTCGCAGACCACGCGCTGGTGAGGCTGTCGTTCTGCGCGCGCACGCGCCAGTAATAATCGGTGTTTTCCTGTAAATTCGCCAGGCTCTTAGTGCTGTCTCCGATGTTCTGAAAAAAAACTGCAGGCGACATATCGGCACTGGTGGAAAGTTCCAGCGCGTAGCGATCCGCCCCCGGGCTGTGTGTCCAGATCAGGGTGAGGAAAACCGGCAGAGATGTCTGCCCGTTTTCCGGGAACACCACGTCCGGTGGAGCGAGTACGGTCGTTGCACTCGTGGTGATAAAAGACCATGCGGCAGAGGTGGCAAGGGTGCTGTCCTGCAGGTGTGCACTCACGCGCCAGTAGTAGGTTGTTCCGGTCTCCAGGCCGGTCAGCGTCAGGCTGGTATCCTGAATGCCGAGATAGCGCAGCGCAGGTGAAAAGTCCTTGTTTGTGGCAAGAGACAAGCTGTAGGCATCTGCCTGCGGGTGCTGTTTCCAGCGCAGGACTACGGTGGTCGGCTGGTCTGCGCTGCCATTTGCCGGCCTGAGAAGGGCGACATCACCGGCCTGCAGCGATATGCTGCATAAAAGCAGGAGTACAGCGAGTGCAACTCTGTTTTGAAATGGTTTTATCATCGGAGATTCTGTTTCAGTCTGTCACGAGCGTGGCCTGTCATTGTGGGCGGCCCGGCGGGCCGGGCAGATCGCCGGAGGTGATGGTGCTTTTTTTATCAAAATTGTTCAACAGATAATAGGTCAGCGTTGCTGACAGCAGCGCCCCGGAGCTGATCCACAGGATTTTTCGCGTCTGCTCGCGGAAGCTGATGCTGAACTCCTGGTCTTCGTACAGCTCGACCTGTTTACGCCAGCCGCGAAATCCCTTTTTTTGCACTTCGATATCGAACAGCATGCCTGTGGGGACGGCTCGTACAAAAGGCGTCACGCCGACCGGCACTCCGTTGATCAGCACTGTGGCGCGCTCGGGTACGGTGTAGATGCTCAGGGTCGCCTGTCTGCGCAGCGAAGTACTGAACTGCCGCGTCTCTCCGGCCTGGATGAGAATCGTGCCTTTGACGCGCGCATAACCGGGCTTATCGACGAGAATCGTGTGCATGCCCTGCGAAAGACCGGAGAGAGTGCACGGGGAGATGCCACTGGTGCTTCCGTCAACGGAAATCACAGCCGAATCCGGTGTTGTGGTGACATGGATGGAGCCATAGAGCTGAGTAATGATGCCGCTGGCAAGGAGGTCTTTCACCAGGGAGGCTGCATGTTCAGCAGCAGCTTTTGTCAGCATGTCCTCACTCGTGCCGGTTTTTCTGTGCAGCCATCGCCGTACGGATGTGCCGCTGCCGGTATCGACGAGATCGGTACGCAGGGCATAGACGGCGTTTTTACGTGCGGCTCGGGTCAGAAGGACATAGCCGGCGCCGGACAGGATGCCTATCTCCGCTGCCGAACGCTCGTCTGCGATCTGTGTGCTGGTGTCGGGGACCAGAAAGCGAATCAACGTATTTTCCTGCGGCGGCAGGTGCAGGCTGTCACGGAAAACCTGGTTAAAAGCGCCGGACATCTGTTGTGCCTGAGCAGCTGTTATCTCTCCGGTGGGCTGGATGGCGAGAACAGCTAAGGCTGTCGTGCCTTCATCTTCCGGAAGTAGCCCGTTCGCCTGTATCTCCCGGGAGCAGGCGAGTGCGAACAGCGACAGGAGCAAAAGGCGTGTTTTTCGGTGTAGCATCATGTGTATGATCTGACTTCTGCGAAATGTCTGTTTCACTTTCTGGTTATCCACTGCGCTTCGACTGTTTCTTTCCTTCCGGTTCCCGCGCACGAATGCCGGAATCCATCTTTTTACATGTGTCTGAGTCGGGGAGAGTCCGGCATTCCGCCTGGCTACTGTCCCGGGTTGACGCGAATCCCCTGGGGCGAGCTGAACCCGTAGAGTTCAAACAGCCGGTCG
The DNA here is from genome assembly GCA_015485525.1 of Candidatus Zhuqueibacterota bacterium. GTDB lineage: Bacteria > Zhuqueibacterota > Zhuqueibacteria > Zhuqueibacterales > Geothermadaptataceae > Geothermadaptatus. The sequence continues at coordinate 1,799 of WFTM01000311.1, read as the reverse complement.
CCGTTTGCCGAAACTTTGACGATGCGGTCATTTTCCGTGTCAGCGATCCACACTGAACCATCGTTGGGATCAACGCTCAGGTCCTGCGGCAGACGAAATCCGGTTACCTGAGAAACCAGACCATTTTTCGACACCTTGACGATTCTGCCGTTGCCGGTGTCAGCGATCCAGGCGATGCCGAGGGTGTTGTCGAATGTGATCGCCTCGGGCAGGCGCAGGCCGGAGACGGTAATTTTTGTCCGCGATGCCACCTGCAACAGGTGAACGGCCTCGATGAATTTATCCACAACCCAGATTTCGCGGTTGTGCAGATCGGCCGCCAGAGCTACCGGAGCATCAAAATCGTTGAACAGCTCATGATAGCCGCTGTCGCTTGCAACGCTGTACCCGTTCGGCACGGAGCTGAGAACGCGCACAACCCTGTGGGCGCCGGTATCAGCAACGTAGATATCCCCACTGCGCTGGTCCACAACAAGGCCGCCGGGATGCAGAAAGCCGTTGACCCGGCGCACCAGAGTGACACCGTCGTTTGAGACCTCGCTGATGCGGTTGGAGTCAGCCTCGGCAATCCACACGTGGCCGTTGACCGCGACGAGATCGAGCGCGACCGGGCCGCCGAGGTCACTGTACTCCGCCTGTGGTACCCCTTCGATATCCAGACGCACGAGCTTTTTCAGCATGCTGTCGATAACCCAGGCCCGCCGGCGCGGAGCATCGAGCACGATGGCAACCGGGGCAAAAAATCCGGTTTGGCGGAAAATGACCTGCCCATCTCCGGATATTTTGACTACCTCGCGATTGCCGGTATCAGCAACCCAGGCTGAGCCAGCTTCGCGGTAAACGACAACCGTGGCCGTGTCGCTGGCGCTGCTTTGCCAGTCATCGGTCACGGTGACAAACAAAGTGTCGCGACCGGGCTGCTCCGGTGCCTGCCAGACGATGGTCGAGTCATAGTCCTCGACGATACGACCTCCTGTGGTTTGCCAGCTATAGCTGAGGGCATTGCCGTCAGAATCCTGCGCTGCGACGGAGAATGTCTTCAGATTGCCGAGGATGACAAATGCACTATCCGGAGTGACCGACAGGATCACCGGCGCACGGTTTTCTGTTGTGATGCGGATGCTATCCTCAGCGCTCTGCTCTTTTTCATCTGTAGCGGTCGCACGCACGGTGTAGGTTCCCGGTGTTGCCGGGGCCTGCCATACGGCTGTTTCCTTTTCTGTTTGCACAAAGGTTCCTGCGCTGGCAAACCACATCACTGTAACCGAGTCTGCAGCAAACTCATCTTCGATCGTCGCTGCGATAGTGATCTGCTGCTCGCTGAAGAAAACAGTGCGCGGCGTCGTTTCCAGCCGCAAATGGATTTTCGGTGGCAGGTTAGACGGACCCGAAGGGTCTTTCTTACATCCCATGCCCGTGCTCAACAGCACAAAAGCACAGAGAATACAGGAAAATCGTGGCATAGCTGAACCACTCGTTGTTTTTGATTTGTGACAGTGTACTGCGCCGGCAGAAGTGCGCCGTGCAGTACCGTCGTGAAGAGTTCCGGAAGTTTACGCGCGGCACGAAATCAGGAGAAATGAACCAGGTCGTGTTTTGACGGCAATGAGAGTATCGGAGCTTTTTCACAGCAGATGACGCTTAAGGCGGGTATTTGCAAAAACTTAACGGGAGTGGTATCTTCCGCTCATCACCGCTCCCGCACTCCCTACCTCGTCACACCGCTCCTGCGGTGTGATGCCCTGTTGCCCCGCTCCCGCTGGTCAGTGCACCAGCGAAACGAGATGCCGCCTGGCTAT
>WFTM01000310.1 GCA_015485525.1 Candidatus Zhuqueibacterota bacterium | reverse complement strand
GGATCTCCGCGTCGCTCCGATGTCCGGCGAGACCACAACCAGGTCTTCGATTTCCTTGGCCTTGAAATATTCAATAAAAACCGAAGAAGAGTATAAATGGTCGAGCGGGATATCGAAAAAGCCCTGAATCTGTGTGGCATGCATGTCCATGGACAGGATGCGATCCGCACCTGCCGTGGTCAGCAGGTTAGCGACCAGTTTGGCTGTAATAGCTACTCGCGGCTGATCTTTCCTGTCCTGCCGGGCATACCCGAAATAGGGGATCACTGCTGTGATCCGTGCTGCTGAGGCCCGGCGCGCAGCGTCGATCATGATCAGCAGCTCCATCAGGTTGCCGGCAGGCGCCACAGTCGGCTGAACGAGAAAAACATCGACGCCTCGGATGTTTTCACCGAACTTCACCCACACTTCACCATCACTGAAATCCCTGATAACCCTCTCTCCCAGCTCGAGGTCGAGATAGTCGGTGATACGTGTCGCCAGCTCGATGTTGGCGCGCCCGGAAAATATCTTGGGATGGCGATAGGGTAACATGACGGAATTATCCGCGTTCTCCGAAATTGTGGCTCTATCCCGCCCGGTTCAACATAGTGCCCTGCACACGACAAAGCGGGATATCTGCAAGTTTGTGCCTGATGACGTGTTTTCTGGAAATTTGCACGCAAAAAATACCGTTGAGCGGAACGTTTCAGGCCAGGTGCTCAACTCTGACTCACTGAACAAAAAAATGACGAAAACCATATGGCCTTCGTCATCATTTCAACCTGGTTCCATTCATGCCACGGAAAAGCTGGGGCGGGAGGACTCGAACCTCCGAAATGCAGGGACCAAAACCCTGTGCCTTGCCAACTTGGCGACGCCCCAATACTGCAATACAGGCACGTATCAGAGCAGCATAGCTATGAAACGGCCATTTCTGCAAGAGTTTCAATTATAACGCTTCTTTTCAAAAAATGCAAGAATGAATTTTAGCAGAAAAACTCTCGATTCTTGCAAAAAACAGACTTAAGTGCATTGTTAGCAATGCATTACAAGAAAGTCTGTGTCGAGCTTTTTTTTTCAGTTACACCGCCTACCCCAGCGCAAAACGCTGATTAGTATATACATCGGGATCGTGAAAAAGACATGAGAAGAAAATTTTTCAACTGCCCGAGTCTCTTGTGTGAGGGACAACTCAAAAAAACCGACCGGGATAAAAGCCCCGGTCTGTCAGGCGGCAGAGATTTCTTCGAGGGATTTCAGGACATCATCATCGATAGGTATGCCCGCTTCCTCAAGAGCTTTGCGGTACTGGTCCAGAACAGCATATTCAACCCGGGCCCTGAATTCATTGGTGATGGGATGGGCAATATCCCGGTAGGAGCCATCACTCAGCTTGCGACTTGGCATGCTGACAAAGTAGCCACTCGAACCCTTGATCACCTTCATACCCCGGACTACGAAACAGTCGTCAAACGTGACGTTAACAAATGCCTTGAGCTTGTCTTCATCGCGAATGCTGACATTGACCTCAGTAATCTCCATTCCTCCCTCCTGATAAAAGTGCGCATGTAAACCTGTTTATCCTGCCGTCTCCGCAAGCAAAGCGATTTCGCGCATTCCGAATTGAACCGGCTTTGCCAGATGAACAGAATATAATTGAAGGAACTTATCTACCCCGTCACGCGCTAATTGTTCGTCTCGAAACACCCCGAACAGCGAACATCCGCTACCAGACAAACCAGCATAGTCCGCCCCCATTCCGTACAGTTTTTCCTTGATCACGCCAAGATCAGGAAATCTGCTGAAGATCAGAGTTTCGAAATCATTGACCAGGTGCTCGCGCCACACTCTAAAATCAAGGCTTTCAATAAATTGCGTTAAATTAATATTTCCCGGGCTATTTGTCAAGGAAATTTTCAAACCGGCAAATGCCTCGGCGGTGGAGACGAAAATCGGTGGGCTGACGACAACAAAATAAACCGGGAGTTTCGTATCCAGAGGCTGTAACTTCTCACCAATGCCACCCGCCTGAGCAAGCCCCCCATAGATAAAAAAAGGCACATCAGCGCCAAGCTTTTGTGCCAAATGCAAAAGATGGTCTCGCGCCAACGGGGTTTCACACAATGTATTCAACCCCATCAGCACTGCTGCTGCATCGCTGCTGCCGCCACCGAGCCCGGCACCAACCGGAATTCTCTTCTCCAGCCTGATATCGACACCTGTGTTCAGCCCGGAGGCTTCAAAAAAAAGCCGCGCTGCGCGGAAGGCGAGATTGCTGGCATCCGCGGGTACGGCTTTGCTGCTGCTATTCAGCCGGATATCGCCATCAGAACGCAGCCGCAGACGGATCGTATCGTGCAGATCGATCTGCTGAAAGATGGTGTGCAGTTCATGGTAGCCGTCTGCCCGCTTGCCGAGGATACGGAGACCGAGGTTGAGCTTTGCATAGGCCGGAATCTGAATGCTTTCTGTTTTCTCATTCACAGGACAGGCTACCGGAGTTAGGACAGAAGGTTTGCGCTCTCAGGACTTGCCGCCCTTGCCGCCCGGCAGGATGGCTTCCACATCTGAGTGCGGACGCGGGATTACGTGCACGGAAACCAGCTCACCGACTTTTTCGGCTGCTGCCGCGCCGGCGTCTGTCGCTGCCTTTACTGCACCCACATCCCCACGCACCATGACTGTTACAAAACCGCCACCAACCTGCTCGCGGCCGACGAGCGTAACCTTTGCTGCTTTGACCATGGCATCGGCTGCTTCTACTGCCCCAACAAGGCCACGCGTTTCTATCATACCCAATGCATCGAGTGACATCTGCATCTACTCCTTTACTGAAATAATCCGGTTGTCTTCATTTGGGGAAAAGTGCTGCCAATGTAGCAATTGAAAAAGTGATTGTCAACCGTTTTTATCCCCTAACTTCTTTGGAAACAATTAAAAACTTGCATATTGCCCGACAGATAATTAATTTGAAAATTTGCAGGCTCAAACCGCACCTGTACTGTCACATCCAAAGCGCGTTTCCTCATCGGGTTCTCAGGATGAGCCTCGGGTAATCCACCTCATTCAGCACGGCTGCTCCATTCAACCAGTCTGCATACGTCCGTAGAGAAATGGGCAGCCATTGCAGGGAGATTCCGGCACTTCGCTACACTTTGGCCGGGATGGAGGCTGGCGACATCTGGCCCGGCCTGATCAGCGTATGAAATTGGATACACCGAGAATGAGCCATCGCTTCTGCCAAAATAGTGACAAAGATTTTTCATGCCAAATAAAACCGTACTGTTTTCCGATGTCCATCTCGGAGCGCCACTGCTCGACGATGACGAGCAGCGCCAGGAGAGGCTCATCTCCTTTCTCGAACACGCCGCCGGACAGCAGGCCACCATCTACATCGTCGGTGATCTGTTCGAGTTCTGGTTCGAGTACAAACATGCGATACCGAACCATAATTTCGCCATACTGGCTGCACTGCACAAACTGGCCCGCGAGGGCGTCTCGATCCACTATCTCGCCGGCAACCATGACTTGTGGATCGGCGATTTCCTCGAAAAACAGGTCGGTGTCACGGTGCACAAAAACGCAACCGAATTCCGTTCCGGAGAGTTAAATGTCTTTGTGACTCACGGTGACGGCACTGCCGCCAGCGACTCCGGATACCGGTTTCTCAAGCGAATTTTTACCAACCCGATCAACATCGCGCTGTATCGCCTGCTGCATCCGGACTTCGGTATTCCCTTTGCGCGCAGAATGTCGCAAGTCAGCCGGGACCAGGGAGACCACAAAGACCCGATGGCTGCCGAATACCGCGAGTATGCACGCGGGCAGATGCAGAAGGGTTACTCTGCCGTCATCATGGGGCACACCCATAAGCCGGCGCACGAGCTGCTCGACGGCGGGCATTTTATCAACCTGGGAGACTGGATCTCCCATTTTAGTTATTGCGAAATTATCGACGGCTCGATTGCGCTGAAAAAATGGCCGGATCAAACCATCTATCGCCAGCCGGTCGTACCCGGCGGGGATGAATGAATCCGGGCAAGCCAGCGCCTTTAACCAAACAATTTGTAGAATATCGGATGCGATACTGTTTGCGCCCCAATCTTTCAGGCTATTGATTTTCCAGATCAGGAATTTTTCAGGTTATGACAATGAATAAAAAAATCATTATTTCCATCATCGTCGCCATCGTATTCATCGCCGGAACTGTGGCAGGTATTCTCTATCTGCGCACAGGCCTGCCTTCTTTAACCACCCTCGAAGACAACCGGCCCAGCCTGGCGTCCAAAGTCTATTCCCTCGACGGCGAGCTGATCAAGGAGTTCTTTTTCACCCAGCGACGCACCTATGTGCCCATCGAAGAGATGTCCCCCTATATGTGGAAGGCTGTCGTCGCTGTTGAGGACCGACGCTTTTTCAAACACTGGGGGCTCGATCCCATCCGCAATGTCAAAGCCCTGCTGGTGAACGTCATGGCCCTGGATATCCGCCAGGGAGCCAGCACCCTGACCCAGCAGCTTGCCCGCCAGCTCTACATGAACCAGAGCCTGGAACAAACCCTGACCCGAAAACTGCGCGAACAGATCACTGCCGTGGAAATCGAGCGCACCTACACCAAACGGGAAATTCTCGATATCTATCTCAACTACATGAATTACGGCCACGGCACGTATGGCGTGCACTCGGCGGCAAAATTTTACTTTGACAAAACACCGGGGGAACTCAACCTGCAGGAATGCGCCATGCTCGCGGGCCTGCTGCAGAGGCCGGCAGCGCTCAGCCCGTATGTGAGCCGGGAGCGGGCCAAAAAGCGTCGCAACATCGTTCTCCTGAGTATGTACCAAACCGGATACATCACGAAAGAACAATATCTCGCAGCCAAGGACAGCCCGCTGGGCGTTCTCAAAGAAAAACCGCAGCGACGCACCGGTTTTGCTCCATATTTCATCGAATATATCCGTCAGGACCTCACACGAAAGTACGGCGCTGATCTGTACAAATCCGGCCTGAAAATCTACACCACCCTGGACACACGCGCTCAGTATTTTGCTGATAAATATATCAAGAAGCAAATCGCCGTCATGCAGAAGCGTACGAACCGCAGGCTGCAGAAAGACATCAAAGAGCTGGAAAAAGTCATCAAGCAGCCGCTGCTCGATAAGCTGGAGATGAGCCTCGAAGAGGTTGCCCGCGATACAGCTCTGGTCGATTC
>WFTM01000309.1 GCA_015485525.1 Candidatus Zhuqueibacterota bacterium | reverse complement strand
GGGGGAGTGCTATGGGCGCGGGAGCGCCAGGAGGCGGCGCAGCACCGCAGGAGCGGTGCTGCGAGAGTGAAATAGAGTGAACCCCTCTCGTTCCACCGCTCCTGTGGTGGAACGCAGGTGTGCCGCTCATGCGGCATAAGGATGAGTCGCAGAGATCAACCAGGGGGAGTGCTATGGGCGCGGGAGCGCCAGGAGGCGGCGCAGCACCGCAGGAGCGGTGCTGCGAGGGATACAAGTTTATTTTGACACGCGGGTGTGGCGGCGCCGGAGGATGCCGAGCAGTTCATCGAGCTCGAACTCCATGCCGCGCAGCAGCACCAGAAAATGGAACAGCAAATCCGCTGCTTCTTCGCCAAACCGCGTGCGATCTCCGCTCAACGCATCCACGATGCATTCCGTCGCCTCCTCGCCTACCTTGCGTGCCATCTCGCCCATGCCTTTGCGAAACAGGCTGGCTGTGTACGATCCTTCCTGCGGATTATCGCGCCGATCGCGAATGATCTCCTGCAGCTCGTGTAAAAATTCATCGCGGGCCGTGTTACTCTCATTCCAGCACGTATCGCTGCCGCTGTGACAGACCGGCCCGGTGGGCGTGGCCCGGATCAGCAGGGCGTCGCCGTCGCAGTCGAGCAGGATATCGTCCAGCAGGAGCACATTGCCGGAGGTTTCGCCCTTGGTCCACAAGCGTTTTTTGCTGCGACTGTAAAACGTCACGCGCTTTTCCTCACGGGTGCGGCGCAGGGCTTCTTCGTTCATGTAACCGAGCATCAACACCTGGCGCGTGCGGCTGTCCTGCACGATCGCCGGCAACAGGCCATCGCCTTTGGCAAAATCCGGTTTCATCGTCTCACCTCGATATTGTTTTCATGCAAATAGTCCTTCAGAGCGGGGATTTCCAGCTCGCGAAAATGAAACAGGCTGGCCGCAAGTGCAGCATCAGCCTTGCCCTCGGTAAAAATGTCGACAAAATGCTGCATCGTGCCTGCGCCGCCCGAGGCAATCACCGGCACCGGCAGGGCTTCGGCGAAACGCCGGGTCAGTTCGATGGCAAAGCCCTGTTTGGTGCCGTCGTGATCCATGGATGTGAGCAGAATTTCCCCGGCGCCGCGCGCCACCACCTCCCGCCCCCATGCCAGGACATCGCGCTCCGTGGCCGTACGCCCGCCGTGGATGAACACTCGCCAGCCCGTATCTGTACGCCTCGCATCGATGGCCAGCACCAGGCACTGGCTGCCGTACTCCCGCGCGATGGCATCGACCAGCTCGGGTTTGTGCACTGCAGCAGAGTTTACCGCAACCTTGTCTGCTCCGGCAGCCAGCAACATGCCGACATCCTCAACCGAGCGCACGCCACCACCAACGGTAAACGGAATATCCAACGTCGCCGCGATGCGCTCCACAAGCGCGATGAGCGTCTGGCGCTTCTCCACGGTGGCGGTGATATCGAGGAAAACCAGCTCATCCGCGCCCTCGCGGGCGTAGCGCGCCCCCAGCTCCACCGGGTCTCCGGCCTGGCGCAGATTGATAAAATTTACCCCCTTGACCGTCTGCCCGTCTTTGATATCCAGGCAGGGGATGATGCGTTTGGTCAGCATAAAAATGGCTCCAGTTCTTCCAGAGTGATGCGCCCTTCCAGCAGGGCCTTACCAATGATGACGCCATCGATCCCGGCAGCGTCGAGACGGCGCACGTCATCGATGCCGGCAACACCGCCGCTGGCGATCAGGCGCATGTGCGGGAATTCAGTTTTCAGGGCGATATAGCGTTGCAGCGCCGGACCGGAAAAATTGCCGTCGCGAGCGATATCGGTGCAGATCATTTCGCGGAAACCCATTTCGCTGAACCGGGTGACAAATGCCGAAAGCGTGAGTGCGGTCTGCTCCTGCCAGGCGTGAATGGCGATGGTGTCGCCACGGAAATCTGCGCCCAGAATCAACCGGTCCGCGCCATACTCCTGCAGCCATGCCCGCGCTGTCTCCGGCTCTTTCACGGCGATACTGCCGAGGGTCACCTGCGCTGCGCCATGATCAAATGCCTTCTGCAGATCATCGCGGCTGTGGATGCCGCCGCCGAAATCGATGCGCAGATTCGTTCCATCTGCGATGCGCTGCAGCACGGCCTGGTTGACCACCTGCTTCTGCCGCGCGCCATCGAGATCGACGAGATGCAGCCTGCGCACGCCGGCTGCTTCATAGCGCTGCGCGATGGTCAGCGGATCAGCGCTGTACGCCTGCTTGCGGGCAAAATCACCCTGGGTCAGACGCACTGCTGAGCCAGAAATGAGATCGATGGCCGGAATGATTGTGATCATGGTGTACTCCTGTCATAACGAACTTCGGGATTTTCGCAGCCCGACTCTGTTTTTCTGCTCTTATATGCCGGCCCCGGGCTGGATATCCAAAAAGTTTTTCAGAATCCGCGCGCCGGTTTCACCGCTTTTTTCCGGATGAAACTGGAGAGCGTAAAAATTATCCCGCGCCACAGCCGCGCTGAAAGGAAAAGGATAATCCGCCGTGGCCACGGTTTCCGGCACCACAGGCACGTAGTAGCTGTGCACAAAATAGACGTACGCGCCGGAAGCAACTCCGGCGAACAGCGGGTGCGGCTCAAAGTGCAGCGCATTCCAGCCCATGTGCGGCACCTTGACGCTGGCGGGAAATTTTTCTGCTTTAAAATCAAACACGTTCAGGCAGCGTGTGCTGTTCTCTGCGGAAAATGCGCCGAGCAACTGCAGCCCGAGACAGACGCCGAGAAAGGGCTGGCGCAACTCAGGCAAAACACCATCCAGGCCGCTGCGGCGCAGGGACTGCATGGCCGTGCTCGCCTCGCCGACACCGGGAAAAATCACCCGGTCGGCAGCGCGCAGAACCTGTGCATCATCGCTGACCTGTGCTTCCACTCCCAGACGCCGCAATGCGTGCAGCATTGAACGCGTGTTGCCGGCATTGTATCTGACGATGACCACGTTCATAGCACCCCCTTGGTACTGGGAATGTCCGTATTGCCCTGCTGTTTGCGCACGGCCTGGCCGAGGGAACGGCCGAAGGCTTTGAAAATCGCCTCGATTTTGTGGTGTTCATTTTTGCCCTTAGCCTGCACGAACAGGTTGCAGCCGGCACTGTCGCAGAAGGATTTGAAAAAATGCGAAAACATCTCCGTGGGCACATCGCCGATGCGCTCGCGCCGGAATTTTGCCTTCCACACCAGCCAGCTCCGGCCACTGAAATCCAGCGCCACGCGCGCGCGGGCGTCATCCATGGGCAGAAAAAAACCGTAGCGCTCGAGGCCGCGCTTATCGCCCAGCGCCCGGCGGAACGCCTCGCCAAGGGCCAGCGCCGTGTCTTCGATGGTATGGTGTTCATCGATTTCAAGATCGCCATGGGTGCTGATATCGAGATCACAGCGTGCGTGGCGGGCAATCTGCTCAAGCATGTGGTCGAAGAACCCCAGGCCGGTATCGATGCGGGCGCGACCGCTGCCTTCCAGTTGCACCTGCACGCGGATGTCGGTCTCTTTGGTGCGCCGCTGCACCTCGGCTCTGCGCGGCCTCTCGATGAGAAAGCGGGCAACTTCGGCCCAGTCCCGGGTGCTCAGCGCAGCGTCTTTCGTGGGCTGATCTGAGAGAAAAATCGCCTGTGCACCGAGATTTTTGGCCAACTGCACGTCGCTGAGGCGGTCGCCGATGACAAAGGAGCTGGCCAGATCGTACTCGCCGTGCAGGTATTTTTCCAGCATGGCAGTTCCCGGCTTGCGCGTCGGCGCGTTGTCTTCCGGAAAAGTGCGGTCGATGAGCACCTCGCTGAATTCGATGCCCTCCCCGGCGAGCAGGCGCAGCATCTTTTCGTGCGCCGGCCAGAACGTATCTTCGGGAAAGGACGCCGTGCCCAGACCGTCCTGGTTGGTTACCATCACCAGCTCGAACTCCGTTTCCTGCACGATGCGGTGCAGGTTGACGATAACGCCGGGGAAAAACTCCAGCTTTTCCAGTGAATCGATCTGCTCGTCCGGCGGCTCGAGGATGATCGTGCCGTCGCGGTCGATGAACAAGACTTTTTTCATGTTTTTCTCCATCTTTCCAGCACGTGTGGCGCACAGCAGAGGGACGTCACACATTTATTCACATCACCCAAGCTGAGCGATTTATTTTTGGGACCTGAAAAAGCAGCAAAAGAAGCTATTTGAATGGATTGCTACATCCAATTTTCAGTATATGCTGTCAGATCGTCGTGGATATTTTTTATCGCTAACTGTCCGCATTGTGTCTGATTTTTCCGACCGCTCAGCTTTGGGCTGAAGCCGGGTTGCACCACGAAGCATCGAAGAGCATGGAGAAAGCTGAAGTATCGAAAAAATCAGTACCAGAAGTACCTGGCATTTCTTCTCGTTTTTCTTCGCGCCCTTCGTGCACTTCGTGGTTCACAAAAGTGCACAGATGATATTCAAACTCAGCAGCCAGAACGTATCCATTGTTTCTGGCATGAAAATGAAAAAAGCATCTGGT
>WFTM01000308.1 GCA_015485525.1 Candidatus Zhuqueibacterota bacterium | reverse complement strand
CGATCAGGGATAAATGAGATACTTCTTCCGCACGGCGTCGAAGGCATCGAGGTCTTTCTGCCATGAGGCGATGATGCTGTCCGGCGGCGTGCCGGCCTGCAGAGCTTTGTGCACGCGGTCCGTGCCCATGGCTTTGAGAAACATGCTCATGCGCGCAGGTGTTGCGTTCAAAATATCATGCTCGGGGTAAAGTTTGCGCAGCGCATCGATGAGATGCAGTTGTACACGCTGGGGGGAAACCAGACGCGCATCGAGCAGATGAATTTGCACGCCGCCGACCTCCGAGTCTTTGCTGCGGTGATAATAGTGCCGGAACCACGCCGGCCGGAAATAGACACCGGGCAGATTGCGTGCATTCATCTCGCGAGCCAGCTCATCGGGATCAATCCACACCTCCCCGACCAGCTCAAACGGAGCCGTATAGCCGATACCCACAGAAACCGTGTGCAGCTCGCCAATCGTTCCCACCGCGGCTGCAAACAGCGCTGATCTCGCGTGTGGTACATGCGGGGAAGTCGCAACCCATTGCAGACCTGTGTCTTCGAAAAGCATATCGCGGCGATAGCCCTGCATGGGTACGACGGTCAGATCGGCACCATAGCCATACTCGGCATTGACGAACTGCGCCAGCTCGCCCACGGTCAAGCCGTAAAGGTAGGGAATCGCATAGCGGCCGATGCCGGAGAAATATTTCTCTTCGAGAATCGGGCCTTCCAGGCGGTCGGCGCCGAGGGGGTTGGGACGATCGAGCACGACGAAGGCCAGCCCCTGCTCTGCCGCAGCCTGCATGGCATACCCCATGGTGTAAATATAGGTGTAGGGCCGGTAGCCGGCGTCCTGAATATCGTACACCAGCACATCGATATCGGCGAGCATCTCCGGGGTGGGCTTATGGGTTTTGCCGTACAGGCTGTACACGGGCAAACCGGTTTTCTTGTCGGTGAAATGATCGACTTTCTTCCCGGCAAAGATATTTCCACGCACGCCGTGTTCCGGCCCGAACAGCGCCACCAGCTCAACGCCCCGCGCCTGCTCGAGCACATCGACGGTGGAACGCAGCCCGGCTGTCACCCCTGTGGGATTGGTGATCAGCCCGACGCGCTTGCCCTGTAGAATATCAAAACCGCGGCTGGCGAGCACATCGATGCCGGGTTTGACCTGGGCAAGGGCTGGGGTGGCAGAAAGGATGAGGGCGGCGCATATCATCAATGACCTGGCTTTTGCAAAAGTGGCGGGGAACGGGGATACTACGTGTGGTTTCTTATCCGGTAAATTCTGTGTCAAATTCATCGATTCCTGTTCCGTTGGTACTGAGTGCGATATCGCAAATCCAACCTGAGCGATTTATTATTTGGAACTAAAAAAGCAGCAAAAGAAGCTATTTAAATGGATTGCTACATTCAATATTCAGTATCTGCTGTCAGGTCGTCGTGGATATATTTAATCTCTATCTACACGCACCGTGTCTGGTTATTCCGACCTCCCAGCTTTGGGCTGAAGCCGGGTTGCACCATGAAATTCTCGAAGCGCACGAAGCAAGCTGAAGTATTGTAAAATCAATACCAGCAGCTCCTGCCGTTCTTCCTGTTTTTCTTCGCGTCCATCGTGCACTTCGTGGTTCACAAAAAATGCACAGATGACATCCAAATCTCAGGAGCCGAACATTTCCATCGTTTCTGGCATGAGAATGAAAAACCAGCAGAATATCCCGTTCGTTCACCTGAAGTGCATGTATTTTTTGAACAAAGAAGCAGCAGACAAAGCTGTTTGAATGGATTGAGATATTCAATTATCAGTATCTGTGACAGGTTGTCGTGTATATTTTATCTCTGTCTGCCCGCAGCGCCCCAGAACCTTTTGGGTTGCACTGGAACTATGATATTCGCAGGCTCATATTTAAAACAAAAACAGTATCTTGCTGCAAAAAAATATTTCATTCTTATTGAGCGAATCGCTCAGCTTAGATCAAATTTGGGTTCCGGTGCAAAGGGTTCAGCGCAGTATTTTCTTCTCGAAACGATAAAAAACGCGGTTAATTTCCGCGCCGGCGTGGCGCAGGTAAAATGCGATCGGCCCGACCCAGGGGATGGTTGCATGGCGATGCCCCTGCTCCTTGAGATCATTCAGGCAGCGGCGCAGCAGAACACGACCGATACCAGCACGCCGGTACTGCTCCAGCGTGCCCATGGGACCGAACCAGCCGGTATTGTAATTATTGCAATCGTACGCAGCAAAGCCGACGATGCGGCCGTCTTTCAGAGCCAGATGCAGGCTGATGGGATAGTTGAGCATACTGCGCCGGGCTTCGTGCTTCCACGCCGGCCAGTGTTCGGTCAGAAACCGCTGCACATCGGCATCATCGGCCATGAGGGCGCGGCGGATTTCAAAGCCTTTTGCCGCCAGTTGCTGCTCCTCGTCACGGGTATCAAATACCCGGGAGGACATATCTGCAACCATATTCCAGGTTTCACCGATACGCTTGTAGCCGTTCTTCTGCAGCATCACCAGAGCAGTGGTGTAGCGCGGGTCAAGCCCCGGAACCAGATAGTTGGGTGCTGACTCCGCGATGCGGACGGTGTCCACATCCTGCTTCTTCAGCCCTGCTTCGAGCTGGCGTAAAATACGCGCGCCGATGCCCTGGTTCTGAAATTTTCTCTCTACAGTCAGCATTTTGATGTAACCGCGCCGTACCGGCTGGCCGGTTCGTACCAGCGCCATGCCAAAAGCGACGACACGGTTATCATGCACGGCAACTCGGGTCAGCTCTCTGCTGAAATCCTCATCATCCCAGATTTTCTCCTCCAGCAGCTCCGGTGTCAGCTGATCATGCGCGACAGTGCGGTTCCACAGCCCGAGCACATCCTCAATGTCCGCTTCTTTCAACATGCGCATTTTCATAAGCCACTTCCTCCGACCATCCTGTCCCGGTCAAACATCGTTCTTATACCCTTTCACCTCAGAGCCTTTTTTCGATATGGCGGTCAAAATTTCGATAGATAATATACGCCGACACCACAGCAATGACAAGATAAACTCCGGCGGATATCCATTCCTGAAAAATCAGCTTGCCGATGAAAAACAGCGAGGAATAGACCAGAAAAATCCCGGCAAACCAGTCGCCGATATCATACCAGCCGAGGGAATCAACACGCACGGAGGATTTCGCGGCAATGGGTTTCCACCACGGCGATCCCGGCCGGATGCGCTCGTAAAACCGCACCAGTCTGCTCTCCTCGGTCGGGGCTGTGAGCAGGGTTACCGCCACCCACGCTGATGTCGAGCACAAAGTCGTGATGATCAGCTTCCAGCCGTAGAGCATCTTCGGGTCGTAGAGATAGCAGAGATAATAGACCACAGCCGACACCAGCCAGGCCGTGATCTCGCTCCAGGCATTCACACGCCACCAGAACCAGCGCATGATGTACACCCCGCCAATGCCGGCAGTCATGCCGTACATCAGTTGCCAGGCGCCTTTGATCGACTGCATCAGATAGGCCGTTCCGCCGCCGAGAACCATCAGCAAAACGATAAGCCAGCGCGAGGCTGTGATATAGTGACGTTCCTGTGCTCCGGGCTTGAGAAACGGCTTGTAGAGATCGTTGATCAGCACCGATGTGCCCCAGTTAATCTGGGTATCGATAGTGCTCATGAACGCGGCGAGGAAGCTGGCCAGCATGATGCCGAGCATGCCCACGGGCATGTACGTGAGCACCATCATCGGATAGCCGGCTTCTTTGTCTTCGAGATCGGGAAAGGCGATCAGCGAGATCAGGCCGACGATGATCCACGGCCAGGGGCGGATAGCATAGTGGGCGATGGTGTACCACAGTGTGGCGAAAAAGCTGTGCTTTTCATTTTTTGCAGAAAACATGCGCTGGGCGATATAGCCGCCGCCGTCCGCGGCTTTGGTCGCCCACCAGTTCACCGACAGGAAGGCGACAAAGGTCACCATAGGCAGAAAACTGCCGCCGACTTCGGGAAAAAAGTTGAGGATATCACCGGAGCGGCCGCTGAACTGTTCTGCCAGGCGCATTTTGACTTCGCCGATGCCGCCGAATTCATTCAGTGAAATCACCGCCAGGGCAACAGCGCCGAACATGGCGAGAAAAAACTGGATGAAATCCGTCATGACCACGCCCCAGAATCCGGAGAGAAAAGTATAGGCCACGGCGATGATCAGACAGATGACGATGCCCAGCCACTTGCCGTCGATCCAGCCGGGCAGGCCGAGATTCTGCGCCACCTGATCGAGGCCAAAGAGCACATCCATGATTTTCACCATAGCCAGAATGACCCACCCCATGATGATGCAGTTGAGCACGATGCCTTCCCAGAAGCTGCGAAAGCCACGCAGCACCTGCGCCGGCTTGCCCGAATAGCGCAGGCTGATCAGTTCGAGGTCGGTGATGATATCAGCGCGGCGCCAGAGACGGGCGAAGAAAAACGTGGCCATGACATGCGTAGCAGCCATATTCCACCACAGCCAGTTACCGGCAATGCCCTCGTGGGCAACCATGCCGGTGATCGCCAGCGGTGTATCGGCTGCAAAGGTCGTCGCCACCATCGAGGTGCCGGCGATCCACCAGGGCAGATTGCGGCCGGAGATAAAGAATTCCGACAGGCTCGAGCTTGCCCGGCGCGCGAACCAGACGCCCACTCCCATGGCGAAGATGATGTACAGGATGACGATTCCCCAGTCGATCCACGAAATCTGCATGATCACTCCAGTTGCTTGCTCCCAAATCGCCATCAGTCGCTGGTGCACGACTGTGATTCGCGATGGAACGGGAGTTAGAAATATAGAATTTGGAATGGGTGAATATGCCGATCAGTGCAGGTAAATGCAAGAAAAATAGAGCGGGAGGACAGGCCTCCGCAGCACCGCAGGAGCGGTGTGACAAGATGTGAACCGTTCGTAGTGCGCGCTTCAGCGCGCCAAAAAGCCGAGGTCCCGAAAGCACCATGGTATCCGAGGCGAGCTTTCGGGGCAGAAGGCATCTCGCCACGTACGTGCACTGCCGCTGGAGCAGCAAGAGAACGTCACACCGCAGGAGCGGTGTGACGAGAGGCATTGCGAGAGCGGTGGGACGAGAGGTGAAGGTTAACCGGCGCAGCAGGAGAGTGTGGCCACGTCTTTATCAAAGGTCTGCGCTGCCAGTTTGATGCCCTCGACCTGGGTGAGATAGGGGAACAGCATGTCGCGCAGCGCCGCAACGGTGAAGCCATGCTCGCGACCGAATTTGATCGCCAGCGCTGCGGTTTGGATCATCTCCCCTGCTTCGGCTGCCAGAACATGCGCACCGAGCAGACGGTCACTGGCAGCGTCGGCGACGAGCTTGATCAGCCCGCGGGTTTCTCGCGCAGCGATAGCACGCGGCACGTATTCGAGTGGCAAAATCGAAGTTTTGACGGCATACCCTTCGGCACGAGCCCGGGCCTCAGTCATGCCGACCGTGGCCACCTGCGGGTCGGTAAAGATCACCGCGGGCAACACCGAGGTATCGAACTCACGTCCGGTGCCGGAGAGGGCATTTTCGGCAGCAATGCCGCCACACGCAGCAGCAACGTAAACAAACTTCGGCAGGGTGGTCACGTCACCGGCGGCGTAAATTTTCGCATTGCTGGTGCGCATGGTGGTGTCCACCTCGATAAAGCCATGCTTGTCCCGAGCGACACCGGCAGCATCGAGACCGAGGTCTTCCGTATTCGGCGTATTGCCGGTCGCCATGAGAATCTGATCAGCCCGGAACTCACGCGAGCGGCCATCGATGCGCGCAACGATGACTTTTGACTGCTTCTCCTGTCTAACCGCCTCGATATGCACGCCTGTGTGCACGGCCAGTCCCTCGCGGCTGAGAGCATCGGCCAGGGCCTCGCCGAGCTCAGGCTCGTGATCGGGAATCAGGCGCTCGCTGCGCTGCAGGACAGCGACCTTGACGCCAAAACGGGCGAAGGTCTGCCCCAGCTCCAGCGCCACGGCCCGGCCACCGATTACCAGCAGCGTTTCCGGCAGTTTGTCCAGGTCCATCAACGATGTGCTGGTCAGGAACTCCACCTCTTCCGCGCCGGGGATCGGCAGCATCTTCGGCCGGGCTCCGGTAGCGATCAGCACCTTGCCTGCACGCAGGGTCTTTTTCCCGTCGATCTCGACATCACCGTTTTCATCCAGACAGGCGCGTCCACGGATCAGTGTGATGTTTTCATAGGCCTGCAACACATCGATATATTTCTGCTGGCGCAATTGTCCGACCAACGCGTCTTTCTGTTCCCGTACCGCCGGCCAATACACGCCACCGAAGGAGGTGTGCACACCCTCAAAGGGATTTTTACGCGCCTTGTGAGCCACTTCTGCCGCGCGGATCAGGGTTTTCGAGGGCACACAACCGATATTGACGCAGGTTCCGCCGATCGTACCAGCTTCGACAATGGCGACACGAAAGCCATTTTCCGCCGCTCGAATGGCGCCTGCCACCCCAGCCCCACCCGTGCCGATGACCACGAGGTCATAATCCGTGTCCCCGGGCAGTGGCAGGCCCGTAGTCTCAGGCGCTTGTTCCGAAACGATGCGGGCTGAATAGCCGGCCTGCTGCACGGCTGCAACAAGGCTTTCCGG
>WFTM01000307.1 GCA_015485525.1 Candidatus Zhuqueibacterota bacterium | reverse complement strand
TTGCGGAGTTACTCCCAGTCCAACCCGCCGAAGACGGCGCTTTTGTTTTCCAGATAATAGTCAACCGCTTCAGGGCCATGTTCGTGGCCGATCCCCGAGGCTTTGACGCCGCCGAAAGGCAGCTCGTCGTAGCCGTAGTGAATCTGGTTGACCCACGTCATGCCGGCATCGATTTCGCGGATGGCCTTGTTCGCCCACATCATATTGCGGGTCCAGATCGATGAACCGAGTCCCCACGGTGTCTGGTTGGCTTTGGCGATGGCTTCATCGAGAGAGGAAACTTTCCACACCGGCAGAACAGGGCCAAAAACTTCCTCGGTAACCAGCTTGCTGTCTTCGCTGACATCCGTGACCAGGGCAGGTTCGAAGAAGTGGCCATTGGCAAACTCCTCGCCTTCCGGCCGCTTGCCGCCGGTGAGGACGTGGGCGCCTTTTTTAACAGCATCGGCGAGCTGGGCTTCGATTTCCTCGCGCTGATAGGCAGTATGCAACGGCCCCATGCGCACGAAAGGTTTTTCGGGCTTGGTTGCCGGATCACCGACACGGTAGTTGCTCACTTTTTTGCGCAGGGCTTCGATGAACTCGTCGTAAATTTCTTCAAAAATGTATAACCGCTTGACGGCGAGACAGGCCTGGCCGGCATTCCAGTAACGGCCGATGAGCGCACCGCTGACCGCTTTGCGGATGTCCGCATCGGGGCAGACGATCATGGGGTCTGAGCCGCCGAGTTCGAGGGTAATGCGTTTGAAGTCAGGGCCGGCGATACTCATCACGCGTCTGCCGGTATCGGATGAGCCGGTGAGGGCAACACGACGTACATCCGGATGGCTGATCAGGCTCTCGCCGACCTCACGCCCCGGACCTGTGACGCAGTTGAGTACACCGGCCGGCAGGCCAGCCTCATTGAGCAGGCCGATGATCTTGAGCGTGGCCAGGGGAGTCGTGGTTGCGGGTTTGATGATGATCGGGCAGCCGGCGATAAGAGCCGGGCCGACTTTTGTTCCCATCAGTGTCAGGGGGAAATTCCACGGCACGATGCCGACGCTGACACCTACCGGCCGGCGGACGATGATGCCGTAAGAATGTTTGCCCATGGCTGGCGGCAGGGGAGACTGCACACCGCGGATTTTGCTGGCCAGGCCTGCATAGAAAGTCATGCCGTGCAGAAAATGATGCAGCTCGCCGGATGCTTCGAAAAGTGGCTTGCCTTGTTCGGCTGAGAGCAGAGCGCTGATCTCCCGGGCGTTCTGTTTGACCAGCTCGATACCCTTGTATAACAGCTCGGCACGTTCGTCCGGTGATGTATCAGCCCAGGCAGCAAAGGCCTGTGTCGCCGAAGCCACAGCGTCGTTAGCATCGTCACGGTTGCCCTTTGGCGCTGTGTCAACAACTGCGCCCGTAGCCGGGTTGATGATTTCGTAAGTTTCCTTGCTGCGGGCATCGACCCACTCGCCGTTGATGTACATTTTTGCCATGTACGTTGCTCCTTGTATATGATGAGTTGTGGTTGAATGAGGCTGGGACTGGGATTCCGAATGGAGTAAGAGCGCCGGTCATACCGGACGATTGCTGATGCAGAACAGTTTTCTCCGAGACCGGTCACCAGGCATTGAAGTCGGATCAGTGGTGATCAGACAGCACCTATCTTATCCAAACAGGAGAAAAAATGCAAGGATATTCTCTCCGTTGCCACCTTGCCGTGCGATTCATTCTGTACATTCTATTGTAAGGTAGTAGTTATGTGGCAATGCAGGTGCGGGGCAATTCTCTCCCTGCCGGGATGAAACGTTTGTAGTGCACGATTTATCGTGCCTGCGCATCGGGCCTGCAATCCGTGTATCCGGTAAACCCGGCTAACCGGGCCTGTCGCAGCGATCAATGTCCCGGCGTTTCAGCAGGTCGGTATCTCGTCAGGTTTGTGTTTCGCCGCTGGAGCGGTGTGACGAGAGTTCGTGTGTGTGGAAAATTCCTGGTGGTGAGATTTTTTCAGACTATTTGTTTCAATCTATAGGAAAATTTTGTATCTTTCAGGTCATTTGCACAGAGGTGCCAGTGCCTCGCGCTTGCAGGACAGGCAAAGCCGGGAGTTCCGCAGTCTCCCGGGCACCCTGCGATATTGGCATTTCATTGCACAATTGCTCGGAAACAGAATAAAGACGACGAGTCTCTTATGAAAATAACCAAAGTCGATCGGGACAGCATCGGCAGCGATCTCGGTTTACAGCCCGGCGATATCGTGCGCAGCATCAACGGAGTACGCATCAAGGACATTCTTGACTTTAAGTATTATGTCACGGATGAGGTCATCGAACTGGAAATCGAACGTGATGGCCAGCGCACGATTTTTGAAATTGAAAAAGACCCGGACGATGGGCTCGGGCTGGAGTTTGAGCCGATCAAGGTTCGAATGTGCGGCAATGACTGCCCTTTCTGTTTTGTCGATCAGAACCCAAAGGGCATGCGCCAGACCATGTACTTTCGCGATGAGGACTACCGGCTGTCTTTTCTCGCCGGCCATTTCGTTACCCTGACGAATATTTCCAAGCGCGATCTCGATAAAATCGTCACGCAACGCCTCAGTCCGCTGTACATCTCCATCCACGCGATCGATCCGGAAGTGCGCCAGTTTCTTCTTGGCATCAAGCGGGATGATCGTCTGCTGAAAAAGCTCGACTTTCTCACCTCGCACGGTATCGAGCTGCATACGCAGATCGTGTTGTGCCCCGGGGTGAATGACGGCAAGGTGCTCGAGCATACCGTCAGCACACTGGCAGACTATTTTCCGCAGATCCGCAGCGTTGCTGTCGTACCACTGGGGTTGACGAAACACCGTGAGGGCCTGACGCCCTTGACGCCGGTCACACCGGACTATGCCAAAACATTCCTCGATCATGTCGATGAGCTGGGCAGAAACTATCTGCAGAAAATCGGCAAATATTTTATCTATGCCTCGGATGAGTTTTTCATCCTCGCCGGCAGAGAAATCCCCGGGCGTGATCGCTATGATGCGTTCGAGCAGCTTGAAAACGGCGTCGGCATGGTGCGCACCCTGTTCGATAATTTTCAGGAGCTCGAGAAAACGCTGCCCGAACGCCTTCCCGGCAAGACGCAGTTCACCTTTGTTACCGGCATGCTGATGAAAGACCTGCTTGCCGGCCGCATCGTCGCGCGGCTGAATGAGATTGACAACTTCGACGTGCGCATGGTGCCGGTGAAAAACCGGTTTTACGGCGAGACGATCCGCATCACCGGGCTGCTGACCGGACAGGATATCTATCACGAACTGCAGGGCAGGGAGCTTGGCGATTGCGTCTGGTTGCCGGCGAGCTGCGTCAATGAGAAAGATATCTTTCTCGATGACTGGCGGGTGGATGAGCTTTCGTCCCGGCTTGGTACGCCGGTGCGCGTTGCGCGCGGCAGTTTTGAGCAAATAATCAATGAGGCAACGCAGGAGAAAGAGTTCGCATGAGCAGAGCAGTGGTCACCATAGTGGGCCGGCCCAATGTGGGCAAATCTACTTTTTTTAATCGCATTATCCGCAAGCGCGAGGCTATCGTCGATGATATCTCCGGAGTTACGCGCGACCGCAAATACGCCATCGCCGACTGGAGTGGGGTGGAGTTTACCCTGATCGATACCGGGGGATATTTTCCCGGGACCGAGGATAAAATCGGACGTGCCGTACTCAGGCAGGTGGATAAAAGCATCGATGAAGCGGATGTCATCATTTTCATGGTCGATGCCAAGACCGGCATCACGCCGCTGGATCAGGAGATCGCCTCGTCGCTCAAGCGCATCAAAAAACCGTTGATCGTAGCCGTGAACAAAGCAGACAATCCGCGCGATGAATACACGGTCGGTGAGTTTTATAAGCTCGGTCTCGGTGAGCCGGTTCCATTCGCTTCTGCCAACGGCAGAAACGTCGGCGATTTTCTCGACAAAATTCTCGAATGTATCCCGCCGGAGAAGCGTTTGCCGGAGACTGACGAGGCTGTCTTTGGTGATGACCGCCTGCGCCTTGCGATCGTTGGCAGGCCAAATGCGGGCAAGTCCTCGCTGGTCAACTCTCTTCTCGGTGAGGAAAAGATGATCGTCACTGACATACCGGGTACGACACGCGATTCGAACGATACCATTCTGAAATATCATGGCGAAGAGATCGTCCTCGTCGATACTGCCGGTTTGCGCCGCAAGGCCAAAGTGCAGGACAGGCTGGAATATTTCAGTACGGTGCGTACCCATGAAACCATCCGCAAATGCCATGTCGCTATCGTCATGATCGATGCCCTCGAAGGCCTTGCGGATCAGGATATTCGCATCATCAACGAAGTCGTGCGGTTTAATAAGGGGGTTATTCTTGCAGTCAACAAGTGGGACCTGGTTGAGAAAGACGCCAACACAGCGAAGGAGATGGAGGCAGAGCTCAAGGAGACTCTGAAAACCCTGGATTATTTGCCGGTTGTCTTCATTTCGGCGACTGAGAAAAAGCGTATTTACAAACTCATCGATCTGGCCAGGCAAATCTATGAAGAGCGTGGCCGTACCATCTCCACCAGCCGGCTCAATCGCTTTTTGGAAGAGATCATCGCCAAATATCCGCCGCCGTCCAATGATCGCAAGGAAGTGAAAATCAAATATATTACGCAGGTAAAAAGTCAGCCGCCGGTTTTCGCGCTCTTTGCCAATCACCCCGGTTCGATCAAGGCAAACTATCGCCGCTATCTCGAAAACCAGTTTCGAAATAATTTCTCCTTCACAGGTGTTCCTCTGACTTTCGTCTTCAAACAGAAATGACCCGAGGCCAGAACTGATATGCACCGAATTATTCCGTTTTTACTCACCGGATGTCTCATTACGACGACGGTTTATGCGCAGCAAGAGAGTGAAACCAGAACCCTGCTCCGGATTCTGCCGGATGTCATCAATACAGACCGGCCCGCAGAAAAATGCGGTACCCCGGCAGCCATGACTTTGCTCTCCCGCCCGGATTCGCTGCGGCCGGATGACCGAATGCGCATCGAACAGGTGGTTTCACGCCCGGCATTGAGCCAATCCTATGTCAGTGACAGCGGCATCTTCAGGATACACTATGATCTCACTGGTCGCCACGCCATCGATTCATCCGCCACGATGATCACAGGCATCCCGGACATCGCCGTGGTTGCGGCGCAGGCGGCAGACCATGCGTACGCCCTGCTCATCGATAGCCTCGGATTCGTCCCCCATGTACCTGATGATGGTGCTGACGGGCCTGAGTATGATATCTATTTGCTCGATCTTGGCGCGCAATTTTACGGCTGGACCATACCTGATGATCCGACAGGTGTCAGCGGCGGTTCGTATTACTCCCAGGTTGAGAATGATTTTGCCGGTTCATTTGCCACGCAGGGGCTGGATGCCGTGCGTGTCACGGTTGCGCACGAGTATTTTCATGCCGTGCAGTTTGCTTACGCCAATAAGCTGGATGATATCTTTTTCTATGAGATGAGCTCTGTCTGGTTTGAGGAAAAGGCCTATCCGGAAATAAACGACTATCTCGCCTATCTGAGCGATCTTTTCAATCAGCCGGATCAGTCGCTCTTCTCACAAATCTATGCTTCGAATATCTGGCTGAAATATCGGCTGTCCGGAACCGACGGCAGCCCCCTGCGTGTGATGTGGGAAGAGTTCCGCGATAACAGTGCTGCGACGGTCATCAGACTGGAAACGGAACGTGCCGGTTTGCCTCTTGCAGGTGCTTTGGCCGAGTTCTACAGTTGGTGCCTTTTTACCGGTGAACGGGCTGTGCCGGGTATGTATTTCGATGATGCCCGTTTTTTCCCAAAACTCAGACCCCTGCAGACCATCGATGTGTTGACCGACACCCTGTTTCAGGGAAAGGTGCGCTCCATGGCTGCCAACTACGTCGTTCTCAAAACAGATGCGACGCGCTCTTTTGCCGCGCAGTACGTGCGCGGTGATGCTGAAAATATGCGCCTCGCCGGTGTTTCGGAAAACCTCGATGGCAGCCTTGGAGACTATTTTATCCAGAGGGAGTCGGAACAGTATTTTCTGCCTGTGCAGGAAAACGAGGGCATTGTAAACCTGATTTTAGCCAATGCCAACGAAGAAAACAACGATGCTTTCAAACGCTGGCTCTATGACCTCGACGTCCGTCTGCTTGAGGACAATCCGGACAGACAGGGCATTCAGGCCGTTTATCCCAATCCTCTGTTGACATCAGCCGGTTCCGTGGTCTCGATTCCGTTTTCCCTGCCCGAGCAGGGGCGCACGAGCCTGAGCATTTTGGACGAAACCGGCCGCGTCGTTCTCGATGTTTCCCTGGGTGAGCGTCCGGGCGGACGCAACAGACCCTTTGCCTGGGATGGCAGGGATGAAAACGGCGAACGCGTTGCATCTGGTGTCTATCTCGTGATCTTGCGCATGGACAATGGTTTTCAGGATGTCGCCAAGATCGCAGTTATCGGCCGTTGATCCAGGGTATCCAGTTAATTCAGCTAATCGGGACTGATTTAGTGCTGCTTTTCATCTATTCGATGGCATATTATCTCTCGCAGAGTTCGCAAAGCACGCAGGGAAAAAGGCTCAAAACATGAACAACACTGCGTTCCCGGCGATCTCAGCGTGAGATAAAAAGACGTAACCGTATTTATGCCGCATTATTTATGAAATAATTCCGGGCCAGGTGGCAATGACGCCGGAGTGTCGGCAGGAGTGTGTTACAGCGCAGGAGCGGTGTGACGAGATGAGATGAGCGAAGTGATGGGTTTGTAAATTTTTAAAAATATTGACTTTTAAATCGGGGTTTTGTATAATCAGCGTTTATCAGATTTATCACCCGGCAACCTGTTTATGGCCATGAAACGGATAGCAGAGATTTTCATGCTCGCGCTTCTCATCAGCGCGGTCTTTATCATGATTTACTCGGTTTTTAATCGGGATTCCGTTTCAGGGGGGCGAGCTCTTCCCGGCATCAGCGGAGGAGAGCAGCTCGGGCTGGTAAAAATCGAAGGGGTTATCCTGAAAAGCAAGCCGGTGGTTGAGCTGATCGAGCGTTACCGCGAAGACGATGATATCAAGGGGATACTGGTACGCATCGACAGCCCCGGCGGTGGCGTGGCTGCCAGTCAGGAAATTTATGAAGCCCTGAAACGGGTTCGCGAACAGGGCAAAAAAGTCGTCGTCAGCATGGGCTCGGTCGCTGCGTCCGGGGGCTATTACATTGCCTGTGCAGCAGATACGATCGTAGCCAACCCGGGCACGACGACAGGCAGCATCGGGGTTATCATGGAGTTGCTCGATTACTCGGACCTTATGGGCAAAATCGGTATTCGGGCCAACACCATCAAAAGCGGAAAATTCAAAGATGCCGGCAATGGCTGGCGGAGAATGACGGAGGAGGAAAGGCAGTACCTGCAACAGTTTATCGATGACGCTTACGAACAATTCTTGACGGTGGTCCAGGAAGCACGGGGGATGAGCAGGACGGAAATACTGGAAATAGCGGAAGGAAAAATTTTTACAGGCAAGCAGGCCCTGGATCTGGGTCTGATCGATGTCCTGGGGACATACGATGATGCTCGACGATTAGCGGCAGACCTTTCCGGCATCAAAGGAGAGCCGGAAGTGTACGAACCCAAACAACGGAAACGGACCTTTTTCGATCTGATTTTCGGCGACGTGGATGCGATGCTGTCTGAGATGCAGAACCTGCCTGTTTTACGCTATCAATTGGTATTTTAACATGAATGTAGGAGGCATCTGTGACCAAGACCGACATTATCGACATCCTGGCGGAAGGAACCGGCCTGACCAAAGTGGAAACCGCTGCCGTCGTCGATGGTTTTCTGGCGACGATCAGCTATGCACTGGCGACCGGTGACAGCGTCACCCTGCGCGGTTTCGGCAGTTTCAGGGTTGTCCATCGCAACGCACGCTACGGTGTCAACCCCAAGACCGGCAAGGAAATGAACGTTCCTGCCCATAAATCTCCGGTGTTCAAAGCGTCGCGGGATCTGCGCAGAGCCGTCGATCAAGGCATCAACCCGACCTATACGCCCGCGTCTTCGGACGATGGCGAGTAATGCGACCGGCAGATAACTGAAAGGCGCATCAGAGCTTTTTCTGCATCAGGTGGGCATTTCAGTATTCCGTGACAGGTGTGTCTGTTGCTATAATGACGCGCCGGGCAGCGGAGTTGTTTTGATTTTACGCAATAAATCACATAAGTCATAACCTATTGATTATCAAGGAGAAGAACCTTGCCAAGCGGTAAGAAAAGAAAACGTCATAAGATTGCAACCCACAAACGCAAGAAACGTCTTCGCAAGAATCGTCATAAGAAGAAGAACAAGTAATGACCGGTTCTCATCCCGCTCTATCAGCCTGAGCGCGTCGAGCGCCTGGAGAGCGGGATAGCTGAGAATTTTTCAGCTTGAGACAGATTGCCGACACACACTGCCCGTATCTGTTCAGTTTGGTCATGATGCGGGCAGCACAGCAACCGTTGTGACGCACGTCGCAGCGGTTCTTTCGTCAGGCCGTTTCCCCGCGGTTTGAAACAATCAGTTCCCGGCTGCGGAACAACAGCATCCCAGGTCCAACGGATCCAGCAGAACACTTCCAGTCCAGCCCGCAGTTGATCAGCATAATCATCCAACATGTGGTAATGCGATGAGCTCTATGCGAAAAATATTGCTCGTGGATGACGAGAAGATCATGCATGATCTCGCTATGGCTTATCTCGAGCGTGAGGGCTACAATATCGTCTCCGCCTTCAATGGCAAGGAGGGGCTGAATATGATGCTGACCGAGCGGCCTGATGTTGTGCTGCTCGATTACATGATGCCCGGCCTCAACGGCGAGGAAGTGTATCAGGAGCTGTGCAGCAATCCGAAATACAAGGCAATCAGCAAAACGCCGGTTATTCTTCTGACAGCCAACGGGTGTGATGACAGCCTGAAGACGCGTTTATTGCGCCAGGGAGTCCTGGCTTATCTGCAAAAGCCCTTTGGCCTGCGCGAACTGGCAAATATCATCGAGAATATCTTCATTATCAATGATATGCGCCGCGACAACCAGTTGCTCAAGCGTGCAGTACGCACTTCGCGGGATATCATCACCCAGGTTGTGCACAATGCACCGGTCGGTATCATCGCTACCAACCGGAGCGGTAAGATCACCCAGATCAACCGGCATGCCCTGAAAGTGCTGGAGGCGGCTACAGGCCAGAGTGCCAGCGAGTTGAGCATTCTCGAAAACGATGAGCTGCGCAACACTTTTTTTTATGAGGGTGTGTCTTACGTTCTTTCTCTCGGAAAGCCATGGCTGCGTGAGGTTCTGTTCTGGTCACCCCGTTTTGCGGTACGTTCTGTACTGAACGTCCATTTCGTGCCTATGCGCACGGGTAATACCGGATCTGTTGACGGGACGATCGGCATCATCGAAGACATTACCGAGAAACAAAAAGCGCAACTCGAGCGCATGATTCTTTCCAATATCTCGCAGGTGATGCAGGAAGCACGCAATATCGACGAAGTCCTGCAGCTTCTGCTCACTGCCGCAACTGCGGGGCAGGGGCTCGGATTTACGCGCGCGATGATTTTTCTCTATGACGAGGAAAAGCAGATATTGAAGGGCAGGCTCGCTGTAGGCCCGTCTTCCAGCGATGAAGCACGACGGATATGGGAAGAGCTCAGCCACGAAAACATCGAAATCGATCATTTTTTGCGCAAGTACGGTCGCTTCGGCAAGGAGAATTCTGCCGCTCTGAACCAGAAAGTACGTGGTATTACCATTCCGGTGGACAGCGACTGCCAGCTTGTAAAACATTTTCTCGAGCGCAAGCAATATCGCAGCATGGCAGCCAGGAGCCGGAACAGCTTCCGGAATGCCGCCCACTCACCGGCACAGCTTGCAGCCCTCGAGCTCGATGAGTTTGTTTCCATCCCCCTGCACAGCCCGGAACGGCTTTGGGGCATCATCATCGCAGATAATAAGTTCGGGCACGTCAAGCTGCATCAATCCCGGATTCAGATGCTCGCGCTCGCTGCCGCGCATGCAGCAAATGCCATGGTGCGGCTCGCTGCTTTCAGAAAGATTGAGGACGATAACCGCAAGCTGGAAAAAGCTCTCAATGAGCTCAAAGAAACGCAGGAAAAGCTCATCCACGCGGAACGGCTGGCAGCAATCGGCGAGATGGCTGCGCACGTCGCCCATGAAATCCGCAATCCGCTGGTCACGATTGGCGGCTGGGCACGCCGGATGGCTGAAACAGCCTGCCAGAACGGCGAGCAGAAGGAAGATGATCCGGCACGCATTATCGTCGATGAGGTCGTGCGCCTGGAAAACATTCTGGCCAATGTTCTCAACTTTACCCGGACCAACGAACCTCAGCTCGTACAGGGCAATATCAATACACTCATTCATGAGCTGTGCCTGCAACTGAAACCAGAGTATCAGAAAAACGGCATCAACTGCAGCATGAATTTACAGGATAACCTGCCTGACTGTCTGTTCGATCCCGATCAGATTAAACAGGTGCTTCTCAACCTGCTGAAAAACAGCCTGCAGTCGATAGGCCCCGGAGGGAGAATCGGCATCGCCACTTTGCTCCGTGGCCGGGACATCGAGATTACGGTGAGTGATAACGGGCGTGGGATCCCGAAAAGCGTGCTCGACTCGATCTTCAACCCCTTTTTCACCACCAAGGAGCATGGCACGGGTCTGGGCCTGGCCATCTCGAGAAGGATCATCCACAACCATGGTGGCGAAATCACAGTACATTCCGAACCAAACACGGGCAGCGTTTTCAAAGTTAATCTGCCGGTCGATCTGAAGAAAACAGATGACCATAACGAAGGCCCGGCCAGTCTGCAGGAAATGATCCTGTGAGCCGGATAAAGCAGCGCATTTTTGTTTGGCTATGGCAGTGCATTCACGCTATGTGATTCAGACGGCACGACTCGGGTTCGTTGACTTTCCCAACCATCAAACGGTATTTGGACAGCATACATGACAAAGAACGCGAAAATATTGCTCGTTGAGGACGAACGCAGCCTGCGCATGTTGTACAAGCAGATACTCAGCGACGATGGCTATACGGTTTATGACGCTAAAAACGGAGCGGAAGCACTTGAGATCATCGTCAGGCATCACCCTGATCTGGCCATTCTGGATATCCGCCTTTCCGGGGAGGACGGGCTTGAACTTATGGGCAAGATTATCAATGTAAACGACAAAATACCGATAATTTTGCACACTGCTTATGATGTCTGGAAAGATAACTTCCGCGGCCGCATTGCGGATGCATATATCGTCAAATCCTCGGATATGTCGGAGCTGAAAGAAACCATCAAAAACCTGTTGCAGCGTAATTGAGGCTCACCCCCGGAGCCTTCTTGCCTGCACGACCGAACCGGGTTGATCGCTGAATGGATTTTTTTGATTATCAGCCGGAGTCAGAAGCACAGGATATTCTGACCGTTTCTCAGGTCAACAGAAACATCAAACTGTTGATCGAACAGTCCCTGCCGTGGTATCGCGTCGAAGGCGAACTCTCCAATTTCAAACATCACTCATCCGGCCACATGTATTTTTCTCTGAAAGATGAAGCCTCACAGCTGCCCTGCGTGATGTGGGCCGGGCGAAATAGTTCCCTGCGCTTCAGGCCGGAAAACGGCATGAAAGTTCAGTGTTATGGCAGAATTACGGTTTATGAACGCCGTGGTGTGTATCAGCTCGATGTCATGCAGATGTCCCCAGCCGGGCTTGGTGACCTCCAGCTCGCTTTTGAGCGGCTGAAGGAGAAGCTCGCGGCTGAGGGATTGTTCGATGCCGGCCGTAAACGCCCGCTTCCGCTTTTCCCTGCACGGATCGGTGTCGTAACCTCCCCGACTGGAGCAGCGATTCGCGATCTGATCTCTGTGCTCAGGCGTCGCTGGCCGGTTGCGGAAATCATTTTGCGCCCTGCGCTGGTTCAGGGGCCGGATGCTGCAGCAGACATCGTCGCCGGCATCGAGGAGTTTAACGAATTTGGCGAAGTCGATGTGCTCATCGTCGGCAGAGGGGGAGGATCGCTGGAAGATTTATGGCCCTTTAACGAAGAGATCGTCGCCCGGGCGATCGTACAGTCATCGGTTCCGGTCGTCAGCGCTGTCGGGCACGAGGTCGATTTTACGATTGCAGATTTTGTCGCCGATTTGCGCGCACCCACGCCCTCGGCTGCGGCTGAGCTCGTGGTTCCGGATCATGAGGAAGTGCGCGCGACGATGGTGAATTTTATTCTCCGCGGCTATCGTTCCCTGATGGCACGAATCCGCGAATTACGGCACAAAACCAAGGCTCTGCACAACAGCTATGCTCTGCAGCAGCCGCGTGATCTCATCCGCCAGTACCGGCAAACCTGTGACGAACTGCGGCGCAGACTTGAAAACAGCATGCTACAGAGAATTACCCGCGACAGGGTAGAGGTGGAATCGTTGCGCAAGCGGTTGATCGCACTGGGGCACGACAACGTGCTCAAACGCGGTTACACCATGGCACTCGATGCGCAATCCGGGCACATCATCACCTCTGTCAGCGCACTGAGTACCGGCCAGAAGATATCGGTACGGTTCCACGATGGCCGCGCCGGGGCATCTGTCAATGAGATCGAAGTGGATGAATCGTGAGAGTTGCTTACAACGCGAAATATCCGTGAGATTGTGGATACTCTCGTCCTTGTGCTTTTTTTGGACCGCAATGATGCTAATAGAATTCAGCATGATTGCATGTTTAACCCGTCCGTCTGATCACAGCACATGCCTGCGAAGATGAGAATCCGATACTTCGCTTCGTCTGGCCAGGTTGGGTGGTGGTTACGCAGGAGCGGTGTGACGAGAGATGAAGAAAAGCAAAGAAAAAAACGGTGGAACGATATGCCAGCAAAAGTGAAATTTGAAAAGGCCCTGAGCCGGCTTGAAGAGATCGTCGAAAACCTGGAGCAGGGAAAAGGCAGTCTCGACGAGGCAATCGCAGCTTTTGAGGAAGGGATCGGATTGGCCCGGCAGTGTAGCGAGAAACTCGACGAAGCAGAGAAAAAGATCAAAAAGCTGATCAAGACAGATACCGGCTTTCAGCTCGATCTGCTCGAAGGCGAGGATATCTGATGAATATCAGTTTCCTCGGCAATCCGGCGAAAAAGGAGATCAGTCAGTATCTTCCCGGTTGGGTGGATTGGCTGTTGGCTCAGGGGAAGTCCGTCCGCCTGCGCAGCGATCTTGCCGGCATGCTCTCCTCGAATGCGCGTTCTGCGATCGATATCGTCGATGAATTTTCCGAATTGGCCGACCAGTGCGACCTGCTCGTGAGCCTGGGCGGGGATGGGACTATTCTCTTTGCAGCCCGCGTTATCGGGAGAGCCAATGTACCCATCCTCGGGGTCAAATTTGGTGGCCTTGGTTTTCTTGCTGATGTGACGCCCGAAGATTTTCAGCAGGCGTTTCGCGAAGTAAGCCAGGGGCACTGTGAACGCCAGAACCGCATGCTGTTGCGTGCAACCATGGTCGATTCCGCCGGCCGGATGGGCGCCTCGGTCGATGCCCTCAACGATGTTGTCGTGATCAGCAGAAACCGCAACCAGGTCGCGGGGATCAGTATCTGGGTGGACGATGATTTTGTCGCGACGTATTTTGGCGATGGTTTGATCGTTGCGACACCGACAGGTTCGACGGCATATTCCCTGGCCGTGGGCGGGCCTTTTGTGGTCCCGGGGCTGAACACGATTCTACTTTCTCCCATCTGTCCGCATTCGCTCTCAGCGCGTCCAATCGTGGTGAGCTGCGCCTCTCGGATCACCATCCGGCCCGGCAGGGGCAATACCCAGGAGCTGGGCGTCAACGCAGACGGACAGGATTTCTCTACCCTGGAACCACATCACAAGCTGGTGATCGAAAAAGCACCGCATACCATCACATTGCTGCAAAGAAAACAGCACACATTCTTCGACGTACTGCGTGCGAAGTTGAACTGGAGTGACGATATCCGGCATATCAAAGATGACGAAAGAAAGTAAGACCACGCCGCTGATGCGGCAGTATCTCGATATCAAGGCCAAGCATCAGGACGAAATTCTCTTCTTCCGCATGGGAGATTTTTACGAGCTTTTTTACGATGATGCCAAAATCGCATCAGAGGTGCTCGGCCTGACGCTCACCTCGCGGGCACACGGGAAATCATCGGATGTTCCTTTGGCCGGCTTTCCGTATCATGCTCTGGATACGTATCTGTCCAAAATGGTCAAAGCCGGCTATCGTGTGGCGATATGCGAGCAGGTGGAAGACCCGAAACAGGCCAAAACCATCGTCAAGCGGGCGATCACCGAAATCGTCACGCCCGGTACAGCACTGGCCGACGAACTGTTGGACAGCCGAAGCAACAACTATCTCGCCGCTGTTTACTTAGAAAAAGACCTTGCCGGTGTCGCAACGGTGGATATCTCTACAGGTGAATTTCGTGTCATCGAGCTGGTACGGGAAAGGCTGGTCGATTACCTCACGCTGATCCAGCCGGCAGAAATCCTCATCGCTGACGAGCAGGAGCAGCTTTTCCGCGACAGCGGTTTTCCTCTCACAGATGTCCTGCTCACCCGGCGCGATGCCTGGACATTCAGCTATGATTATGCCTATGAGAAGCTGACACAGCACTTCAAAACCCTGACATTGAAGGGGTTTGGCTGCGAGGATATGCACGCTGGCATCAGCGCGGCGGGCGCCTGCCTGCATTATCTCAAAGAAAACCAGCAGTCCGAGCTCGAGCATATCACAGCGCTGTCCCGCGATCACGAAGACCAGCACGTAGGCATCGATTCATCCACCCAACGTAATCTCGAAATCATGCGCACACTGCGCGGCGAGAAAAAAGGCTCGCTGATCGCGGTCATCGACAAAACCGTGACGCCGATGGGCGCCCGCCTGCTGGCGCGCTGGGTCACGCGACCGTTGCGTGCGATCGAGCAGATCAGCCTGCGCCACGATGCCGTGGATGAAATTCACCGCGACAGCCAGCGCAGCACAGCGTTGCGCGACGGCTTGAAAAATGTCGGTGATCTCGAACGTTTGATCACCAAAGTCATCACCCAGCGCGCCAATGCGCGAGACCTGCTCGCCCTGGCTGATTCACTGGCTGCGATCGCGCCGCTGCGCGAGCAGATAGCGGATTGTGAATCACGGCTCCTGCAGGATATTCATGGGAAAATTGATCCTATCACCGGTGTGGTCACGGAAATCCGCCAGGCTTTGGTCGATAATCCGCCGCTCTCAGTCACAGAAGGCGCGATTATCCGCGATGGCTATCATGAGCAGTTGGACAAGCTGCGCGAAATCGCTTTTTCGGGCAAGGACTGGATTCTCAAACTGCAGACCAGCGAACGCGAGAAGACCGGCATCCCTTCCCTGAAAGTGAGTTATAACCGGGTTTTCGGGTACTATATCGAAGTGACAAAACCCAATCTGTCGAAAGTGCCCGAGCACTATATCCGCAAGCAAACCCTGG
Source organism: Candidatus Zhuqueibacterota bacterium (assembly GCA_015485525.1). Classification (GTDB taxonomy): domain Bacteria; phylum Zhuqueibacterota; class Zhuqueibacteria; order Zhuqueibacterales; family Geothermadaptataceae; genus Geothermadaptatus. The sequence goes on along the minus strand of WFTM01000307.1, from coordinate 6,574 downwards.
TCAATGCTGAGCGTTTCATCACCCCGGAATTGAAAGAATATGAAGAGCAGGTTCTGCAGGCAGAGGAGAAGATCGTCGCGCTGGAGTATGATCTTTTTCTGCAACTGCGAAACCGGGTAGCCGGATATGCGCAACAGATACAAACCAATGCCTATCAGATCGCAGTGCTCGACTGTTTGTGCAATTTCGCCGTTCTGGCGGTGGAAAACAAATACGTGCGGCCGCAGATGCATGACAAGGATTCGATCGATATCATCGAAGGCCGGCATCCTGTGGTGGAAAAAATTCTGCCCTTTGGTGAAAATTTTGTGCCCAATGACACGCACATCGACTGCAAACAGTCTCAGATTCAGATCATCACCGGCCCGAACATGGCCGGAAAATCGACTTATCTGCGTCAGGTTGCGCTCATCGCACTGATGGCGCAGATCGGCAGTTTCGTACCGGCCAAAAGTGCTAAAATCGGCGTTGTGGATAAGATATTTACCCGTGTCGGTGCCTCGGATAACCTGGCCGCAGGGGAGAGTACGTTTCTGGTCGAAATGAGCGAAACGGCAAATATTCTCAACAACGTCACGCCGCGGTCTCTTGTCATCCTCGATGAGATCGGCCGCGGCACCAGTACCTTCGACGGCCTGTCCATCGCCTGGGCTGTGGTCGAATATCTGCATCAGAACAGCAATGTCGCTGCGAAAACGCTGTTTGCAACCCACTATCACGAGCTGACCGAGCTGGAGATGATCCTGCCCCGTGTAAAAAACTACTCAGTGGCAGTCAAGGAATGGGGTGACCAGATCGTGTTTTTGCGCCGTATTGTCGAAGGCGGCAGTGACCACTCGTACGGCATTCAGGTCGCCAAACTGGCTGGACTGCCGGCGCCGGTGATTTCACGGGCCAAGGAAGTTCTGCTCAATCTGGAGCAGAATGCACTCACACCGAACCACACACCAAAGCTGGCTGCGCGTCCGAATCAAAAAACAGCAGCATCTCGCAACCAGCTCGATTTTTTTGCCAGCGAAAACAATTTTCTTGCAGAAGAATTGAAAAAAGCAGATATAGAAAATATGACGCCGCTGCAGGCTTTTTCCTTTCTCGTCGATCTCAAGGCGAAAATTTCCGCATAAGTGTGGAAACAAATTGCGCAGTAACGCTGTTGCAGAGTACATATCATGCAGCGAAAATCCAGCAAGGACGATTTTTATGCTCACATACAGTAAGACCCCGTTTTTACTTCTGGCCGCTATTTTTTTTCTCAATGTTGTACCGGATGCCAGGCTGACAGCGCAAAGTGGCAAATATGCTGATGCTTTTCTGAGCAATGGCATCGGTGCCCGTGCTCTTGGCCTTGGGGGGGCCTATTCAGCTATTGCGGGTGACGCCACGGCTGTTTACTGGAACCCGGCAGGCCTGAGCAAACTCAATTATCCGGAGTTCTCCCTGCTGCATGCCCAGGAATTTGCCGGAGTTGTCAATTATAACTCGTTCGCTGCTGCCATGCCTTACGGGCCGGAAGCGAGCTTCGGCATCGGCGTGATCCGCCTCGGCGTCGATGATATTCCCCGCTCACGCCTGCCACGGCCTGACCTTGACCTTGGGGCGGTTTACACAGATGAAGATGGTACCCTGCGGCGCAACTCTCCCTATGCTGATTACCTGTTTTCCAATGCGGAATATGGCCTTTTCCTGTCCTATGCCCGCAACTGGTCGCCACTGCTGAGGCTGGGTGCATCAGTGAAAGTGCTGCAGAAAGGGTTTGATGACAACTCGGCCTTTGGATTTGGGGTCGATATCGGCGTACAATCCAACCCGTGGAGCGATCTGTACCTGGGTGCCACGTTGCAGGATATCACGACAACTATTCTCGCCTGGAACACGGGCCGGAAAGAAATTATCTACCCGACTCTGAAATTGGGAGCAGGGTTACCGATCTACAGCAAGCGTTTACAGGGAAAGCTGCTTTTGATTGGCGATGCAGATTTCGATTTTGACAACCGCGGCAGCGTTGCTCAGTTTGCCAGCGGAGCGCTCAGCATGGACCTGCACCTCGGTGTTGAGTACGAGTATCGCGAGAGGGTGGCCGTACGCCTCGGCAGCGATGCCGGCATGTTTACCGCCGGAGCCGGTTTGCGCATCGGACACCTGCAAGTCGATTATGCTTTTCTCAACAACACAGAGCTGGCTACATCACACCGGATTTCTGCTTCGTTTGTGCTGGAGAAAAAGCGTTATCGCCGGCGCTGAAAAGTGTTTCATCACTAAATCTCAAAAAAGTTCTGCCTGGGGCCTGCTGTCTCTGAGAGAAGCGCCCATCTGTGAATCAGACCGGTAGCGCTGCCCGTATTTTTTGCGACGTTCTGATCATTCCGGGGGGATCGAAATGGACACTATTCTCATTTTTCTGCTGGTTTTCCTGCCTGAGAACTCACCTTGTACTCATGCTCCAGAGATTTATTATTATTATGTATTTACGTGCGAAAAATCCGCAAAAACAATTTGACTCTTCTCAAAATAATTACTATAATTTAAGTCAATTTTAAACCGTGAGTTAGGCAGACAACCCGGTTGACAGTATTTCTCCTCAGCGAAACAGACATCTTCAGGAAAACTTCATGATCATCAGCATGACAGGCTTCGGGCGTGGGGTAAGCAGTACGGAACAGTACGAAGCGCAGGTCGAGGTACGGACGGTGAATCACCGTTTTCTCGACTTTACCATCAAACTGCCGAAAGCATTTGAAACCCGTGAGTCAGATATCCGCGATATAGCCCGCAAGCATGTGATCCGGGGGCGGGTGAACATCAACATTACTCTGAAAGAAGCCGACGAGGCCCCTGTTCAGCTCGACATCAACGAAGCGGTGGTGAAAAGCTATCGCAACCTGCTGGACAGCATTCGTACAGCAGCCGGGATCGCAGAGCCGGTGCGGCTCGAGCATCTGCTCAATTTCGGCGATATTTTTGTGCAGCCTGATGCGGCTGAACTGCCGGAAGAAGCGTGGCAGTGCACCGCTGAGGCTATCGAGAAGGCATTTGTGGAGCTGAACGCCATGCGCAGGCGAGAAGGTGCTGAAATTGAAAAAGATCTGCGCAGCCGGATCGATAACCTGGGTTCTCTGATCGATCAGATCGAAACACTGGCTGCCGGCCGGAGCCAGGATGAGTTTGCTAAACTCAAGGGCCGTATCGATGCCATGCTCGATTCCGGCGAGCTCGACCCGGCTCGCCTCGAGCTTGAAATCGCGCTTCTGGCCGACAGGGTTGATGTCACGGAAGAATGTATCCGTTTTAAAAGTCACAACACGTTGTTTATCGAATCACTGGAACAACCCGAGTCTGTGGGGCGGAAGCTGAACTTTCTCCTGCAGGAAATGAACCGGGAAGCGAACACCATCGGTGCCAAAGCTAGTAATGCCGAGATCGCGCACCTCGTCGTTCTGCTCAAAGAAGAAGTCGAGAAGTTGCGCGAGCAAATTCAAAACATAGAATAGCCCCCGTGAACGAACAAGGACTACTGGTCGTCATTTCTGCGCCATCGGGAGGTGGCAAGACGACGATCATCAGAAAAGTGCTCGAACGGCACGATCCCCGTTTCGTCTATTCCGTTTCCTGCACGACGAGAAAACCCCGTCAGAACGAAGTCGATGGTAAAGACTATTTTTTTCTGAGCGAAGCGGAGTTCAAAAAAAGAATCGCAGAAGGAGAATTCATCGAGTGGGCGATTGTGCACGACAACTACTATGGCACCAGCCGGGCCACGATCGATCATTTTCTCCGCCAGGGTAAGGTCGTCTTGCTCGATATCGATATCCAGGGAGGCATCGAGGTCAAGCGTATCTATGGAGATCAGGCCTTGCTGATCTTTATCAAACCGCCATCGATGCAGGACCTGGAGTACCGCTTACGCACCCGGCAATCAGATTCTGATGCCGTCATACGCAAACGCCTTGACAATGCCCGCCACGAGCTGAAAAAACAGTCGCAGTATGATGCCGTCATCACCAATGACATACTTGAAAATACAGTCGATCAAGTCATCGCAACGATCGAGAAGAAAATAGCAGAACTATCACAAACCGAGAGCATCAGGAGGTAACACCCAATGGCAGCAACAATTTCGATGGAAATTTTCGAAAAGCATGCAGAAAATGTCTATGAAGCGATCATCATGATTGCCCGGCGTGCCCGGCAAATCAACTCTGATTACAAAATCATGATAGAACGTGAGTTCGGCTACATGGACATGAACGAAGACTTCGAGGATGAGGAAACCGAACAGCATGATATCGTCGAGCTGCTGAGTTCTTTGCCCAAACCGCCTTCCAAAGCCCTGGAAGAATTTATAAATGGTGAGCTCGTCGTTGAGTACGCTGACGAAAACGTCAACTGATCTGATTCTATCAGAGCAATCAGAGCCCATAAATCAGATTTTGGATTTCACAGAGTAGAAAATCCTTCATGGCCAATAGTTTAGACACTCTCGAAGCATTCTGGCAGCAGCAGAGCGCACTTTATGGTGATGCTGCGCTGCTCGGCATTCCACGCGGCACAGCTTCTTTTACTGAGCAGCAGCCCAATGTCCTTCCAGTGGTGACATCTGATCCCTTTCGGGAAACTGCACCTGCGGCACAACAACAGGCCTCAGGGATAGGCAGGAAGAAAACCCTGGCAGAAGTGGCTGCTGAGGCAACGGCATGCACAGCATGTGCTTTGTCACGCGCCCGCACAAAAGTTGTGTTTGGACAGGGCAGTGAAAAACCACGTATTCTCTTCGTTGGTGAAGCGCCGGATAAAGACGATGATGCTGCGGGTCTGCCATTCTCCGGCCAGACCGGGGCGCTTTTCGACCGTATGCTGAAGCGCATGGGGTTTGCACGCGGCGAGGTGTATATCACATTTCCCGTCAAATGCAAACCGCCGGCAAACAGGCAGCCTGCAGCGGATGAGCTGAGCGCGTGTCATTCTTTTTTGCAGCAGCAGATCAGCTTGCTGCAGCCGCGCTACATTTTTTGTCTGGGCCGGGTCGCGGCAGCCTCGGTGCTGAACACCAGCGCTGATATCGATACGCTGCGCAGTAGTGAGCACCAGTACAAAGGAATCCGGGTTTTTGTGACCCATAATCCTGCTGCCCTGCTGCACAACCAGGGACTGTTCTGGGCGGTTTTCGAAGATATGAAGCGGTTTCGTGCTGTTTATGACCGCGAGATAGGCGATAAACCACCGATGCCGGATGCGGCAAAGCCGGGTAAAAATGGCTGACAAAAACGCAAAGAAACAGAAAAAAAACTCGCAGGCCGCTGGCGAAGCAGTCCAGTTTGATCGTATTCCACCCCAGGACCTTGAAGCAGAGAAAGCAGTCCTCGGCAGTATGTTGATCGAGTCTGCTGCAGTTGGAAAAGCGATCGAGCTGCTGGAAGCAGAAGATTTTTATAAGCTCGGCCATCAGGAAATATTCCGCGCAGCCGTGACCCTGTTCAACCGTACAGAGCCTGTCGATGTGCTGACCGTTGGAGCAGAGCTCGCAAAAGCGGGATTGCTGGAGGAAATCGGAGGTAACTATTATCTGTCTGAGCTGGCGACTTCAGTGCCGACCGCAGCTAATGTCGAGTATCATGCCCGCATCATTTTGGAGAAATCCCTTTTCAGGCGTTTGATTGCGATTTCCACTGAAGTCATCGGCATGGCGTATGAAAATGCCGAGTCTGCATCAGACGTCATCGACTCGGCTGAGCAGAAGATTTTTTCTCTTTCCGAACGCGGAATGCGCAAGGGCTTCAGTCATATCAGCCCGATTCTGAAAGAGACCTTTAATACCATCGAAGGCTTTCACCAGCGCGACGGCTCTGTGACCGGCGTGCCGAGTGGCTTCGATGCCCTGGACAAGATGACCTCCGGTTTTCAGAAATCAGACCTGGTCATCGTCGCAGGCCGGCCTTCGATGGGGAAGACGGCATTTTGTTTGAATATCGCCCGCAATGCCGCAGTCGATTTTGGCGTTGGTGTCGGCATTTTCAGTTTAGAGATGGCCAGTTATCAGCTTGCATTGCGTCTGTTGACTGCTGAAGCCCGTGTCGATGCCCACCTGGTTCGAACCGGGCAGTTGCCGCAGGAGAAATGGGCAGACCTCAGCAGGGCGGCGGGGCGGCTGTACGATGCACCGATCTATATCGATGATACGGCTGGTATCAGCTTGCTGGAGCTGAGGGCCAAGGCCCGCCGGCTGATGGCTGAACACAAGATCGGGCTGATCGTCATCGACTATCTACAGTTGATTCATGGCCCTCGCAACGAAAGCCGGCAAAATGAGATTTCGGCGATATCGCAATCTCTGAAAGCCCTGGCAAAAGAACTGGACGTGCCTGTGATTGCCCTTTCCCAGCTTTCGCGAGCTGTTGAAGCGCGCACAGATAAGCGCCCCATGCTCTCTGACCTGCGCGAGTCCGGTGCCATCGAGCAGGATGCAGATGTGGTCATGTTCGTTTACCGCGATGATTTTTATGAAAAGCAGTCGGACAACGAAGGTATCGCCGAGATCATCATCGGCAAGCAGAGAAACGGGCCGACAGGCACAGCTGAA
>WFTM01000306.1 GCA_015485525.1 Candidatus Zhuqueibacterota bacterium | reverse complement strand
GGCTTCGACCGGCCCGAATTCTTGCGAATCCGGTACATTGTTCGCCCTTGCCAGGTAGCTGAATTGGCAACAATTCAGGCATTACAGGCTTCGACCTTTTCCGAATTCTTGCGAATCCGGTACATTGTTCGTCCTTGCAGATATCTGAATTGGCAACAATTCAGGCGCACAGGCTTCGACCGGCCCGAATTCTTGCGAATTCGGTTACATTGTTCGCCCCTTGCCAGGTAGCTGAATTGGCAACAATTCAGGCAGCACATGCTTCGACCGGCCCGAATTCTTGCGAATTCGGCTACATTGTTCGCCCTTGCCAGGTAGCTGAATTGGCAACAATTCAGGCAGCACAGGCTTTGACCTGTTCCGAATTCTTGCGAATCCGGTACATTGTTCGCCCCTTGCAGGTAGCTGAATTGGCAACAATTCAGGCATCACCTGCTTTGACCTCTAACCAGGCCTGGCCGCCGGCACCGGGCAGTGAGAAACGTTCTTTCGTCCGCCGTTACTTGACTGCCAGTTTCATATTCGTCATTTTACCCGACAAGCCGTGGTTTGTTTTTTCACGGAGTACACATTGACAGGACGTGATCATGAAAATACCCCACCCGTTTTTTCGCCATCTGAATGACATCGTTATCCTCAGCACGATCGTCATCGGTTTGTTCGGGGGAACCTGGTTTCTGAATACCCTCGATAAGCCCATCATCGGCGCTATTTTTTTTGCACTGGCGATCACCTCGTTTACTTATCGCTTCCTCGGCGGGATCGACAACAAGACGGAAGTCACCATCGGTGCGATCAAGGTGACCGGTACACTCGCTGCTATTTTCGGCTCGATCTGGATCATCGTCAAGCTGTCCGGTGCTGTCGTCGAGCTCGGCGACAAGCCTGTGGAATTTCATCCGGGCAAAATTTACTTTTTCGACCTCAACGGCGAGCCGATCGAGCTCACCCTGCCGTTGTTTATCGACGGGGCTGCGGACACACTGCTCTTTCCTCGCCTGCCGCGGGATGGTTTTGACGGCGCCGCGCGTATCCTGCAGGTTGATGATGGTAAAATCCGCGTGCTCACACGCAAGGATTCCACTTCCCTCGGTTTCATCGATGAGCCCCGCGATGCCCTCAGCCTGCGACTGATGTCCAGTGAGCATCTGCTCGCTATGGGCTATTATTACAGCCAGCGCGATTCAGCTGGCAAAAGACCGGATGCCAACCTCGCTGTCGATTTCCTGTTTCGCGTTTTGCGCGATTCCCGGGATCGCACGCTGCGCGAAAAGGCGCTGGCACGGCTATATTTTCTGCAGAACAAATTTCGCAGTATCGATGATTTCGAGCTCTTCATCGCAGCGACGCGGGAGCTGCGTGAGGGGTACTACAAACATCTCGAGTTGGGAGATACATTTCTGACGCTGTCGAATCGTTTTGCTGTGGACGAATCAGCCAATAAAAAGGCGGCGGTGGTCCATTATCTCATGTTTTTGCGCACAAGTCAGAGTAAAAGCTCGAATCGGCGCCGGGAAATACAAAATCTTATCATCGAGCTGGCAACGGTTTATCTGGCCAGGGACCCGTATATCGGCCCGCGCATGAGTGAGTTCAAAAAAGCTGTCAAAAAGCATGATCGTATGCGCATCGCTACCTTCATCGACTCGCTCTCTGCTTCTGAAGACCTCGCAGGCAAGATTTAGCCCGGGAGATCCCGGCATGTTGCTTCTCTCAGGCCGGAATGATGCGGCAGGGGAGAAGCGCCCTTTCCTGAGCTGGCTACAGCGATTCCTGACTGACTCGATTTCCGAACGGCATCTACATCGATTATGGAGAGTACCATGTCTGACAAATTATCCGGGGTCCCCGTGCTGGCGCGCGTCGTACTCGCAGCCGGTTTGGTGCTGGCTATTTTTTTCGGTCTCGCTCAAAATGCACCGCCTGAGCCTGTAAGCGCTGATGCGCCGGCCGAGCACTTTTCCTCAGGCCGCGCCATGGCCATACTGCGCGTGCTTGCCGAAAAACCTCACCCTCTCGGCTCGGCCCGGCACCAGGCGCTGCGCGATACCTTGCTGAACAGACTGCGCGGTCTTGGGTTCGAAGTAGAGCTGCAACCCGCCCTTATCACCGGTCCGGGCCACAATCCGGCCATACGCATCAGCAATATCGTCGCGCGCAAGAAGGGCACGGATAGCAGCAAAGCACTTTTGCTGATGGCGCACTACGATGCCGTACCCGGCTCTTACGGCGCCAGCGACGATGGTGCCGGTGTCGCCGCCATCCTCGAAACGCTTCGCGCCCTGAACCATGGACCTGCGCTGAAAAACGATCTCATCGTCCTTTTTACCGACGGTGAAGAGCTGGGGCTGGTCGGTGCGCGTGCTTTTGTGCAGCAGCACCCTTTTGCCGCTGAAACAGGACTGGTGCTCAACTTCGAAGCCCGGGGCAGCCACGGTGCTTCGCTGCTGTTCGAAACCAGTGAGAACAATGGCAGATTGGCCCGCGAATTTTCTCTTGCAGCGCCATACCCGGCGGGCAACTCCATGGCCATTGAAGTCTATAAGCGCATGCCGAATGATACGGACTTTTCTGTTTTCAAACAAGCCGGGATCCCAGGACTGAATTTCGCCTATGTGGACGGCCATGAACACTATCACACACCCTTTGATAACCTCGATACTATCAGTGAAGCCAGCCTCCAGCATCATGGCTCCTATGCGCTCTCCCTGACGCGTCATTTCGGCAATCTCGATTTGACCATGCTTCCCGCACCCAATCAGGTTTATTTTACCCCGCTGCGTTTCCTGCTCGTCGTGTACAGCAATGGGCAGGCGCTCCTGCTCGTGCTCGTGGCCATGTTCATCTTCTTCGCCGCGCTGCGCTTAGGGTATGAAAAAGAGCTGGTCAGCACACAGGGGCTCATCATCGGGACAGTCGGGCTGCTGGCTACTGTTGTGGTTGCATCTGTGGTTTTTTATGCTGTACAAGCCGGTATGAGCGCAGGGCTGCCGCGGGCTAAGTTTTATGATATGCTCTTTGTGGAAAAATATATCTTCATGGGACAGGCCATCGTGGTTTTTGCCATCGCGCTCGCGGTTTTCGCCGTAGTGCTGAGAAAAACAAATGCGTGGGAGCTGACTGCCGGAGCACTGGCACTCTGGGGTGCCCTTACAGTGCTGTCGGCGTGGTTTACTCCCGGTGCCAGCTTTTTTTTCCTGTGGCCTTTTTTCTTCAGTTCCCTCGGGTTCGCGCTGATCTTTTTGCTGAAATGTGAAGCCCGCAATGACTGGAAACCGGTGCTGATTCTTCTCGGTACAGCCGTGCCGGTCGTGGTGATGCTGGCGCCGATGATATACATGATGCTGCTTGGTCTGACCGTGCGTGCTGCGCCTGTCCTTACCGGCCTGCTCGCACTCTTCAGTGGCCTGTTTGTGCCTCATCTGCGGATAGTGGGCGGACAGCAGGCGGCAAGACTGGCGGCGTTTTTTGCAGCAGTCGGCGCGCTGATCGTACTTGGCCTGCAGGTGCACCTCGTCACCACACCACCCGGCCTGCAGCGCATCGATGTCCTGCATATCACCGACCAGGACAGCGGTGAAAGTTTCTGGGCCAGCTATGGCCGGCAGGTGAATCCGGCTCTGGATGTTTTTCTCGGCAGCAATTCGCAGGAGAAACCGCAGGAGGTCATCGCGCCCACGTATCAGGGGGTGTTGCGCACTGCTGCAGCTCCGCAGCCGTCCGGGCAGCCGGAGTTTTCGGTCATCCGCGACAGCATCTCTGCAGATGTGCGTTACACAACTCTGCGCTTTTTCCCCGGGAAAACCTCAGGTGTTTTATCGCTGTACGTGCCAGCCGATTCATCCGTGCGCGCTCTGCACTATGAAGGCAGAACCATCGATTTGCAGCAGAAAGATGGCGCCTACAGCATGCGCGGCTGGCGCTGGCTGGTGTACTATAACGTTCCGCTGACCGGGCTGGATTTTGTCATCGAGCGGGTTGTGTCCAAACCGGCGGAAGTGCGCATGCGATATGTTATTTACGGCAGGCCGGAGGGAGTAGCATGGCCGCGACCGGCCATGCCCCGGAGCGATATTCTCAGCCCGCGTACCATTTTTCGCAAATCGATCCATCTGGAAGCAGAGTGAACCCCACGTGAGGGGCTCACTCTCCACGGTGCAGCGCAGTGATCTCTTTGTAGCGGAAACAATCGGTCGTATGATCGTTGACCATGCCGACCGCCTGCATGAAGGCGTAACAGATGGTTGAGCCGACGAAGGTAAATCCCTGTTTCTTTAAAGCCTTGCTCATGGCGTCAGACCGGGGCGTTTTTGCCGGAACTTCGGCGAGGCTGCGCCAGGCGTTGTTCCTCGGGCAGCCATCGACGAACTGCCAGACCCATGTATCGAAGGAGCCGAACTCTTCCCGGATCGCTAAAAAGGCTCGGGCGTTTTTCACTGTAGCGCGCACTTTCAGGCGATTGCGTACGATACCGGCGTTCTGCAGCAAGGCCTGGATTTTATCCTCATCGTAGCGGGCAATTTTTTCAGCATCAAAGTTGTCAAAGGCTTCTCGGTAATTGGCGCGTTTTTTCAGAATCGTGTACCAGCTCAGACCCGCCTGCGCTCCCTCGAGTATGAGCATTTCGAAGAGTTTACGGTCGTCATGAACCGGAATCCCCCATTCCTCATCGTGATAGCTGATGTACAGGGGATCGTCGTTGACCCATCGGCAACGTTGTGGCATGTATTTTCCTTTCCTGGCTGGATTGTTTTTCGTGAGGTAGCAAAAATCTGTCACTCATCCTGCTCTCCGGGTATCCAGTTAGCTCAGCAAATCGGCCCGGCTCAGATACCGGCATGTGTCATTCCGCCAGGCTTAGCGCAGTGCCGGAATCTCATCTTTTCGGGCTCGTGCCCGAGTCTGGGAGATTCCGGTCTTCCCCTGCGGGGAAACCGGAATGACGGTTCCGAGGGTGGCATGTGCTTTTGTCAGGCGGTCTGGTTGAAAAAATGCAACCGTGCTGAGTTAACTGGATACCCGGGCTCCTGCTCCGACAATTTGAAAAAATATATGTTTTTATACAACCTTATCTTCACGATCAGTCCCAAAAGAATATTATCTTTTGGTCTTCCTCAAATCGTATGGGGTGGGATACCATCGTTTTGCAAATTCGGCGGTGTCAATACCGGAATTTTAACGCGTCCATTTGGTGACGCGATTTTAAATCCCCATGTAATGGCACCAATTGATTTGGGGATGATTTTTTGATATTCATTTTGCCGTCGTTGTAGGGGTTCAAAATTTTGAACCCCTACGGAATTTGCGTCCCTGAAATTCCGAACCCTGCAATATCAATAATTTCATGCAAACGATTGGGCAATGATGAAATCATCCAATTGAGTTCCCGGACGGATATCCGCCGGTTTTTTTCAGGGTCACGATTTGGGCTGTTTGATTCCGGTTGCCGGGTGGGTTTACAGTCTGGATGAATGTCGTTCGTCACATTTTACTTTGAAATAATAGCGTTTTTGCTATATGTTATGAGCGCCATTGTTTTCCGTTGCTTGGTGCACCCGAAGTGTTGCCACTTCGGCTACTTTTCGCCTGCCGCGGTGGCTGAGCCCGAAGTGTTGCCACTTCGGCTACTGAGCCAAAGCCTCATTCAAGCCGGCGCAAAGAAGATGAACTGAAGCAAGATGGGGGCACCGGACGGATACTAAAAATGCAGCCGTGCTGAGTTAATTTGGATCACCAGGAGAATAACGAAGAGCACCCACCCATCAGCCTGCCTGTACCAGCAGGCTCTTTTGGTTTTTGGTGTGTCGAGCTGTGCCAGATGGTGCAGCTCAGAACCAATCAAATTGCAGTGGCAGGGAAAGTACGCATACGCTGACCCGATTTATGCACATCTAAACGCATCGTGCAAGGTACGCCGGAGCTGCAAAAAAAATCTCTTTTCCCGAATCCGGCACGTTGAAAATAAAAATCGCGATGCCACAAGGGTTTTCATCACATCTATGCATGGGAGCAGTCTCTTGTCAGCCAAAGCCAGTTCAGGAAGCAGATATACTGCCTCAGTGCTTCTGCTTCTGTTGTTCAGCTTATCTTCTTTTTTATATGGCCAGCAACGGCACACCTCTCCTTCCCCCAATTTTAAAAACGAAGTTCGTGTTCTGGTTGAAAAGTTCCGCATCGAACATCGCGTACCGGGCGTGACTCTTGCTGTGGCGTTGCATGATTCCCTGGTCTGGGAGGCGGCTTTCGGACTCGCGGATGTGGAAAATGATGTCGCTCTGTCGCCGCAGAGCGTGTTCCGCATCGCTTCGATTTCAAAACCAATCGCTGCGATCGCTGTGATGCAGCTCGTGGAGCAGGGCAAAGTTTCTCTTGATGATGACATCCGCACGTATGTGCCGGCGTTTCCGAAAAAACGCTGGCCGGTAACTCTGCGCCATATTTTGACACACACCTCGGGTATCCGCCACTACCGCCCCGGTGAATTTTTGATCAAAGACCATTTCGATACGCTGGAGCAGGCGATCGCTATCTTTCGCGACGACAGTCTGAAGTTCCAACCCGGCACGCAATTCTCTTACTCATCGTATGCTTTCAATCTGCTGGCCGGTGTGGTTGAAAAAGCCGCTGGCATGAGTTTCGAGCAGTATTTACAAAAATTTGTCTGGGAACCGGCGCACATGCGCCGTACCTTTTTCGAGCACCAGCTCGTTATCGTTCCGCTGCGCAGCCGGCACTATATTGTCCGGGAGGGTGAGCTGTTCAACGCACCCTTTGTCGATCTGTCGATCAAATGGGCAGGCGGGGGCATGATTTCCTCTGCCGGCGATTTGATCCGCCTGCATATTGCTCTGGATAAAGGACTGCTGCTCTCTGCGGAAACGCGTCGTTTGATGCAGACGCCCTACAAGCTCAGCAACGGCGAGACTATCAGCAAAGGGCTGGCGTGGAGCATCTCCCGGGACAGTGATGGGCACACGATCGTGTCACACTCCGGTGGAGCGACAGGGGGCACGACCTTTCTGGGCCGCATCCCGGAAACCGGCTTTGCCCTGGCGATTTTGACCAACCTGCAGGGCGTCGGCAAACCGCTGCGGGAGCTGTTTCAGGCGATCTCACACTCGGCCGGGTACTGAACCCGCGCCGGCTATTGCCGGTATGGCCGCCACATCCCGGGACAACAGCATTCAGGACTCCATACGAATCGGGTCAGCATGGCACGAAAAAAGACTTTTGACTGTGGTCATACAGGCTATGGTAAATTTTGCCACCGGTGTGCGGATGAGGAGCGCCAACGCCGGGAAAAACAGAGCAGGAAAGAACAGAAAAAACAACAGCGCCAGGCATGGCAGGAGCACCTGGCCGCAGCGCCTGTGAGCCTTGACCATGTACCGCCAAAAACTGCGCGCAAAGTGCTGGAGACCATCGATAAGCTGCGCCAGGGACAGGCCACCTACATGCAGCTCAACGGCAAACGCCTGATCACCATGGGCCAGCGCAACATCATTTCCATCCCCATCGGTTGGTCCTGGCGGCTGGTCTGTGAGGATACGGACGATGGGCTGGTTTTTCTCGAAGTCCTGTCTCACGAAGCCTACAATAACAAAATATCCTCCGGAGGCTGGGATAAATAGGCGGGAAAGCATTTTCAATTTATTGTGAAGCAAGCGAACCGGCACAGCTTTTTGGCCGGGCCGGCGCCGGGAGGAGCCGGCATACAACCCACTCACCACCACCGGAGCGGACTGAGGCCGCGCCGGTGATCGAACTATTCTGGTCAGGAAGGTAAAGCGATGAATTTTGGATTTATTATCGACAATCGCAAGTGTATCGGCTGCCATGCCTGTACGGTGGCGTGCAAGGCCGAGCATGATGTCCCCATCGGCGTCAACCGCACCTGGGTCAAGTACATCGAAAAGGGACATTTCCCCAACACGCGACGCGTCTTTTCCGTGATGCGCTGCAATCACTGCGCCGATGCCCCCTGCGTGGAAATCTGTCCGGTGGAGGCACTGCACACGCGCGAAGACGGCATTGTCGATTTCGACAACCGGCGCTGTATCGGCTGCAAAGCCTGCATGCAGGCCTGCCCGTACGATTCGTTGTACATCGATCCGGAAACCCACACCGCAGCAAAATGCAATTACTGCGCCCACCGCATCGATATCGGACTGGAGCCGGCCTGCGTCAATATCTGCCCCGAGCATGCCATCATCTCGGGTGACCTCGATGACCCGACCTCGGAGATTTCCGTGCTCATGTCGCGCGAGCAGGTTTCCGCCCGCAAGGTGGAAAAAGGGACAGGCCCGAAACTGTTCTACATCGACGGTGATGAGGCTTCCCTCAACCCGATCATCACCGAACAGTCGAGCACCTATCTGTGGAACTCGCAGGCAACAGGGGTCGGTCATTTTGCCAAATATGCTGAAAAACGTCTGAGCCAGGCAGACCCCGATGAGCTGGTCGCCCGCCTTGCCGGCCCGGGTGTGGCAGATGACCGTGATGCACCGCATATCGTACCGGATTCCGGAGAGAATCAGAAATTCATGAATAAAGCCATGGCTGTACTGAAGGAAAATGCCCGCCGGGTGTACGATGCGCCGGCCAAGGGCGCGGTCTGGGGCTGGGAAGTATCGGCGTATATCTGGACCAAGGCGATTTCGGCCGGAGCTGTGCTGATTCCCTTTTTGTACATGCTCGCCGGCCAGGGGAATCCATCGGCAGAGCTGGGCCTCTTTGCCCCGATCACCTCGCTCGTTTTTCTTACCCTGACGGGTATGTTGCTGGTCAAAGACCTCGATCAGCCCATGCGTTTTGCCTATGTTCTGCTGCGCCCGCAGTGGAAGTCGTGGCTGGTACGCGGGGGATATTCGATCACAGTTTTCGGCGGTCTGGTGACCCTCGTTCTGTTGGCTAATTTTACAGGCTGGACAGAAGGCCTGCAAGCCCTGAACTGGCTGACGGCGCTTTTCGCGGTCGTCGTGGCGGTTTATACCGCGTTTCTCTTTGCCCAGGCGCGCGGGCGTGATTTCTGGCAAAGTCCGACCCTGCCGTTGCACATGCTGATCCACTCGGTCATGGCCGGTGCGGCGTTTTTTGGCATCGCTGAGCTGGTGCTCGATACAGGAGCGGACTGGCAGCAGTTCCTGACTTCCACGCTGCTCTGGGTGATCGGCATTAACCTCGCCGTGATGTTCGTTGAAATGGCCACACAGCATCCGACGCAGGATGCCAGGGCGACGGTAAAGATGATCCTGAGCGGTTCATTTGCACCGCTGTTCTGGCTCGGCGTCGTTGTTATCGGTAACGTGCTGCCCTTTGCACTGCTCTGGTTTGGCGCCAGCGATTTTCTGCTCGCTGCTGCAGTTCTGGCGCTGCTGGGAAGTTATATCACTGAGCACATCTGGGTGCGCGCACCGCAGATGATCCCCAACAGTTGACGTGAGAGGACGGCCCGCCCGTCGAAGGGGAGGCCGTCGCCTGATGGCGGGTCTGGGATGCCGGTCTTCCACCCGCGCCAGACCCGAAACAGAGTCAACCGGAAAACCAGACATCACACTTCATAATCGTCGGAGAAAACAATGTCATACAAACATAAACCCAGCGTGATCGAAAAGATTGCAGAGAGCCTGCACCTGATTCCGCGCCTGCACGAACCGGTTGCGGAGACCCTGCCACCGGTGAGCGAAAACGAAACCCTGACCAAATTCCCACCGCCGGAAAAATGGGACGACTGGACGGAGTATGAAGCAAAGGCCTGGCCCGGCAGAGAGAAGAAAAACTACATGATCGTGCCCACATCCTGCTTCAACTGCGAGTCCGGCTGTGGCCTTCTGAGCTACATCGACAAGGAAACACTGCAGGTGCGTAAATTCGAGGGCAACCCCTACCATCCCGGCAGCCGCGGGCGCAACTGTGCCAAAGGCCCGGCTACGATCAACCAGATTACCGACCCGGACCGCATTCTCTACCCGCTGAAGCGCGATGGCAAGCGCGGCGAGGGAAAATGGAAACGCGTTTCATGGGATGAGGTGCTCGACGATATCGCCGCGCGCATCCGCAAGGCGATTCAGGAAAAGCGCGGCAATGAGGTGGTCTATCATGTCGGACGGCCGGGGCACGAGGGCTTTATGGACCGCATTCTCAAAGCCTGGGGCGTGGATGGCCACAACAGCCACACCAACATCTGTTCTGCAGGCGCGCGCTTTGGCTATGCCATCTGGCACGGCTATGACCGGCCCTCGCCCGACCACGCGGAAGCCAAATTCATCCTGCTGATCAGCGCGCACCTCGAGTCCGGGCACTATTTCAATCCCCATGCCCAGCGCATCATCGAGGGCATGATGAAAGGCGCCAAGATGGCGGTGATGGACCCGCGTCTGTCCAATACGGCGAGCATGGCGGATTACTGGATGCCGACCTATCCCGGCAGCGAGGCGGCTGTTCTGCTGGCCATGGCAAAAATCATCATCGACGAGGGATTGTATGATGAAAAATTCATGCGCGAGTGGGTGAACTGGCAGGATTACATGAAAAACGAGCGTCCGAAGCAGAAGCCGACCTTTGAAAATTTCATCGCAGCATTGCAGGAGGAGTACGCCGAGTACACGCCGGAATTTGCCGAAAAGGAGAGCGGCGTTCCCGCAGCCACGATCGTCGAAGTGGCGCACAAGATCGGCGAGGCCGGTTCACGCTTTGCGACGCACAACTGGCGCAGCGCCGGCAGCGGCAACCTCGGTGGCTGGGCTGTGGCGCGCTGTCTGCATTTTCTCAACGTGCTCACCGGCAGCGTCGGCACGCCGGGCGGCACCTCTCCGAGTGCGTGGAATAAGTTCAAACCGACCACTTTTGCCAACCCGCCTGCGCATAAATTCTGGAACGAGCTGCATTTTCCCAATGAATATCCGCTGGCTCACTTTGAGATGAGTTTCCTTTTGCCGCATTTTCTCAAAGATGGCCGCGGCAAGGTCGATGTCTATTTCTCGCGCGTCTTCAACCCGGTCTGGACCTATCCCGATGGCTTTTCGTGGATCGAAGCGCTGGAAGACGAGGATAAAATCGGTCTGCACATGGCGATGACCCCGACGTGGAATGAAACAGCGTACTATGCCGACTACGTGCTGCCCATGGGGCACTCGAGCGAGCGGCATGACATTCTGAGCTATGAGACGCACTCCGGCATGTGGGTGGCCTTTCGCCAGCCTGTTTTGCGCGAGGCCATGCGCAAGATGGGCAAGGAGGTCGAGTTTACCTACCAGGCCAATCCCGGCGAGGTGTGGGAAGAGGATGAGTTCTGGATCGAGCTGTCGTGGCGCATCGACCCGGACGGCAGTCTGGGCATCCGCCAGCATTTTCTTTCGCCCTATCGTGAAGGTGAAAAAATCACCATCGATGAGTATTACCGGTATATCTTCGAGAACATTCCCGGCTTGAAGGAAAAGGCTGCGGAAGAAGGCCTGTCAGCGCTGGACTACATGCGCAAGTATGGTGCTTATGAAGTTGAACCGACCAGTTATGAGAAGCACCTCAAACCCGTGGATTCCAAGATCGTCAATCAGGCAGAGCTCGATGCCGAGACCAATATCCTGCGCAAAGACGATCAGGCCGTCGGGGTTATGGTGGATGGCAAACCCTGCACCGGCTTCCCGACGCCGAGCCGCAAGCAGGAGTTCTATTCGCAGACCCTGGTTGACTGGGGCTGGCCGGAATACAAAATCCCGACGTACATCAAGAGCCACATCCACCCGGAGAAGCTCAACAAGCAGATCGGCGAATACGTGCTGGTGCCGACCTTCCGCCTGCCGACGCTGATCCACTCGAGATCCGGTAACGCCAAGTGGCTGACGGAAATCGCCAACCGCAATCCGATCTGGATGCACCCGGTCGATGCCGAGCGTTTCGGCGTCAAAACCGGTGACCTGCTGCGCATGAACACGGATATCGGCTATTTTGTCGATAAGGTCTGGGTTACCGAGGCGATGAAACCCGGCGTCGTGGCCTGTTCGCACCATATCGGACGCTGGCGCCGGCCACAGGATAAGGAAGGAAACCGCTGGGCGACCAATACGGTTACGCTGGAGCAGCCGGAGAAGGGCAAATGGCGTATGCGTGTCATCGATGGCGTGCGGCCGTTCAAAAGCAATGATCCGGACTCGAAGCGCATTTTCTGGAGTGATGGCGGAGTGCATCAGAACATCACGCATGCCGTGCATCCGGACCCGATCAGCGGCATGCACTGCTGGCACCAGCGTGTGCGCATCGAAAAGGCACATCCGGAAGACCAGTACGGCGATGTCTTTGTGGACACCGAAAAATCGTTTCAGGTTTACAAAGAATGGCTCGAGATGACGCGACCGGCTCCCGGTCCGAACGGCCTGCGCCGCCCGCTGTGGATGAACCGTCCCCTGCGTCCGGTCGAAGAGATGTTTTACATCAAGGAAAAGTAGCCCGGGCTGCGGAATGATGCATGCCCTGCCCGGCTGGAGGCATGTTGTTGGAAGTGGTCTTGGCCAGGGCCGGGTTCTCCGGCCCCACGCCACCACGGTAGCGGCCGTCACAGACGGCCGTTTGGCTTTCCGGTGAAGAGCATCTGCGGCAACAGGCAGCCTGCGTTATTATTTCTTCGTTATCCCGCCTGTAATCTTTGCTATGATTTTTTCGCGCGTCATGCCGGGGTCGTCTGTTGTGAAGCAGAAGGCTGTGGCGGTTTTGCCCAGTTTGTGAAAGCGGGCGATATCGCTGCTCGTGTTGCTGATGCGCCAGTCGATCCAGCCTTTTTTGACCCCACCTCCCGTATCCATGGCCTCGGTGAGGAACATCTCGCCACTCTCCGTGATCAGAACGATGTAGGACCGGGCTTTGGGCTTCATTTTGCCGGCCTTGCCATAGCGTTGAGCGAGCTGTTTGCGCCGCGCCGTGTTGGGCACAGACAGGGGGAAATCCGCGGGATTGACGGAGACGGTCACCCAGTCGATGGCCGGCTGCCCTGAGGCGGTGAGCCCGTTCGGTGCAGGCGCTTTTTCGATGGGTATGAAGACTGCTTCGTTCGAGATGTTCTTTTTGATAAAATCGAGGCCATTTTTCGACTTCCACGAAAAGGCTTTGCAGCTCGTGTAGCTATTTCTGCCAGCGTATTTGCCCTTGTTCCAGCCGGCATCGCGCAGCAGGGCGTAGTTGGTGAAATACTCTTTGCCATCGAATTTCAGTCTGCCGGACCCGGCCATCATCACGCGGTCGAGAAAAAAAGTGTACTGGAACTCCCGGGCATCGATCTTTTGCGCGCGGATTTTTTCCTGTATGCAGGCTGAAAGCGCCTCCGGAGCACAGCGCTCGCTTTTGGCGATCAGATAGTAGGTCAGGCTGACTTTTTTCGGCATGCCCTTAAGCTCGTCGAGGTTATTCTTCAACCAGTTGAGTGCCGAAGCGCGGTTTTCGAGCACGATGGCCTGTCCGGGCACAGAACCGCGATCTTTGCCGGCGGATCGCCGGGCAGTTGTCCTGTCCCCTGTGGGCGTGTCCGGCCGCGTGACGTCCGTCACTGGCGGGCGTGAGGGAGCTGGCGGTTTTTTCTTGAACATTCTCGGGCCGCCCAGGGCAAAGAACAGGGCAGCACCTCCAAGTATAAATTTGATCAGTGTACTCATCAGACTACCTGCGCGTTTGAGTCAGAGCGGCGTGGGGCTGATTCAACCGTCCGTCCGGGAGCGCGTTGCTGCGAACGGCCGGTCTGGGTTCGGGATATGAAAAATAGCGATTTTCCTGATCTGTAGCGGAAAAAGCAGATCGGAACACGCAAAAATCCTGAATCCCGCTTCTCTGTAAATTGGTTGTGAGCTTGCAAGCTGACAGTGCTGTTGTTGTCGTCCGGGTATCCGGTTTGATGAGCAAGCCAGGCCTGCCCCAGATACGGACATCTGTCATTCCGGCCAGGCGCAGCGCCGTGCCGGAAGCTTATCTTTTCAGGCACGTGCCAGAGTCTGGGAGATTCCGGTCTTCCCCTGCGGGGAAACCGGAATGACCGTTCGGGGCAGGCACGTACTGTTGCCGAGCGGCCTGCCTGAAAAGATGCAACCGTGCTGAGTGAAGTGGATAACCAGGTGTTCGTTCACCTGAAGTGCATGTATTTTTGGAACAAAGGGACAGCAGACAAAACTGTTTGGACTCTTCCTCAGATTGTGTGGGTTGGGGGATTATCGTTTTGCAACTAACTCCGGCCGGTGTTGAGGGTTGTCAAAATGATAAGTGCCTCGGCCCAATTTTGGTGGGTGTCTCGAGATTTATTTATCCGTGGCACCCGTACCCGTCCCGCGACATTTCTGTCGCGTTTCAGCCATCTTCGCTCGGGCATGCTGAAGCATGGAATGTCTCGTACATCGCGACATGAATGTCGCGGTACGCTCTGGGACTCGTCCCGGTTGCCCATACTGGAAATTAACCCACATGATTTGGGAAGAGCCAAAATCTGTACAGGCATAATAGAACAGTCGTACCAAAAAGGCAAGACAAAGCAGATGAGTCGAGGGAAGTGGCCGCGGATCAGCCCTTTTCTAAGGAGGAGAAGCTTCGATGCTTTGGGCCGCCCCTTGCGTGTGGGGGTGGTTTTTGCATGTATTGCGATCGTGCCAGACAAAAAAACCTTTTAACTTTTCGGAAAAATATTTAAAATAAAGGCCGGGTTGCGTTCTCCCAATACCGTAACCGCCCGGTTTTGCATAGAAGAACTCCGCGCCATGTATGAGCATCCTCATCACGCTGCTTCAGCCTGTTTTTTCTGATCGTGCATTCGGACCTCACCTTTCCGGATGCCTCCCCAATTTACTCTGCTCACGGGTCACGTCCTACACCATAAACACGAAACACGCCTGGTGTTGAAGCCGGGAGTGGGCATCCCACTCGCAAACCGGCCGGAACCGGAACCAGCACAATTTTGCGTGGCATCAGGCAGCCGCCGGGGCTGAAGCTCGCTTTCATAGGAGAAAGAGTACCTTGCGCTGTTCCCGGAGTGCAACGGGGGGAAGACTTCGCGGATTTGTCAGAGCATCGGGGTTCAGGATGGAGGTGAAAGTGGTTGCGGGAAGGAGTTACAGAGTTTTGACCATAGATGATATGACACGGAAAGGAGGTAGCCGATGAAACAAGCCAGCGAAGCCCCTAATCTGAGACGGTATGGCGCGGAGCATCCGGCCTATAAATCATATTCACTGCACAACTACAGAACGATCCCCCAGCTCGATCAGCTCTCTGAAGACCAGCTTTTTGCCATCGAAGTTGTGGGACGGGTTTTCCCCTTCAAAACCAATAATTATGTATTGAATCACCTGATAGACTGGGATAACGTACCCGATGATCCGATCTTCCGCCTGACCTTTCCGCAGAAGGGTATGCTCAGGCAGCACCATTTTGACCAGATCGCCTCGCTGTTGAGGAAAGGCGCCTCGAAAGCAGAGATCACACAGGCAGCAAATCGCATCCGCCTGCAGCTCAATCCTCACCCGGCCGGACAGCTGGAGCACAACGTGCCAGTTTTTGACGGTGAACGTCTGCCGGGTATTCAACACAAGTACGAGCAGACAGTGCTGTTTTTCCCGAGTCAGGGGCAGACCTGCCACGCGTACTGCTCATTCTGTTTTCGCTGGCCTCAGTTTGTCGGCATGGATGAGCATAAATTTGCTTCACGGGAAGCCGGCAGGCTGGTCGATTATCTGCGCGAGCACCAGGAAGTCACTGATGTCCTGATCACCGGCGGCGACCCCATGATCATGCGCGCCAGATTGTTCTCCAGATATGTTGATGCCCTGCTGCAGGCAGACCTGGAGCATGTGCGAACCATCCGTATTGGTACAAAATCCCTCGGCTTCTGGCCTTACAGATTCACCACCGACGCAGACGCCGGAGACATGCTGGCTCAGTTCGAGCGTATCGTCGCCTCAGGCAAGCATCTGGCGCTCATGGCGCATTTTTCGCATCCGGCTGAGCTCGAGAATGATGTGGTGAGAACAGCCATCGCGCGTATTCGTGCGACCGGGGCGGAAATCCGCACACAATCGCCTGTCCTGCGGCATATCAATGATTCAGCAGAGGTCTGGGCGGAGATGTGGCGGCAACAAGTCAATCTGGGCTGTGTGCCCTACTACATGTTCGTGGTGAGAGATACCGGGGCCCAGCATTATTTTGGTCTGCCTCTGGTGCGGGCGTGGCAACTTTTCAAGGCAGCTTACGAGCAGGTGAGCGGGCTGTGCCGGACTGTTCGCGGGCCGAGCATGTCTGCGGACCCGGGCAAAGTGCAGGTGCTCGGTGTGTCTGAGGTGCGCGGTGAAAAAGTGATCGTGCTCACCATGCTGCAGGCGCGCCGGCACGACCTCGTCAATATGCCCTTTTTTGCGCGCTACGACGCTGAGGCCGTGTGGCTCGATGAGCTCAGACCGGCATTCGGGGAGGAGAAGTTTATCTTTGAGTGAGAGCCGCAGCGCGGTGCCGGAATGAGGGGAAAGGGCGATGCCACAATACCGTCATTCCGGCCGGGCGCAGCGCAGTGCCGGATGCAAGGCAGCCATTGCAGCGCGTGGGGATGCGCACAGAACGTTTTCTCAGTTGTTGTGCGGTGCGAAAAACGCCGGCAATCATCCTTCCAAGGCGTGTGTTTTTTCTCTATCT
>WFTM01000305.1 GCA_015485525.1 Candidatus Zhuqueibacterota bacterium | reverse complement strand
G
The DNA here is from genome assembly GCA_015485525.1 of Candidatus Zhuqueibacterota bacterium. Lineage (GTDB taxonomy): Bacteria > Zhuqueibacterota > Zhuqueibacteria > Zhuqueibacterales > Geothermadaptataceae > Geothermadaptatus. Next base: position 7,918 of record WFTM01000305.1, on the reverse strand, counting down.
GTGTGCATGAAACTGTGGGGAAGTGTACTCAAAGTTACCGGCCATAGCCGGAACAGGGATCGTTTATGGGGGGCGACCGATTGGATCGATCGACACCCGGCTCAGCAATGCTTCCATGCATTCCCGCGATCGTGTGTCGCAGGGGTCATAGATAGAAATTGTCCCCTTGAAAGACCTTGCATGACTTATGTGAGCCCGGCGTTTATTTATAAGGAGTATGTGCAGAGATGAAAAATGCAGAAAAAAATTATTCAGCATCTCGTCACACCGCTCCACCGTTACCGCCTCCAACCACTGGATGATGGTTTTGACGGGGGAAACTCTGCACGGTTGATTTTTGTCTTTTCTCTAAATAGCCCACACGACGCACGGTGAAGAGACATGTGCGTCGTGTGGGGCTGTCCCGGATTATTTCAGCAGGAGCATTTTTGCTGATTTCACGACGTTTCTCGTTTTGAGCTGATAGACATACAGACCGCTGGCAAGAGCTTTGCCGTCATCGCCACGGCCATCCCAGACGATCGTGTACGAGCCTGCCGCGCGCCGTTGCTCTACGAGTGTACGCACAACGCGGCCGTTTACGTCCAGTATGTTCAAAGTGACCTGCCCGGGTTCATGCAGATCGTAGCGGATCGTCGTCAGCGGGTTAAACGGGTTCGGGTAGTTCGCATACAGGCGTGTCGTGGCTGGCAGGTCATTCTGCGGAGCAGATGCATCGACCGAGGTGGGGTTGGGTACACGAACGGCAACCGGCACCACGACCGGCTCGTTCATCGCTCCTGCAGCGCTGATCTCGATTAAAGCCTGTCCCGTGGAGGGGATATAATCCAGACCGTCCAGGTTGTACGATACGATGAGCTCGCCGGAGCCACCTTGAGAAACACTGACACCCTGCCCGGTGACAGTGGCAGTAGCCTGAACAGGATTGCCCTGATTGTCAAAAACCTCTATTGTGTCGATCTGTGCCAGCATACCAGGGCTGGGATTGAAAGCAAGATTCGGGGGGTAGGCATGCAGCGTCGTGCCCGAGGCATCGGCCGTACGCACAATCCTTCTGCACGTTCCGAGATCCTGAAACGTGCCGGCCGGGGCATCCTGCGGGAAATCCGCCACACCGCCGCGATAGTACTCCTCGCCATCGCGCACGATCACCATCTCATCCGTTGAAATATTGTACTCGATATCGAGAGTCAACGAGCTGGCGATGTCATCGATCCCGATCATGGGGAATTCATTGGTCAGGTTTTCACTGCCGAGGTCACCGGGGTTATCCGCACGTACTGTGACATTGTTGAAGATGGGGGTGAAACCGACACGCTGGGCATAGAACAGGGATTGCCACCTTACCCACGTGGGGTTTCCGGTCGTGCGGATCGACTCGGATGCGGTCGAAGGCCAGGGTGTTTGAAATTCTTCGCCGCGAACCAGCGTGCCGGGGAAGGGTGAAAAGGCAGGGTCCATGCCCTCTCCGATATTTCCGGGTGTATTGCTGACAGCATGCTCGATCGATTCCTCATCATCGTTAAAATAGGCGCCGGAAAAAACACCATCCACCCTGAAAGAGACTTTTAAATCATCTTTGAATTCATTGAGCGGAGATTTTGCCGGCACATCATCGAGCAGGAGCACTGTGCTGGCGCAACCGAGAGCCGGACGGCCGTCTGAGAATGTACCGGTGACTTTGATGTTGCGTTCATTGCACGAGCCGAAGGGGCACATGCCGTAGCTGCGCATGGCAATGCTGATGATTCGCGCCTGGCCCGGCCCCAAAGTAAACGTGTCTTCCAGGGGATAATCGGTGGACTGGAGGGGGTCTCCGCTCACGAGTTCGCCGGGGGCAAGAGTATCGACAAAGGCCGCCGGGAAGGTGTCTGTTCCGGGTTTGACCGACGCGATGGCATAGACATCATTGTTGAACGCATCCTGTTCGCTGATGTTATCCGGCAGCCCGGAGACCTGCCGTCCCATGCTGGTCAGCGACAGGTCAACGCTGTTGACGGGATCATTGTTGGCGACGAGAAAATGCATCAGGGCCTGGTCGCCGTTGCGGCAGACGGGGAACTGGATGTCTTTAATCGACAGATGGCGCACCTCCAGTTCGGGATAATCCGGATTTATGGTTGATGCGGGCACCAGACAGACATCGACGTCACCAGTTCCGGAGATGGTGCCACTGCCCGAAGACCCTCCCGAAAAAGTAACGGTGTAAGTACCCTTAACAGTGCAGATTATCGGTGTTCCTGAGGGCAGGACGCCTGCCGGAATGACAAATGTCGCCGGGGCAGACAGTGCCTGTGACCCGGGCTGGGTCGGTACAGGTACAGGGACATTCTGCGGCCCGATGACAACCGGTGTTCCGCCGCCAGCAGGCGTGCAGGTCAGCGTCAACGTCAGGCTGGCGCTCACAGGCTTGCTGCAATTGGGATTATCGGCATTCCAGGTAACATACGGCACGAGACCGATGGGGACGTTGATCGGCCCTGACGCGGGCAGGACAACGGTCGTGGGAGCAAATTTGGCGAGAAAGATGGAACGGCCGCATACCGGTACCAGCGTTCCTTCGCAGGCATGGCCCGGTTTTGCAATCAGGACTTGCAGAATCAACAGTGCTGTAAAAAATCGCAAATGACGCACGGGAACCTCCTCGTTTAGCGTGAAATGTTTAGTCCAATGGCTATTTTCTGTTCTTTGGTCGGGAAACATACTTTCCCCTGCTGCCGTCGCCCCGGTTGATGAAAATTATTCCTCCCGCAGAAACGCTTTGATGCGTTCGGTCAGCAGCTTATGATTCACGGGATGCGGAAAGGCGTCACGAACGCCATGGGCAAAGGCCGTGGCCATCAGCTTGCGGTCGCCGATAAAAAGCACCGGCACGTCATGATATCCCTGTGCGAGGGCATCGAGCTGTTGGGTCATCCGCCTGTGTTCATCACTGCTCAGCAGCACCAGCCGGATGCCGCTATCCCGGCCGGCCGCATCGGCGATATCTTCCTCCCTGCGCACAATCTCAATGTCCGCAATCTCCGCGACTGCCTGCAAAAGCTCTTTATCCGTTGTAATTGAGTCACCTGTGATGAGAATTTTTGCTCCTGTCATACCGCCTCCGTATAGAAATCATCTGGCAGTGAATACAAGCATCATGCCTGTGATTGGCGGCTGCTAATATAGATGGGGCAACATGCTGTTTTATTGTGGGTTAGGATGAAGGTGAGCTGTCAGTCGGGGAGCAGGAGTGTTATTCGACAGATGGATATTGGGGTCATAATACCAATAAACTATTTGGTTCAGATGCCAAAGAATTTCTGTACTGCTCCTGAAACTCACGTGCTGCACGGCGTGTGTTTCGGATTCTTCCTTGCGTTGGTTCCTGGGTGCCGGCAGGAATCCGGCGTAACAGTTCTAGTGTGTCATGTGCAGCCAGACAGAGTAATTATTCGCATTTCATCAAACAAGATTGTCAGTTATATGACTGTCTTTACACAAGGCATGTGTTGCGGGAACTAAATAGTGTGCGGCTATTTTTTTGCTCTGTTGTGCAAAGCTATGGTTTGTGGATAAAAGAGAAAAACCCGGATAAAAGCATTGTTATGCACACCGACTTGTTCGTATATTTAAGTCTGTTTATTCTGAATATGCGTTTTGTGCAGTGTGGTGCGGTTTTGCCCGTGTGTTTCTGAAAATCTGCGTCAATTCGGATGGAGCCCAGCACTTTACGGTAGCAGGGAAGGGAGGAACCGGTGGGGCCCGGGTTGTACCGATGCAGTGATGTGAGGGCAAGATCAGCCATCACTCTGTGGCCGGCGTTGGGTTGGCTGCCGGGTGTCGTTTGTGAAAAGATGAGCAGAAATCAGAGTTTTCTGTAACCTGTATTATTCACAAAACACTTTAAGAGTAGGTGCAACTACTTTAATATTTTATATGTTACAGTTTGTAATCCTTTCAAACGTAGTTTTTGAAAGACTTGTATATCTCGCAGTGACGCAGAGCACACAGTTTATTGTTTTAGAGGAAATTAACCATTCTTTCTCTGTGCTCACTGCGTCTCTGCGAGAATAATGCAGGGTAAGAAACTCAGGATGATTTTTCAGGTTATATCGAATAGTCGCGTCTCTGTTTGCGAAGGCTGAGAGATGATTCACTCTGGGAAAAATATCCGGGATAAATCAAGACATCATGACCATACAGAAACCAGCCATGCTGCGCCCCGGCGCGACGATTGGCGTGGTGGCGCCTTCGAGTCCACCGGATGAGAATCGTTTGCACAAGGGGGTGCTTTATCTCGAAAACCTCGGTTACCGCGTCGTGGTTGGCAACTATGTCACCCGCCGTTACGGCCACCTCGCCGGTTCTGACGCGGAGCGGGCAGCAGACCTGAACGAGATGTTTGCCCGGCCGGATATCGATGCTATTTTCTGCGCTCGTGGGGGCTACGGTGTCAGTCGCCTGCTCGATCGACTCGATTATGATACCATTCTCAGGAATCCCAAAATTCTCGTCGGTTACAGCGACACGACAGCTCTGCAGCTCGCTCTGTTCAGCCGAACCGGCCTGGTCAGTTTTTCAGGGCCGATGGTTGCTGTCGAGTTTGCCGGGGGCATCCTGCCGCAAACTGAGGAGGCGTTCTGGCGCATGATCACCGAGCCGGAGCCCTTCGGGGTGCTCACGCCTTTCTCCGGCCGGTCTCTCGATGTTGTGCAGGAAGGCGAGGGCGAGGGTACTCTGATCGGAGGCTGTCTGTCTCTGGTGGCGAATTTGCTTGGTACGGATTTCTTCCCGGCACCGGCAGATGCGGTGCTCTTCATCGAGGACATCGGCGAAAAACCGATGCACATCGACAGGCATCTGGCCAATGTGCGCCATTCAGCGATTTTCCAGAAACTGCGCGGTGTCATCACCGGAGAATTCCTCGAATCAGAAGTCGATAATCCGGACAGTGTGCTGGACCTTGATGAAATTCTGAAAGACCATTTTGAGCGTGCCGGCATTCCTGTACTCACCGGGCTGGATTACGGGCATGGCGATTTGAAGTACACCCTGCCGATCGGTGTCCGCGCGCGTCTGTCCTCATCGGCACGCGAGCTGCGCATCCTGGAAGCTGCAGTGCGCAGACCGGATTCCACTACCATTGCTATCGAGAGTGTATCGTGAGTGATTTTGCCATCGCCGTGCTGATTTCCGGCCGGGGTTCGAACTTTATCGCGATCCAGCAGCGCATCGAGGCAGGCAGCCTGCCGGCACGCATCGCCTGTGTGATCAGCAGCCGCGCCGATGCGCCGGGACTGGCATATGCGACTGAACACGGCATTCCCACGCTGGTGATGCCGGGCAAAGAGCAGCCGGAGGCGAAGATTGCCACATTTTTGCTTGAGACTTTCCGGAAATACGATGTGGCGCTCGTTGTGCTTGCCGGCTTTCTGCGTAAAATCCCCCGCGCGGTTGTGGAAGAATGGCCGGACCGGATCATCAACATTCATCCGGCTCTGTTGCCGTCTTTTGGCGGCAAGGGCATGTATGGCCGGCGTGTGCATGAGGCAGTGCTGGCGTATGGCTGCAAAGTTTCAGGCGCGACGGTGCATCTTGTTTCTGCGGAATATGACACCGGCCCGCCGGTGCTGCAACGCTGCGTGCCGGTTTATGACGACGACACGCCGGAAACCCTGGCCGCTCGCGTGTTGCAGGTGGAACATGAGCTTTTGCCCGAGGCTGTTGCACTGTTTGCCCGCGGCCAGGTGGTGGTTAGCGGACGTACCGTACAGACCGGCGCGACAAAGTTGACACAGTCGTAAGATTCTGTTTTGATATATGGTTGCAGCTTACGATATTATTCCGATTTGTGCATCATTTCGCGCTTCACTTATGAGATGTTGGGATGGCTGAAAAATTTTTGTTTTGACTCTGAGTCGTTCTAACTCGTTGATAACCAAAGGCATGGATTCAGGCTTTGGGATTAGGCGATATCTCGTTTCGCTTGTGTGCTGCCGCGGGAGCGACAAAAGGGCGTCACACCGCAGGAGCGGTGTGATACAAGGAACCGGGCCTGGCCCGGATATCGACACCTGTTGTTCCGGCCAGGAGAAGCGCGGTGACGGAATCTCATCTTTTCGGACACGTGCCAGAGTCTGGGAGATTCCGGTCTTCCGCTGCGCGCAAATCGGAGTGATGGTTTTGATGCAGGCAGGTGCTGTGGAGAAACTCTTGAACAACATGGCGAGTCAATATAACCTTTGGTGATTCTGCGGTTACACTGATTAGCGAAGGAAGAAAAGCTATGACCGAAAAACAGATGCTCGAACGGATCGTGATAAATCCCAAGCTCATGGTAGGGAAACCAGTGATTCGGGGAACGCGCTTAACTGTAGAATACATTTTGGGTTTGTTGGCTCAAGGGGCTACTATTGAAGAAATACTCGATGAATATCAGGGTATTGAAAGAGAAGATATTCGCGCCTGCCTGATGTTTGCAACGAAATCGTTGGAAAGCACGGAGTTTATGCCCCTTGGTTTGGAGCCAGCGTAAATGCGATTTATGGTTGATGAGTGCACCGGTCCAAGCGTTGCGCGTTGGCTACGTGAGCAGGGGCATGAAGTTTTTTCGGTGTTCGAGCAAGCGCGCGGAATGGACGATGAAGAAATAGTCGAAAAGGCGTATGCTGAGAAATATATACTGATAACCAATGACAAGGATTTTGGGGAGAAAACCTATCGTGATAAAAAGTTTCACAGGGGCGTTATTCTCCTTCGATTAGAGGATGAACGAGCAGGTAATAAAATAGCTGTAATGCGACGCCTGTTGGAAAATTATTCAGACAGACTTGGGGATAATTTCGTTGTTGTGACGGAGAAAAGAGTTCGGATCGTAAGCAAATAGCCAATGAACAGGCTCATGCTGTGCCAGGAGCGGGACACCTCTGCTGCAGCCTGCCGGAGTTCGCCCCGAATGTAAGCGGCACGATTGTAGTTGAGTGATTCTGAGTAAAGTCGGGTCAGTGATTGAAAAGTTCCGTGCTGTGTGCTGCCGCGGGAGCGACAAAAGGGCGTCACACCGCAGGAGCGGTGTGATGAGAGTTAACAGGATAACCAGAGCGATAAGGCTGTAACAGAGACATGCAAAAGAATGCGCTGATCAGTGTGACCGATAAGAGTGGGATTGTTGAATTTGCGCGCGCTATGGCAGATGCAGGCTTTACCCTGTATTCCACAGGCGGCACAGCAGGCGTGCTGCAGGAGGCTGGGCTGGCCGTGGAGAGTATAGCCGGGCTGACGGGTTTTCCGGAGATTTTTTCCGGCCGGGTAAAAACTCTGCATCCCAAAGTTTTCGGCGGTATTCTTGCGCGTCAGGACCTGGCACAGGATCAGGAAGAAGCGCAGGAGCACGGTATTCCTTTTTTCGATCTCGTCGTGGTCAATCTCTACCGTTTTGCTGAGGCCGTGGCCGATGAAAACATTGCTGTGGATGAGGCCATCGAGCAGATCGATATCGGCGGAGTGAGTCTGATCCGCGCGGCTGCGAAGAATTTTCGCTATGTCACCGTGGTCACGTCGCCGGAGTTTTATCCTGAGGTTATCGAGAGTGTGCAGCAGAATGATGGCAACACCACACCGGAGCTGCGCCAGAAGCTGGCGGCTGCGGCTTTTGCTGCCACCGCGACTTACGATGCGCTGATCAGCCAGTACTTCGCCCGCATCACTCCACAGCCCGAGGGCCAGCCACAACAGAGGGTGATGGTGTTGGACCGGGTACAGAGCCTGCGCTACGGCGAGAATCCACACCAGAACGCAGCGCTGTACCGCGATGCTGCGATGCTGAAGCGTCCGGCGCTGGTCGATGCTGAGCAGATGCAGGGCAAGGCCCTGTCGTACAATAATTACATGGATGCAGATGCCGCATTTCAGATTGCCCGCTCTTTTGAGCATCCGG
>WFTM01000304.1 GCA_015485525.1 Candidatus Zhuqueibacterota bacterium | reverse complement strand
GGGGGCGGAGGCGGCGGGCCGAAGCCATTCTCTACTTTGATTTCACCATCCTGGGCGAGGGAATCATCCTGCGCCTCAGCAACACCGCGTTTGGTCAGCACGACGTCGGTCAGAAGGATCGGTATCGCCGTGCCGGGGGTTGCGCTGCTGTCAACCCAGCCGCTGAACAGAGCAAGCTCTGCTGGCGGACCGGCCGGCTGCTCGTAATAAACACCCGCCGGTGCCGTTGCCTCGAAGCGGATACCATCCGTCACCTCGGTCACGGAGATCGACCAGCCCTTCAACGGAGAGCTGCTGGTGTCTGCTTCCGGGTCAAAAGTAAACTGCGGCGAACCGGAGTTCAGCGTAAAGGCAAAACCGCTCAACTGAGAGTCCGCGGAGACATTCTCAAACCATAAAACCGGAAATTTCGACGGCTGCCCCGGTGCACCGGTGATGTCCATAGGAACGCCGAGAAGTTTGCCGTCGCCACCGGGGGGAGGACCGATATAGATTTTTATTGACTTGAAAACTGAGTCTGCGTAAAAACGCGTCTGGCCCTTTGTCACGCTGGAGACGTTCCTGACAACGAGTTTCAGGCTGTCCCCATCAGCTACTGTATCAGCGACGCGGCCGAGATAACGCCAGAGCATGGCCGGTGGCCCGGAGGGATGTTCGAAAAAAACACCCATCGGTGCGGTCGCTTCTACTCTGGCAGAATCTCCTCCGGCTGTGATGACAAAATTCCAGCCGTCGAGACTGGTTTCGACGGTATCGATACTGTCGAACAGAACAAAATCCGGACTTTTCGATACGATCGTCATGCTGAAGGCACTGACAGCAGAATCTGCTGTTGTTTGTTCGCCATACATGATAGGAATTTTCATGCTGTCTCCAGGGGCAGCAAAGAGATGGCGAGGTATTTCAAACGGGGTTTGCAGCGAATCGGCTTGTTGATGATTATTACGTGGTACAGGTGCCGGAGCGGCAACTGCAGCAGGCACTTCCGAAAGCATTGCAAATGCCAACGCCACGAGCGCAATACCATAACGAAAATGGTACATGGTGCATCCTTCCTGAAAAATAAATCCGTCATTACAATTGATTCACTAGAGGCAGCGTACACAAGCCACCTGATGTGAATCAGACATTTTCATTCTCAGAATTTCGGCGTTTGGATGCGGAATATTGACTGTTGCGAAAAATCTGTGACGCAAGAAATGTTCACAGCACCTGAAAAAATTGATGTAAATTTAATTTTAATAAAATATTACACAGGCAATACTGCAGAACAAAATTTTCTGCTCTTGCGGCTTCTATCATGCGAAGAGTTCATTCATAGATCAGGATACCAGCAAACCTCTGCGGAGTGGCACGGACGAAAGCCCTGTAAAAGAAAAATCAGTATGCCGGATAGCGTGAAACGATAATTTGCAGGCATGAGGCCGGTGATGTTTTTGGACCGTAATAAGCCTTTATTCGACAGCAAAATGCCGCCCAGTCTGTGAAATGAAATTTTTCAGACAACGATAGAGGTAGGTTCAGAGGGAGAGTAAGCGATCAACCTTTGCGATCGAATGTGTGCGGGGGTTGAATGTGGTACAACACTTCTTCCCCTCTGTTGATCAGATCACCGAGGGTGAGATTAGCAAGGGCACGATCGATCGCATCCTGAATCAATTGCCAGACGTAGCGCGCAGAGCAATCGACCGTGTTGGTGCAGGAATCTTCAATACCGGAATGGGAGGCACAGAAATCATCGCCGAAAAGCTGGCCACCGAGATCATTGAGCACCTCGCTGATGATGATCTTGTCTGCGGGCCGGGAAAGAAAATATCCACCGGCCTGCCCGCGACTGCTGTTGATAAACCCGGAAATGCGCAGGATGCGGCAGAGCTTGGCAACATTATGCTGCGAAAGCCCTTCCGCTTTGCTGATTTCCGGGATTGTCAGGCCATCCGGTTTTTCGCTGCTGGCGATGCGGATAAGAATCCTCAGGCCATATTCTTCCTGTGCACTGATTTTCATCGTACTGTTCTACCTGCCGAAACGGGGAATTTTTGAGCCGCACATGCGTGCGTGCACGATCTTTGCGTAATCTTCAGGCGGAATCGATGGCCCTTCTGCAGAACAAAATTCATCAAATACCTGAGTGAGAATAGCAGCGATGTCTTCGGCGCGTCTGCCTTCGATATCATGACGGTGCATCATATACAGGACTTCACCGTTTTTCAGCAAGGCCATGGAGGGGGAAGAAGGTGGAAAATCTTTCAGGTAAACCTGACGTACCTGATCTACAGCAGGCCGCTCCTGACCGGCAAAGACCGTAACGAAACGATCGGGGATGGTTTTATGCTGCAGTGCAAGCGTCGCTCCGGGACGCGCACTTCCTCCGGCACAACCACAGACCGAGTTGATAAAAACGAAGATGGTCTGGTCGTTTTTCACGCCGAGAGCAGCATCAACATCCTCCGGCGTCAGAAGCTCATCAAAACCAACAGCCACGAGTTCGTCGCGCATCGGCTGCACTGCTTCCGGGTCGTACATCGGGAAATAGGAAATCTGAAAATCACTCATCGCATTTCTCTCTTTATGGGTTCAGCCCGTCGTGCAGACGGGCGGGGTTTGCGTTTTTTCTGCTGTAAATTTCACAGAAAGCCAAGCTCTAATTTAGCTGCTTCGCTCATCATGTCCGGTGTCCAGGTCGGTTCCCAAACCAGTTCCACTGTCGCCGAATTCACCTCATCCAGAGCAGCAACTACTGCCTCCACCTGGCCGGGTAATGAGCCGGCAACAGGGCAGGCCGGCGAGGTCAGAGTCATGCGTATCTCGACATTGTTTTTTTCATCGATGTGGATGTCATAAATCAGCCCAAGTTCGTAGATATTGACCGGGATTTCCGGGTCGTAGCAGGTTTTCAGGGCTTCGACGACTTTTTCCCGCACCGCATCTTCGGTTTTCGTATCCGTCATTGTTCCTCCACACTCTCGCTCGGATTATTCAGTAGAGACGATTTCATTTTCATCATCGAGGGCAGCCATGGTCGTATGCCAGGACAGGGTTGCACACTTCACCCGCACCGGAAATTCGCGGACACCGGCAAAAGCCGCCAACTGGCCGAACTCATCGAGGTCCGGGATAGCCGCGTCTTCCCTGGTGAGCATATCCTGGAATTTATGAAACAGCTCCCGGGCTTCTTCCACGGTTTTACCTTTCAGGGCAGTGGTCATCACCGAGGCCGAAGCTTTGGAAATGGCACACCCGGAGCCCTGGAAGCTCACATCCGTAATGCGGTCGCCGTCAACGTGCAGATACACGGTCAACCGGTCGCCGCAGAGCGGATTATGGCCATCTGATTTGTGGGTGGCATCCTCCATCACATGAAAATTTTTCGGATTTTTGTTATGATCGAGGATGATTTCCTGATAAAGGTCTCGCAATTCATCCATCAGCCAAACACCTTTTGTACCTTTCTGATTCCCTGCACAAGCCTGTCAAAATCTTCAAATGTATTGTAAATGGAAAAAGACGCCCGCGATGTTGCGGGTACGCAGAAGCGTTCCATTACCGGTTGCGTGCAGTGATGCCCGGTACGGATCGCCACGCCTTCATGATCGAGGATCGTGCCGACATCATGGGGATGAGCGCTGTCGAGGACGAATGAGATGACCCCGGCTTTTTCGCGCGCAGTACCGATGATACGCAGACCATCTATGGCATCGAGCTGTTCAGTAGCATAGTCGAGTAAAGCGCTCTCATGTGCGGCTATTTTTTCAAATCCGAGGCTCATGACATAGTTCAGAGCAGCACCGAGCCCGATTGCCCCGGCGATATTCGGCGTGCCGGCTTCGAACTTGAACGGCAAATCGTTGTATGTTGTTTTCTCAAAGGTTACGGACAATATCATGTCGCCGCCGCCACGGTAGGGTGGCATGGCTTCCAGCAGAGCTTCTTTGCCATACAGCACACCGATCCCCGTCGGCCCGAAAACCTTATGCCCGGACAGGGCAAAAAAATCGCAATCCAGCTCCTGCACATCGACCGGCAGATGGGATACCGCCTGAGCGCCATCGAGCAACACCGGAACGCCGTGCGCGTGTGCCAGCTCGATGACTTTTTTTACCGGATTGATCGTGCCGAGAGAGTTGGAAATATAGACGACAGACACCAGCTTTGTGCGCGGGCTGAGCAGCTTTTCATACTCTTCAAGAATCAGGTCCCCACGGTCATCGATGGGAATGACCCTGAGCCGGGCGCCTTTTTCCTCACAGACGATCTGCCAGGGCACGATATTCGAATGATGCTCCATGGCCGAAATGATGACCTCATCGCCCGGCCCGAGGTTTGCGCGGCCGAATGTAGCAGCGACCAGGTTGATCGCATCCGTAGTGCCGCTTGTGAAGATGATTTCCTTCTCAGATGCGGCGTTGAGGAATTTCTGAGCGATGATACGGCTGTCTTCAAAAGCCTTTGAAGACAGCTCCCCGAGGCTGTACACTGCCCGGTGGACATTGGCGTTTTCCTGCTCATAATAACGCTTCAGTCTGTCTATAACCACCTGCGGTTTCTGAGTGGTCGCAGCATTATCCAGATAAGTCAGCGGCTTGCCGTAAAACTCCTGTTGCAACACGGGGAATTCACGGCGGATAGCCTCGATATCTGCAGGCAGCAGCTCTGTTTCGCCTGGGGAGTGCACAGTATCCATAACTCAGGCCTTGTTGTTAAATCGTTCCACAACCAGCTCTTCCAGCCGTTCGCGGACGGCGTCGATTTTGATATAGTTGAAAATATCACGGGCAAAAGCGAGGCGCAGCATGGCATGGGCTTCCTGCTCGCCGATTCCGCGTGCACGCAGGTAAAACAGAGACTCATCATCGAGCTCGCCAACTGTGGCACCATGGCTGCATTTCACGTCATCAGCAAAAATCTCGAGCTGGGGCTTGCTGTCGATGTGAGCATCATCGCTGAGCAGAATTGCCTGATTTTGCTGAAAAGCGTTGGTTTTCTGCGCATCCGGACGAACCATCACTTTGCCGTTAAAAACACCGTGGGCGCGATCATCGAGTATGCCCTTGTACAGTTCGTTGCTCTCACAGTTGGGCACAGCGTGGTCGATCATCGTGTGGTTGTCGATGAGCTGGCGGCCGCTGCCAAAATAAAAGCCGATCAGGTGGGCCTCGCAGCGCTCCTCGGCCAGATGCACGTTGAGATTATTCCGCACCAGGGTGCCACCGAGGTCGATCGCCACTGAGGTATAGTTGCTGCCTGTGGCCTGCTCAACCTGTGTCGTCGCAAAATGGAAGGCTTCTTTGCTCTCATCCTGAATACGGATATGCTCGACCAGTGCGCCAGCTCCAACGGAAATTTCCGTCACACTGTTTTTGAAACTCGTGCCACCATCTAAGTTATAATGCCCCTCAACCAGGCGTGCCTGGCTGTTGTCGCCGAAGAGAAACAGGTTGCGCGGCGCTGCCAGAAACTCCCGGCCATCTGTCTTGCTCACATGCAGGATATAAAGCGGTCTCTCCAACACAACCCCGGCCGGGACCGAGAGAAAAACGCCGGTGCGGGCAAAGGCCGTGTTGAGCGCCGAAAAGGTTTCATCTTCGTATGAGACGGTTTTTCCCAGAGCTTGCGTAACTGTTTCAGCATGTGTGGTAAATGCATTTTCGAGGGTATCGAGAATGATACCATCGGGCAGGTTACTGACGCTTGAGAGCGCTTCACTATACACACCGTTGACAAAAACCAGCCGGTCTGCATCGAGCCCTTTAAAGAGAAAAGGTGCCAGAGACTCTGCGGCAATATCCGGCGCCTCTGTCACCGGCTGGAACTGGTGCTTGAGCAGCGGCGCAACATTGGTGTATTTCCAGTCTTCGTTGCGTGTCGAGGGGAAACCGAGCTCTGCAAAGCGGGCGATCGCTTTTTTGCGCACAGCATGAAAGGGAAGCGACGCGCCACCATTCAGCGTATTTTCAAAATCCGCGAACGCTGTCTGGTACCATTCCCTGATATCTTTTTTTTCACTATCCATTGAGTCTTACCTGTTTCATTGTGTACGATCTGCGGCTTCTGTGACGAAACCTTTTTCTGTCTTCACTCTCAGTGTACCCCGCCCATATTCAAAACGGGATGCAGGCCTGATCATCAGGCTGTTACAGCGTCATTATCTTTCACCCAGTCGTAACCCTGCTCTTCGAGTCGCAGAGCGAGATTTTTATCGCCCGATTCGACGATACGGCCATCGACCAGGACATGGACATAATCCGGCACGATGTAGTTCAACAGGCGCTGGTAGTGCGTGACGACGATGAACGCGTTATCCGAGCTGCGCAGCTTGTTTACGCCGTTGGCAACGATCCGCAGAGCATCGATATCAAGGCCTGAGTCGGTCTCATCCAGGATAGCCAGTTTGGGTTCAAGAACCGCCATCTGGAAAATTTCATTGCGTTTTTTCTCGCCGCCGGAGAACCCGTCGTTGACCGAACGGTGCAGAAATTTCTCATCCATTTCGATCAGTTGCATTTTTTCGCGGGCGAGTTTGAGAAACTGCATAGCATCGAGCTGCTCCTCGCCCCGGTGCTCGCGGATGGCGTTGAGCGCTGTTTTCATAAAATGAGAGGTCGAAACGCCGGGGATTTCCACCGGGTACTGGAAAGCCAGAAAAACACCCTCACGTGCGCGCTCCTCGGGTGCCATGTCCAGCAGATCCTGGCCTAAGTAGGTCACCTCACCGTCGGTGACTTCGTATTCCTCCCGACCGGCCAGGACATTGGCAAAAGTGGATTTACCAGAACCGTTCGGCCCCATAATCGCGTGGATTTCACCCGGTTTGACTTCGAGATTGACGCCTTTGAGAATTTCTGTGTCTTCAACAGAAACATGCAGATTTTTGATCGATAACATGGTACTCTATGCTCTTTAGTTTGGGGTTGTCATTTTTTCTTGCCGGCAACCGGCACTTTTTATCTTCTGCGTTTCGCGCAAGGAAAGCAGGAAAACTGAAAAATCCCGTTACGGCACCGTCTCACCGAATTGAAGGATTTCCCGGATCAGAGACATTCTGGAGCATCACCCGACACTGCCTTCGAGGCTGATCGCCAGCAGATTGCGCGCTTCCACAGCGAATTCCATCGGCAGCTCCATGAAGACTTCCTTGCAATACCCATTGACGATCATGCCAATGGCGTCCTCGGTATCGATTCCGCGCTGGTTGAGATAGAAAATCTGGTCCTCTCCGATCTTTGAAGTCGTTGCCTCATGTTCGACTTTGGCCGTGGTGTTGGAGATTTCCAGATAAGGGAAGGTATGGGCACCGCACTTATCGCCGATGAGCAGAGAATCGCACTGGGAAAAGTTACGTGCGTTGTCAGCATTTTTGCTCACGCGTACCAGCCCCCGGTAGGAGTTCTGGCTCTTACCGGCAGAGATACCTTTGGAAATGATCGTGCTCCTGGTGTTTTTGCCCAGGTGGATCATCTTGGTGCCGGTGTCGGCCTGCTGATAGTTGTTGGTAAGGGCAACAGAATAAAACTCTCCGATACTGTTATCCCCTTTGAGAATGACACTGGGATATTTCCAGGTGATTGCCGAGCCGGTTTCAACCTGGGTCCAGGAAATTTTGGCGTTTTCCTCCAGGCAGATGCCGCGTTTGGTGACGAAATTATAAATCCCGCCGACGCCGTTTTTATCGCCCGGATACCAGTTCTGCACGGTCGAGTATTTGACTTCAGCATCCTTATGGGCAACGATCTCCACCACCGCAGCGTGCAACTGGTTTTCATCCCGCATCGGGGCTGTGCAGCCTTCGAGATAGCTGACATAGGCGCCCTCTTCTGCGACGATCAGCGTCCGCTCGAACTGGCCGGTGTTGGCGGCGTTGATGCGGAAATAGGTGGACAGCTCCATCGGACAACGCACGCCTTTGGGGATGTAGCAAAACGAGCCGTCGCTGAAAACAGCCGAATTCAGGGCTGCGAAAAAATTATCCGTGTAGGGCACCACAGAGCCGAGATACTTCTCGATCAGGTCCGGATGGTTCTGGACTGCATCGGAAAAAGAACAAAAAATGATACCGTGTTTTGCGAGTTCTTTCTTAAAAGTCGTGGCCACGGATACGCTGTCCATCACAGCATCGACCGCCACACCTGCAAGTCGTTTTTGCTCATCCAGAGGGATGCCGAGCTTTTCAAAGGTTTCGCGCAGCTGCGGATCGACCTCATCCATGCTCTTCAGCTCTTTTTTGGGCTTGGGTGCAGCGTAGTAGTAGGCATCCTGATAATCGATAGGAGGATAGTTCACATTGGGCCAGTGCGGCTCCTGCATTTTCTGCCAGTAGCGAAACGCCTTGAGCCTCCACTCGAGCAGAAACTCCGGTTCCTTTTTCTTGGCAGAAATAAAACGGATCGTATCCTCATTCAATCCTTTGGGAGCCACTTCTGTTTCGATGTCGGTCGTGAAGCCCCACTTGTAATCGCTCTGAGTCAGCTTCTCGATCGTCTCCTGCTGCTCGGCAGAGCCAAACTTATCGTCGTAATCGCTCTTCTGCGGCGTTTTGACGGTGTCGTTTTCAGTGCTCATGTATCTCTCTTCTCCTTGCTTGGGTTGTCGAATTGTGGCGCACAAGATACACTGTTTATACAAAAATGTCAAGATTAATATCGTCATTTTGCTATATTGTCGATTTATCCGCAGCAGCTTCTCTCCGAAAGCCGGATTCGCAGATATGTTTTGTCTCTTCAGCCGGGGGGAATATGCCGTGGTGTTCAGCAGACAGGGTAATGTGCTCTCAAGGTGAGGAAAGCCATCATGAGAATTTGAGGGTGAGTGGAAAGGGAGAGAAAGGCATGTCCAGTATCCGTGCGTATGCGGTCTGAAACGCACCGGCATCTCCTTTCGGCCGGTTCAGGGGAAACCGGCCGGAAGGCATGCTTTGCAGAAATCAGGCGGCGAAGGAGGAACCGCAGCCACAGGTTCGCTGCGCATTCGGGTTGTTGAATACAAACCCCCGGCCGCTCAGGCCATCGGTAAATTCCAGTTCGGTCCCATCGAGATACATGGCGCTCTTCGAATCGACGAGAACTTTAAAGCCGTTTTGTTCAAAAACCTTATCATTCTGCCGCACTTCTTTTTCCAGCGTCATGAAATAAGTCAGTCCCGAACACCCTCCACCCTGCACGCCGATTCTCAGCGCCAGCTCTTCATCGTTTTCCTGCTCTATGATGCGTTTGATTTCTTCGGCGGCTTTTTCAGTTATGGTTAACTGCATGATACAGACCTCCTTAAAAGATGCGTCTCTATTTTCTATTCACTCTCTTGCGATAATCGGCGACAATCCTGCCGGCTCAAGTCCTGTATGCAAAGCTTTTCCACCCTGACTTTCCTTGCCAGGCGCATTAGTTTATGAAAACATCCGGATAATACAAAGAAAAAAAGCTTTTTGCAAGTTTTAAGCAGGCACAGCCCGGTGAAGTACATCACAGTGTACCAGCGCGTACGATCCACCGATTTCACCAGCACCACGTTTTATCGACAACCGCCATTTAAACAATAAGTTAGAGGCGATCGACAAAAAAGTGGCACAGGAGTTGTCTCTCTCAGGGCGAAACTCGCGGAGACGGGTTTCAGCGACGGAACAATCCGATCCTGGAAAAGACTTTTCGGGTGATTCGACATATACAAGGAGGTGCACCATGGCACGCATGAAATCTATCCTGACAGCAGTTGTCCTTGCGGGTTTTCTCGCCCCGGCAATAGCTCAGGCCGGAGTTCGGGTTTATGTAAAAGTTAGGCCGCCGGTGCAACCGAAAACCCTCAGGGTACATGTGCATAAACCGCAGCCCGGGGCTGTGCGTATTTCCGGGCACTGGCAATGGAACGGCCACAAATATGTCTGGATCGATGGATACTGGACAAAGCCCCGGCAAGGTTATGTCTATGTTCCAGGACGCTGGAAGCACAATAAGCACGGATGGTATTGGATCAGCGGACACTGGAAACGCGTTCGATAAAACGAACACACTGCTGCGTGTACGGTGATCAGGACGAGCGCCGTACGTACAGCAGTTTTGGAATAAAGTCACGCCCTGGTATGTTACAGAATTTCAGTATCAACTTCTCCAACCCTCTTCCTCCAACCCAACCCAAGCCCTGCGGCCCCGGTTATTCCACATCGGGGCCGTTTTTTTTAACGGGCCATGCTCTCTCTGAAGGCATAATAGCGACCGCCTGAGACCGCGGAAATTCCCAGTTGTTTTTCCCGCTGGCGCTGCAGTGCCTCGAATGCCATGCGTTGAGATGGATCGATCGGGTCACCTGCTGCCGGGCGAATTTTCAGTGGATCGACCGGACGGCCATTATAATACATGGTATAATGCAGATGTGGCCCCGTGGCAATACCTGTTGCACCGACATAGCCGATAACCTGATTTTGCCGGACGCTCGCGCCTTTCCTGACATGCCGAGCAAGACGGGACAAATGGCCATACAGAGTGACGTAGGTACCGTTTTTATGGGAAATTTTCACAGTGCGGCCATAGCCCCCAAGCCAGCCTGCATGAATGACGCGCCCGTCTGCGGAAGCCACCACAGGCGTACCTTTGGCGGCGGCAAAATCCACTCCGGTGTGTGCCCGCACGCGCTTGAGGATAGGATGCAGGCGTCCTGAAGAAAAGTAGGAAGAAATCCGCCGATAGTTGAGCGGCGAACGCAAAAAGGTTTTCTGAAAGCTCTTGCCTTCGGCATCGTAATACTGCATCCGGCCGTCCTTGCTGCGCGGATAACCGTAAGCGATCAGCGCATGATCCTTTTTGATGTAGGCCGCTGCCAGGATATCGCCGTAGCGGAGGAACGTCGGCATGCCGCTGTGCGGATCGAGTATGAAATATTTCTTAAAAAGAATGGCAAAGCGGTCGCCACGCCGGGGTTCAGTGAAAAAGTCGATATCCCACTGAAAAATATCCGTAAAAGCCATGGTCAGCTCGGGACTTTCTCCGGCTGCGAGTATCGCTTCGAAAAGGCTGGTCTGTATTTCACCGGTAACAAGGGTCTCCTCGCTGTATGTCGGCAGAGTATCGAGCACGGCCGTAAAACGGTCTCCGGATGTGCGATCGACCCGGATGGAAATTTCTGCTGCGGGTGAATAGCGGAGTTCCTGCAATCTGCCATCCGGCAGAAAACCAAGGTGCAACCTGTCACCGGCGCGCAGACGTCTCGGGTTAAAAACCGTGGTGAGGGTTTGAATGATGTTGCGGGTCTCTTCCCGCGCCAGGCCCCGCTTGCGCAGCAGTGATTCCAGGGTTGCCCCCCTGCGGATGCGCAGTGTCTCAAAAGAAAGTGCTGGAGGTACCACCTCGGGAGCAGAAACCGGGATGCCCGCTGAGGTCAGGCCCGAGACGGGTACTGGCTGCTGCTCCGGAACACGCAGCCCGGAGAGAACGAAGATGAGCAGGACAAAACTGATGATTGCGAGTAAACTTGCCAGAATTTTCATAATTCCACGTCTGGATTCGGTACAGTACAGGTATCCTTCTCGTTTTCCTCCGCTCAGGCAAAATGCTGAGATGTTTTTCCACGCCTGCTCCAGGCAAGAGCGCACCGCCCACGGGGGACGTTTTTATGCGTGATGTGTGCCGCATAGCCAGGCAGGCTGACAGGTACCGTACGCCATGTGCGGCTCAAATACTATTGCAGGCAGAGACTCTTTTGCAGAATAAAAAACCCGCAGAGATCAAGGTCATCGGGCGCAGGTCAACTGTCTGCCACCATCGATATTCAGGGTGACGCCGGTCACCCAGCCGGCTTCATCAGAGGCGAGGTAGAGAATCGCCGCAGCGATTTCCTCCGGCTCGCCGATACGCCCGAGAGGGTGCGTGGTTTTGCTGTGTTCAAGAAAACGGCTATAGCTTTCTTCATCCATTCCGCCGCGGCGGTGCAGATTGGTGCGCACAACACCGGGATTCACTGCATTGACACGGATCCCTTTTTCTGCGAGGTCCAGGGCAGCGCAGCGCGTGAGCTGATCCACAGCCGCTTTACTGACGCAGTAGGCAGCCAGGTTTGGAAATGCTCTCGTGCCGGTAACGCTGGAAACCGTGACAATCGAGCCACGGTTTTTGGCCAGATGAGGAATGGTGTGCTGCATCAGGTGGAACACAGAATCGACATTGATGGCCATCATCGTGCTCCAGGTCTCGGCGCTGGTATCTTCGACCGAGCCGGAAGCGATGACGCCGGCGGCATTGACCAGCACATCGAGCCGGCCGAAGTGGCTGATCACCTCGCTGACCTTCCCCGGCAGATGCTCAAACTCGGTGACATCCATTTGTACGACGAGGGCGTCTGAGCCGGCGTTGCGCAGCTTACCGGCGAGCTCGTCGAGTGCTGCCCGGTTGCGGCCGGCAAGAGCCACACCGGCACCTTCGGAGGCCGCAGCAAGAGCCGTAGCCATGCCGATACCGCTTGAGGCTCCGGTTATGAGAAAAACTTTGTCGGCAAATCGCATCGTGCTGTTCATATTGTTGTGTCAGTGTACGCGGGAAAAAGCCCCGGGGAGAAAACTCTGTAACCGCACAGAGATTTCCGGATTTGCAGTCGTGTTGTTGCAGAAAAACAATCTTTGCACAAGATAAGTAATCTGTTCAGGAAAGCAAGGGATTTATCTTTTTACGCCCGATTCAAAATCTGCCTGCACGTTTTGTCGTATTGAAAAATCTTGCACCGTACGCATCTGCGGTGTATCTTGCCTACTTTTAGCTGGAAGAATGCAGAGTGCGCCTGAGCGCCTCAACCAGCCGCACAGTGCATCCGTTCGACAGAAGAAAAATATCATTCCAGCGCCAACGAAACGCCAGCGATAATACACCGGCACTTCTCTGCGCCGTGGCCGGAACGATGCGAAGATGCCTCAGGCAGAGATGGCGGCTGAAGAGAAAAAAGGCAATTCATCAAACAAAATTTTTCAGTTATCCCGCTTTTCCTGCGCGAAGTGCTGCTTTGTGAATGATGCGGGATAGATAACATTACGGGAGAACAGGATGAGCCGAAAAAGTTATGGGTTACTCGAGGGGAAAAAAGGTATAATTTTCGGGCCACTGGATGAAAACAGCATCGCCTGGAAAATAGCTCTTGCCGCATACGACGAGGGCGCGCGCTTTGCCATCTCCAACATCAAAGTCGCACTGCGGCTGGGAGAAATCAACAAATTATCGGAACTCTGCGG
>WFTM01000303.1 GCA_015485525.1 Candidatus Zhuqueibacterota bacterium | reverse complement strand
GCGATTGCCATCACGCCGGCACTGCCGAGCATGGTGCCGATTTTGGCGCAGGCATCAAAACAAAGCTGCACATCGATCTCTTCCGGGCGGATCGGCGGCGAGGAAGACCCTCCGGGGATCACGGCTTTGAGCTCACGATCATCCAGCACACCGCCGGCGTAATCATAAATCAGCTCACGCAGGGTTTTCGAGACCGGCAGTTCATAAACGCCGGGCTTTTTTACATGTCCCGAAACACTGAAAAGCCGCATCCCGCCGCTGCGCTCCGTGCCCATGCTCGCAAACCACTCCGCGCCGTTTCGGATGATCGAAGGCACGTATGAGATCGTCTCAACATTGTTCACCGTCGTCGGTGAGCGAAACAGGCCCTCGATCGCCGGGAATGGCGGCTTCATACGCGGCCAGCCCTTTTTACCCTCGATAGACTCAAGCAGGGCCGTCTCTTCGCCGCAAATGTAAGCCCCGGCGCCGCGATGCACATAAACATCGAGCGCATATTTGCTGCCAAGAACCTTTTTGCCGAGGACGCCGGCCTCATACGCTTCAGCGATCGCTGCTTCGAGCGCCTTAGCCTGCGCGACGTACTCGCCCCGGATATAAATATAACACACGTGCGCACCAATGGCCTTGGCTGCGATGATAATTCCTTCGATCAAAGCATGCGTCGCACGGGTGACGATGTACTTATCCTTGAACGTTCCCGGCTCGCTCTCATCGCAGTTGATGACCAGATACACTGGTTTTTCACTGTTTTTCGGGATGAACGACCACTTGCGCCCGGCCGGAAAACCCGCACCGCCCAAACCGCGCAGATTGGCAGCAATCACCTCTTCGATGATCTCCTCCGGCTTCATCGAAAGCGCTTTTTTCGCAGCGCTGTAGCCGTCGTGCTTACGGTAGTTTTCGAGCAGATTGCACTGGCTCCGGATCAGCGGAGTCAGAATACCCTCAGTTTGTGTCTTCACAAATCAGCTCACATCAATTTGGATGAACAGTGCCGGTGTTCGGTTCATTTCAGGCCATCGATCAGCTCATCAAGCTTTTCCGGCGTCAGCGGGCCGATGTAGTCGTCGTTGAGCTGAAGCATGGGCGCAATTTCGCACGCGGCCAGACATTCCACTTCGGTCAGCGTGAACATGCCGTCAGCTGAGGTTTCGCCACTTTTGATGCCCAGTTTTTTTTCGAGATGCTGCAGAATGCTCTTTCCTCCCCGCAGCGTGCAAGCTACTGTCCGGCAGACCTGAAAATGGAATTTACCGATTTTCCGTGTGTGCAAAAGGGTATAAAAAGACAGCACCTCGCGGATTTTGATCGGAGGCACCTCGACGCGCTGCGCGACATAGTTCTGCGCCTCGTCGGAAATCCAGCCTTTTTCTTCCTGGATCAGGTGCAGAATCGGCAGGGTTGCAGCCCGCTTTTCCGGATAGCGCTGCATGACCTGATCAATCTTTGCTTCGGTTTGTTCAGAAAGTGAAAAACTCATCGGTCAAGCTCACCTGCAATCATGTTGATGGTGCCAAAAGTCGCGATCAGATCGGCGATCTGATCGCCACGGATCATTTCGTGGAAGCCGGACATCAGCGAAAAGCAAGGCGGCCGCACGCGCACGCGGTAGGGCTGATCCGTGCCGTCGCTGATGACATAAAAACCCAGCTCGCCGTTGCCGCCCTCGACAGCCGAATAAGCCTCACCCGCAGGCGGCCGGATGCCGTGGCCATCCATAATCAGCATGAAGTGATTCATCACCCCCTCGATGGAGCCATAGGTCTTTTCCTTTTCCGGTAGCACGACGCGTTTTTCATCCGGGTAAATTTTCTCATGCCACGGGCCGTTTCCGCCTGAAAGGGTCGGATCGCTGAGCGCCTGAATCTGCAGGATTGCCGAGGTATGGCCGGTTTTGCCACGGTCAGCCATGGCAGAGCCGGGCAGCAGAATGTCGTCCGGCATCTCCTTGCCTTCGTGATCGACGTTGAGCGCTCCGCCGGGTAATTTTTCCAGCGCCTGTTCGATAATGCGGCAGCTCTGCAGCATCTCTTCCAGCCGGCACAGGTAGCGGTCGTAATTATCGCCCTTTTCACCATAGGGAATATCGAAATCGAAGCGGTCGTAAACCAGATAGGGATTGGCCTTGCGCACGTCATAATCCACGCCGGTGCTGCGCAGCACCGGGCCGGTGAAGCCGTAGGCTATGGCCTTTTCCCGGCTGATTACCCCGGTGCCGACCATGCGGTCGTGAAAAATCCGGTTGCGGCTCAGCAGCTTATCGAACTCGGCGATTTTTTCCCGAACGGTTTTCAGGGCAGCGCGGCAATGCTGTGGAAAGTCCGCAGTCAAATCCGCTTTTACCCCGCCGACACGAACCCAGGAAACCGTCAGGCGTGCTCCGGTGATCTCCTCAACGAGTTCCCACAGCGCTTCACGTGCTTCTATGAAATAAAGAAATGCTGTAAAAGCGCCGAGCTCCATGGCGTTCGCACCCAGGCAGGTCAGATGATCGCCGATGCGCGAAATTTCCGACATGATCACGCGCAGGAACTTTGCCCGCTCGGTTATTTCGATGCCGAGAAGTTTCTCAACAGCCAGTGCATAGCCGACGTTATTGATCACCGGTGAGACATAGTTCAGGCGGTCGGTGTACGGGAACACCTGATTCCATTTGCTCACCTCGCTCTCTTTTTCAAAAGCCCGGTGCAGATAGCCGATGCCCACATCCACGTCCTCGATGGTCTCACCATCGAGTTTCAGTTTCAGGTGAATGACACCGTGCATGGCCGGATGCGATGGGCCCATGTTGAGAAGAAAGCTCGTTTCTGTCAGGTCTTCAGCCGCCACCTCACGCTGGACATCTTCGAGCAGGGCAGTATTTCCTGTGGCCGCCGGCTGCTGTTCATCAGACGGCATCTGCACCTGCTCCTGCGCAGCGACGTAACGCTGAATTTCGCGGTCGGTATAGGAATCATCCACCAGCGGCTGGCGCTTGTTATAGGGATAATCTTTCCGCAACGGGTGCCCTTTAAATTCATCGTACATCAAAATCCGGCGCAGGTCCGGATGTTTTTTGAACCGGATGCCGAACATATCCCACACTTCCCGCTCAAACCAGTTCGCCGCAGGCCACACCTGCGTCAACGAAGGGACGATGGGATCAGCAAACGGAACCGGGATTTTGAGATGGATGCGCTGAGCAGCCTGGCTCGAATAGAGGTTATAGTGAACGGCAAAACGGTAGGGCACGCCGAGATTGAGGCAATCGACACCGAAGAGGTCCATGAGGAAATCAAAAGACGGGGAGCTTGAATCGCGCAGGAAAGTACAGACTTCGATGATCTGATTCCGCGGCACACGAAAAAGCGGCTCGCCGGTCGCCGTTTCTTCCTGTTCTATAAGACCGGGAAATTGTTGCTGCAGTTGCTCGCTCAGGCTCATGGTCTTCTCAATACTGCTGTTGCTGGTGGTGAATTTTTTCCTGTAATTTCATCAGGCCGTCGAGCACGGTTTCCGGCCGGGGCGGGCAACCGGGGATGTACACATCCACCGGGATGATGGTATCGATACCCTGCACAGTGGCGTAATTATCGTAAAACCCTCCGGTGCAGGTGCAGACACCGAAAGCGACGACCCACTTCGGTTCGCACATCTGCTCGTAAACGCGGCGAAGAATAGGCGCCATCTTATGGCTGATGGTACCGACAACCATGAGCACATCCGCCTGGCGTGGCGAAAAGCGCGGCAGAGCAGCGCCAAAGCGATCGAGATCATAGTGCGAACAGGCCACAGACATGAATTCCATGCCACAACAGGCCGTGACAAAGGGATACTGAAAAATCGAATACTTGCGCGCCCAGCCGATGGCATCATCGAGCCGGGTCGTCAGAAAATTGTCGCCTCCGAGATGTTCTCTTATTCCCATTCCAGTGCTCCCCGCTTCCATGCATAAAACAATCCGATGAACAATACACCGATAAAGGCCAGCATTTCAATCAGGCCGAACAGCCCCAGCTTGTTAAACACCACAGCCCAGGGAAACAGAAAAATCAGCTCGACATCGAAGACAACAAAGAGGATGGCGATGAGATAAAACCTGACTGTGAGCCGGTGCCCGGGCGGCGTCAGCGGCACCTGGCCGGTCTCAAAAGGCGTTTCTTTCACCACCCCTGAAGAACGCGGGCCGAGGAGAAAGTTGACACCCCAGAAAACCAGCACAACCGCGGCAGCGACTGCGACCAAAATCAGTGTATCGATGAGTGGGTTCATGTGACTTTCAGATGATGAGTTCGGTTATCGCAATAGCAAAACCTCACGATTCGGGCCAGAGTAGTCAGGATGATTGAAAATGTTGCCCGGCAAAATGTTTGTTCTGATTCAGATATCCAAATCCATCATTCCGGTTTTAGCGAAGCGCAGTGCCGGGATATCCCGGTCGTAGCATGTACCGGAGTGGACAACCAGATACCTCTTCCCGACAAAACCAGTGGCTAGAGCTGCCCGCCGGAACAGCTGGCAGCCCTCAGCTAAGATAGAAGATGCTTTCTGCTTTAAAAGGACTTTATGACCAATGGCAGGAAAAAATTTTACCCGGACTCATGCTGCAGTGTTTGGAGAATTTTTTCCGCACCTATGGCCTGGAATTTCAGAGAAAAAAGCGCCGAAAACGCGGCGACGACCTGCGCCACTACCTCTGCTCTTTCCGGTATCCGGCCGCACTCACGCGCCATCGTGGTTACGGCTTTGTCTGAAATGCCGCAGGGGATGATATTTTCAAAATAGGTGAGATCTGTGGTGATGTTCAACGCAAAGCCATGCTTGGTCACCCAGCGCGACAGCTTGATACCGATTGCGGCGATTTTGGCTTCGCCAACCCAGACGCCGGTTCCGGCGGCATTGCGGCTTCCCTGTATTCCGAAAACAGCAAGCGCATCGATCAGCGCCTGCTCGATCTCGCGCAGAAAGCGGCCGACATCGAGATAGTGGTTGTGCAGATCAAAGATTGGGTAGCCGACGAGCTGACCCGGGCCGTGAAAAGTGATATCCCCGCCCCTGTCCGTCCAGTAGAGCTCTATGCCACGGGCCCGGATATCCTGCTCAGGCAGAAGCAGATTCTCATCCCGGCCGGATTTTCCAAAAGTATAAACCGCCGGATGCTCGGTGAGAATCAGAACATCCGGCATGCTTTTATCCCTGATTTTGCGTGCGAACAGGGCGTTTTGCAGAGCCAGCGCCTGCTCGTAACGCAAACCGGGGCTATCGATGAGATAGGCTGTTTTCAGGGCCACTTTCTCAGCCTCAGATATGGATGGCCTCTCCGTAGGCATCGGCGGCGGCTTCCATGATGGCTTCGGAAAGAGTCGGATGCGCATGCACGGTTTTGATGATCTCATGCGCTGTTGTTTCCAGAGTTCTGCCCAGCTCCAGCTCGGCGATCAGGTCTGTCGCATCGCCGCCGAGGATATGTGCACCGAGCAGTTCGCCGTATCTGGCGTCAAAAACCAGTTTGACGAAACCATTGGTATCGCCGACCGCTATGGCTTTCCCGAGAGCACGGAACGGGAAACGGCCGACCTTGACTTCGTGGCCGGCCTCGCGCGCGGCCTTTTCCGTCATACCGACGCTGGCGACCTGCGGATGGCAGTACGTGCACGAGGGAATGTTCTGATAATCCACCGGTGCAGGGTTCAGGCCGGCGATGTGCTCGACCGCGACGATTCCCTCGGCCGAGGCGACATGAGCCAGAAGCGGCGGCCCGGTGACATCACCGATGGCGTAGTAGCCATCGACGTTGGTGCGGCCGAACTCATCCGTTGTGATGAACGTACGCTCCACAGCGATACCTACATTCTCAAGGCCTATCCCCTCGGTTTTGCCGGAAAAGCCAACCGCGACCAGCGCCACATCCGCGCTCAGGGTTTTGCTCTTGCCGCCTTTGCTGATGGTCACTTCGACGCCGTCAGCACCTTTTTTGACGCTGTCAACCCTGGTCTCGGTCTCGATCTTGATGCCCATTTTCTTGTAACTGCTGGTCAGCCCCCTGGCGATCTCTTCATCTTCCATGGGCAAAATATGCGGCAGCATCTCGACAATCGTCACTTCTGTGCCAAAGGCAGCATAGATATAGGCGAACTCCACTCCGATGGCGCCACCACCGATGATGACCATCGATTTGGGAACTTCCTTTAAAATCATCGCATCGGAACTGTTGATCACTTTTTCATGATCCACCTCGACACCCGGAATGGATCGGTGTGTGCCCCCGGTGGCTACGATGATGATATCGCTCTCGACTTCGACGGTTTTACCATCAGCCTGTGCCACGCTGATTTTTTTGCCCGGCTGCAGGGTTCCGGTACCGCTGAACACGGTCACTTTATTTTTCTTCATCAGAAATTCAACCCCTTTGTTCAGCTTGCCGGCTACGTCGCGGCTGCGTTTGACCACCTTTTTGAAATCAAACGCAACAGAGCCGGCTGACAGGCCGAAGGAGTCAGCTTCCTGCAGCAAATGATAGACTTCCGCGCTTTTGATCAACGCTTTGCTCGGAATACACCCCCAGTTGAGGCACAGCCCGCCCAGCTTGTCTTTTTCAACCAGTGCTACTTTCTTGCCGAGCTGCGAAGCCCGGATT
>WFTM01000302.1 GCA_015485525.1 Candidatus Zhuqueibacterota bacterium | reverse complement strand
TCTTCATCACCTGCTCCAGCGCATGGGAGCTGCCCACCAGCCCGAGGTTCCGGCGCGTTTCTTCGAGCTTGTTGTCCTCAATTCTTTTGACGAGGGTTTCCAATGTCACTCACTCACGTAACCTGATCAATTCAGTTCTCTGGAAATTTTTTTGTCATTCCGACATGTCTTGCGCGAAGCGAGAGCTCGTGTATAACCCCGTTATGCACGAGCCGTGATCACACCAGGTCGAAATGGTTGATGCGGTTTGTCTGAAGCTGATTATGATACAAATTCATCTGTGCGCGGGGAGAGTTTCAGAAAGGCCGTTCAGTGTGCACAGACCGAATGTTGCGCTGATGGTGCCCAGCTACTGGCTGCTGCGCAGCAGGAGGAATACACGGAGCTGGCCTCAGTCCGGCGGGGCAGCTCCGCATGCTGGTTCAGACTCAAACCGCTACAGCATCCAACTCCCGAAAAAAGGCCACGGTTTCCTGCAGCCCCTGCTTCAGATCCACTTCTGGCTGCCAGCCGAGCACTCTTTTTGCCTTATCATAGGAAAGCACACTGCGCATCTGCTCGCCCGGTTTGGCTGGTCCATGCTTCTCTTCAGCATGTGCACCAGTGGCTTCATTCAAAATTCGAAAAATGTCGTTGACGTTGGTCTCGATGCCTGTACCGATATTGACATAATCGCTGCCCTCGTGTTCCAACGCCAGCACATTGGCGCGCACAACATCACCGACATAGACGAAATCCCGGGTCTGCAATCCGTCGCCGTTGATCACCGGATGTTGGCCTGCGAGCAACATTTTGCTGAAAATAGCCACCACTCCGGCCTCACCATGCGGGTTTTGCCGCGGCCCGTACACATTGGCATAGCGCAGCAACATATAACTCATGTCATAATTCTTTGCAAAAAAATGGATGTACCGCTCGCAGGACAGCTTGGTTATGCCATACGGCGATTCCGGCCAGGCTGGGTGCTCCTCCCCGGCAGGAAATTCAATTTGCTCGCCATAAATCGCACCGCCGGTGCTGGCGAACAAAATCCGCTTCACACCCGTGGCCGCAGCCGCCTGCAGCAGGTTCAACGTACCCATAATATTGACATCCGCATCATAGCGCGGGTCTTCCACAGAACGCCGCACATCCATCTGCGCAGCCTGATGGACCAGCACGTCGAAGCGACTCTGTGCAAAAATGTCTGCGACGCCGTCGTCCCGGATATCGAGCTCATGAAAAGTGGCCTGCGGGTTGATATTTTCTCTGCGTCCGGTGATGAGATTGTCGATAATGCTGACTTCATGTCCCTGATCGATAAAAGCATCGACGAGGTGTGATCCGATGAAACCGGCTCCGCCGGTCACGAGAATTTTCATAGTTGCATCCTTCCTGAGTTGAATTATCCGTGTGTTTCAGAATGCCTTTCGTCGCCATAACGCCTCAGCATGCATGGCGTTGCCCCTTGCCGGAAAATTAAAAAACATACCCACCAATCAACGCAAATGACGAAAGGCCTTGTAACCGATATCTTTGCGATAGTGTGCGCCGTCAAAAGTGATTTTCTGCACGGTAGCATACACCTTTTCGCGCGCTGTCCGCAAATCTTCATGCAGCGCCGTGACCGATATTACCCGGCCACCTGAGGTGACCACACCCTCATCACTCATTTTCGTCCCGCTATGGAAAACAATGATATCAGGATCGTCGATTTCATCCAGACCGCTGATTTTTTTCCCGGTCTCATAGGGCCCGGGGTAGCCGCCTGATGCGACGACCACTGTCAACGCCCACTTTTTGCGCAGCTCAACCTGGTAATCGATGATCTGCCGGGTCACTGCTTTCTGCATCAAATCCACCAGGTCTGAGGCCAGCAGGGGCAGCACCACCTGCGTCTCCGGGTCTCCGAAACGGCAATTATATTCCAGCACTTTCGCGCCCCTCGGAGTGATCATCAGCCCGACATAAAGCACACCGATATACGGCCTGTTTTCCAGACTCATGCCCCGGATCGACGGCTCGACGATCTCGCGTTTGACACTTTTCAGCAGATCGCGGTTCATCAGTGGCGCTGGCGCGTAAGCGCCCATTCCGCCGGTATTCGGCCCCTCGTCGTTGTCGTAAACCGCCTTGTGATCCTGCGCCGGTACCAGCATGACAAAGTTATCGCCATCACTGACAGCGAACACCGAGACTTCTTCGCCCTCGAGAAACTCCTCGATCACAACTTTACCACCCGCTTCACCGAACTCTTTGCTGACCATCATGCGCTGCAGGGCTTCTTCAGCCTCCTGCACGCTGTGCGCGACCACCACTCCTTTGCCGGCCGCCAGCCCATCAGCCTTGACGACGCAGGGGTAATCGGCCTGGCGCACATACTCCAGCGCTTCGTCATAATCCTGAAAAACGATGCAGTCTGCAGTAGGGATTTTGTATTTATCCATGAAATACTTGGCAAAGGACTTCGACCCCTCCAGCTCTGCCGCATCCATACTCGGCCCGAAAACAGAAAGACCGTGCGCTTCAAATTCATCAGCCAGCCCTTTGACCAGCGGAGCTTCCGGCCCCGGGACAGTCAGATCGATGGCCTGTTCTTTTGCGAACTTCAGCAGGGCAGGGATATCATCCGCAGGGATATCGATACTGTCTGCGAGCTGCGCGATGCCCGGATTGCCCGGCGCACACCAGATTTTTTCGACTAAGGGACTTTGCTTGATTTTCCAGACCAGGGCGTGCTCCCGTGCCCCACCCCCGATAACAAAAATTTTCATAAAACCCACATCCTGTTCATTTGAAAAGACCGTACGCTCAGCGATTATATTTACTGTACCTTGAACCGCCTCGCTTTTTTCCTGCTTTGAGTCTATCGATTTCGTCCCGAATCGCTGCTGCCTTTTCAAATTCCAGTTCCTGGGATGCACGTATCATCTGCTTTTCGAGCATATCGAGTTTTTCTTCCCGCTCAAATGGTGTCAGTTTTTTCCACTCTGATTCCGACACCTGAAAATCTTCCCGTTTATCCTTATTATAGCTATCACTGCGTACGTCCGCTACCCGGGTCGATTGCATCACTTCCTCGACCGTTTTGTACAGCGTTGTCGGTGTGATGCCATGTTTTTCATTGTACTCTGCCTGTATCTTCCGGCGGCGTGCGGTCTCATCCATGGTCTTCTGCATCGACCCTGTGATGTTATCTGCATAAAAAATGACCTTGCCGTCTGCATTCCGCGCCGCCCTGCCGGCAATCTGCATCAGGCTGCGTTCGCTGCGCAAGTAGCCTTCCTTGTCCGCATCGAGGATTGCGACCAGCGAGACTTCCGGCATGTCCAGGCCTTCGCGCAGCAGGTTGATACCCACCAGGACATCGTACTCCGCCAGCCTGAGATCCCGCAAAATCTCCATGCGGTCGAGAGCGTCGATTTCAGAATGAATATAACGCACGCGCACAGCAACATCCGCAAGATAGTCTGTCAGGTCTTCGGCCATCCGCTTGGTCAGAGTCAGCACGAGCACACGCTGCTTTGCCGCCACGCGCCGGCGGATTTCCGCGAGCAGATCGTCTATTTGCCCTTTCACCGGCCGCACCTCGATCTCCGGGTCCATCAGACCCGTCGGCCGGATGACCTGCTCGACGACCACACCCTGGCTTTTTTCGATTTCAAAATCTGCCGGCGTGGCAGAAACACAAATTTTCTGCGGCACCAGCTCGTCGAACTCTTCAAAACGCAAAGGCCGGTTATCGAGAGCACAGGGCAACCTGAAGCCAAATTCCACCAGTGTTTCCTTGCGTGAACGATCGCCGTGGTACATGCCGTTGATCTGTGGAATGGTCGCGTGCGATTCATCGATGATGCAGAGGAAATCTTTCGGGAAATAATCGATCAGTGTGTAAGGGCGTTCACCTGCCTGGCGGTTGGTGAGGTGGCGGGAATAATTTTCCACCCCGCTGCAGTAGCCGAGTTCCTGCAACATTTCGATATCATACCGCGTGCGCATTTCCAGACGTTGCGCTTCGAGCAGCTTGCCCTTGCGGCGAAAGTACTCAAGCCGTTCCTCGAGCTCTTTCTCTATTTCTTTTACAGCGACTTCCAGCCGCGGCCGGGATGTGACAAAATGTTTCGCAGGATAGATGGCTGCGCGCTCCATCTTTTCCAGTATTTCGCCGGTGACGACGTTGATACGCGATATCGCCTCGATCTCATTGCCGAACATCTCGATCCGGATCGCCTCGCGGTCATAAGCCGGCATCACTTCGATGACATCACCGCGCACGCGAAAGGTACCGCGGTCGAACTCATAGTCGTTGCGCGTGTAGTGGGTATCGACCAACTTTCCGAGGATCAGATTGCGGTCGATATACTGGCCTTTTTCAAAAACCAGAAGCTGCTCGCGATACTCATCCGGATCGCCCAGGCCATAGATACAGGATACCGAAGCGACGATGATCACATCGCGCCGGGAAAGAAGCGCAGAGGTTGCTTTCAAACGCAGGCGGTCAATTTCATCGTTGATTGAGGTGTCTTTTTCGATGTACGTATCCGTCGTGGGGATATAAGCTTCCGGCTGATAATAATCATAGTAGCTGATGAAATATTCGACGGCATTATGCGGGAAAAAACTCTTGAATT
>WFTM01000301.1 GCA_015485525.1 Candidatus Zhuqueibacterota bacterium | reverse complement strand
GTCCGGAACAAATACGGCCGTTCCGGCAAACAGGGTGAGCACAAACAAAAGCGTGATAAAGCCAGTCGCCATCTTTCTCATGTGGCGTACCTCCTTGTTTGTGTGAGTACATCTGTGAAGTGAATTGAAAAAATGACTATGAGCATCGATCCAAAAACGTGAACACAGGAGATCGATTGTTCCCGGAAATATCGTGTCAGGCGATACGTTAGACGTTCAGGTGCGAAAAGATCACCCCGATTGATTCAAAATGAACACTGCGAGTAAGGGAAGCCGGAATAACAGAAAATTTCGTCCAAGGGAGTGCTTACGTGTAACCGCATAGTTGAAAGAGATAATTCAGCCTGATTTTTGTAAAATTTGTGAATTTTTCAGCTTCTGTCAAATTCTTGCAGGATTAATGAGTTTTTCAGGTTTACAGTGCAGCCAGTATTTTATGAGGAGAGCGTACATAATGATATTCCCGCCATTCTCCCGGCAGGTTATGGGTCGAAAAAAATCAAGTTTACAGAATAATCGAATTGCAATGAAATGCAAGTCTTTTCTAACAAAGCACTGAACCGAATTCATTTGGAAGGGCTTTTTATTTGTGCTGGCAAAAAGAAAGGGGATTTTTCTCAACAACCCGCACAAGACACCATGAACAGGAGCACAGCAACCCTGGTTTATCCCGGACAAAACAGCGGACAGCACGTATCTCCACTGAATCAATTTGCATCTGAGCAAAATCATCTTTAGATTCCACTCTTCGTTCAAAAGTGAGTCATCGATATATTTTATCCGGATTCCTTCCATGCCGCTGGAAATTCTCATCAAAAGCACGATCGCCGGGGTACTGGCCAGTCTGGCGTGTGGCCTTGGTGTGCTGCCCCTTTGGGTGAAAAAACTGGATTACGACAGATACGCCGGTCTGGGCTATGCTGTTGCGGGCGGGTTGATGTTTGCCGCCTCGGTGTATAACCTGATTTTACCGGGCTTACAGCTCGAAACCCATTCCTTGACATGGCATGAAGTCGCACCGGTTATCTCCGGCATCCTGCTCGGTGCGCTCTTCATGTCCCTGACCGACACCTATCTTTCGGAAGAACGGCTGGAGCAGAAAAACTGGGCGCGCTTTGGCACGCGCGGGCAAATCCTGATTTTTCTGGCCATGGCGATTCACAGCATTCCTGAGGGCGTTGCTGTCGGTGTCGGTTATGCTTCGGAAACGGTTTACGAAACGCACCTCGGTACCTATATTGCCGTGGCCATCGGTATCCACAATATCCCCGAAGGCCTGGCTGTCGGGATTCCCCTGCGTTCCGCCGGCGCATCCCTCAACCGCGCGTTCTGGATGGCTGTTCTCACCAGCGTGCCGCAGCCGGTAGCAGCAATTCCGGCTGGCATGGCATCGTGGTTTTTCCAGCCCCTTATGCCCATACTCATGGGCTTTGCCGCCGGTGCGATGATCTTTCTGGTATTACTGGAAATCATCCCATCTGCTCTGAAGAGCGAAACCCAGCCTCGCATCGCCTGGGCTTTTACCATCGGCTTCTGCCTGATGATTCTGGTTCAGATTCTGATCTGAGCCATGAGTACTATTCGCGCCGCCACAGATAGGCACAAACAGGCATCTCCGGCTTCTCTTTTCTCCGGGTTTTTGCCCATGCTGAGCCAGAGCATCCCGTTAGCCCGATGTTCCATATGTGACGCTGTAATTTGAGAATCAAACGGGATACAGTTCAGCCTATCTGCTTTGCTATACAGTTTACAGGACAACTTCGAACAGACGAGGACATCGTGTTCACTTTCTTTCAATGGGCTCTTGTTGTGGTTTATGGGATCGCCGGGTACTACTATCTGAACGTTTTCCAGCAGAACCGCAGCTCAGACCGCAAAATTGCAGGCAACTGGCTGGCAGCAGCCATCCTGGTACATGCCACGCTGTTTGCCTATCTCGGCTTTACCCTGGGGCGCATCCCGGTGGCGACCCTGGGTGAAACCCTGAGTACACTGGTGTTGATGACCGCATGTATTTACTGGGTGTTGGAAAAACGCGTAGCCGACCACTCCATGGGTGCGTTCATCGTGCCGCTGTTGATCATTCTGCTCATCGTCGATAATTTTATCTTACAGCAGCACGAAGTCATGGCCGAGGTACTGCATGACGTCAAATTTGAAATTCACGTTCTCAGCCTGCTGCTCGCCTATGGAGCTTTCACCCTGTCGTTCATCGCCAGTGTCCTGCAGATTCTGTTAGCGCGCCAGCTCGAAAACCTGAACATGGGCGTCTTTTACCGCCGCCTGCCCTCGATCGCTTTTTTCGAAAAGATCAGCAACCACGCGGTCGATATCGGGCTGGTTTTCGTGACGATCGGCTTTTTTCTGGGCCTGTACAATGCCCGCCAGGTGTGGGACCTGAATGCTCTGCTCAGCGAGCCGAAAATCGATGCCACTATTCTGATCTGGCTAGTCTATGCCCTGCATTTCGGGGGCCGGCGTTTTGCCGGCTGGCGGGGACAGCGCGCTGCTGTCTTGTCGATCATCGGATACGCGCTGCTGCTGTTTTCCATGCTGATCATTTCGTTATTCTTTGTCACCGTACATAATTTTAAATAGCCCACAGCCCGCACATGCAGATTTATTCCTACGAGTACACCATCAACAATGCCACTGATGACAAGCCGGTTTTTGATGAGAAAAAACAGGCTTGTCTGCGCGAGCATATTCTGGCCAGCGAGTGGCTGGTACTGCGCGATTCCGGTTTTTGCGAGCTCTTTCTCTTTGCGGAAAGCAGCGATCTGCCGGCAGACATGGGCGCGGTTCTGCAAAAATGTGCTCTGCTTTCGGAAAACCTGGAGTTCAGCGAACAGAAACGCAGCGGCCGCGAGGCCATCGAGCGATTTCTGCATATGGTCGCAGGGCTGAATACCCATCCCACCGGCAGACAGTACAGCAACATGATCCGCGCTGTGTTCAATCAGCCCGGCGGGGAATCCTCGCCGGGGCCGGTGTTCAACCGCTTGTTTCAAAAGGGCATCTGGCTGCATGAAAAAATCCGGCTCGAAACCGATTACTTCCGTTTCGCCCTGGACGAAAAAGCCATTCTGCAGGAGCTGGCTGAAAAAATATGGGGAGAGCTGAACACCATCGCCATCCATGTCGTCGGCTGGACGATCGAGACCAACGCAATTCTCGACATGCTGCACAAGGCAGGCTGCCGGCGCTTTGTCTTTTTTTGCGACAGCAAAGCGCGCACAGCAGCCCTGACCCAGACCTACGGCGGCGAGAACCGCGATGCGTTTACCCACATCGAGCCGGAGGCTGACCTGCTGCTGATCTTCAAACCATCAGGAGATGATGCTCTGCCGGATAAGAAGATGCTCGCAGAGCGCATGAGCAGCCGCAATAACGCCCCGCTGCTGGTTATCGATTGGACGGATTCGATCGCAACACTGAAACAGATACACAAGCTCTACAATGTATTCGCCTATTCGCGATCCGAGCTGAGCCGCAGCGTCGAGCAAAACCGGGAGACACAGCACGACATGCTGCAACTGATCGGCTCCTGGGTACAGGAAGAGATCGTCGATTTCGACGAATGGCTGCGCAGCGATTCGCGCCATGAGTTCGCCGGCATGATCGGTTCGACACCGGCGATGCAGAAAATTTTCGAGCTGATCTCACGCATCGCGCAAACGAACATCACCGTTCTCATCGACGGCGAAAGCGGCACAGGCAAGGAACTCGTCGCCCGGGCGATCCACACTCTGAGCCGGCGGGCACAAAAGCCTTTCGTGGTTGTCAACTGCGGCGCCATCCCCGAAAATCTGCTCGAAAGCGAACTGTTCGGCCATGCGCGCGGCGCCTTCACCGGGGCTGTGAAGGAGAAAAAAGGCCTGTTCGAAATCGCCAACCACGGCACACTGCTGCTGGATGAAGTCGCCGAGCTGCCGCTCTCCCTGCAGGTCAAGCTCTTGCGCTTTCTGCAGGGCAATGAGATCAAACCGGTGGGCAGCAACCAGACCCTCAAGCTCGACGTGCGTGTGATCGCTGCAACCAACAAGGACCTGGCGCAGATGGTCGAGAAAGGCTGCTTCCGCAGCGACCTGTACTACCGCCTGAACGTCCTGCAGCTCACCCTGCCCGCCCTGCGCGATCGCAAGGAAGACATCATCCCCCTGACTGTTCACTTTCTGCGCCGGTTTTCCCGCCAGGTTTGCAAAGATATCGAGGAAATTTCCGAAGAAGCCCGCAGGGCTCTGATCAGCTACCCCTGGCCCGGCAATATCCGCGAGCTGGAAAATGTCATCGAACGCGCTGTGGCCCTGAGCACTGGCAACATGCTCTCGATCTACGACCTGCCCGAGCACGTGCAAAACAGCCTGCACAACTATCTGCCCGCCCAACACACCCGCAACAGTCGTCTGACTCTGAAAGAAATGGAACGGGACTATATTCTCGAAACCCTCAACTTGTGTGACTGGGACTATGAGCTCGCCTGCAAACAGCTCGGCATCGGCCGCACCACCCTCTGGCGCAAGCTCAAGGAGTACGGTGTTGAGGGCGGGAGAAAAAAATAGCCCGGGTTCTGACT
>WFTM01000300.1 GCA_015485525.1 Candidatus Zhuqueibacterota bacterium | reverse complement strand
AGGTGTGTATAAGAGACAGGCGGCCTCGCACCGCAGGAGCGGTGTGGTTTGCGGTGGCTCCGTAGTGAGGCCGGCGTTGCACCGCAGGAGCGGTGCAACGAGAAGGGAGTGGGCAGGCACACGTAGCCGAATTCGCAAGAATTCGGGCCGACTGAAAGTCGGAAATCAGCGACGTTGCACCGCGGGAGCGGTGTGGTTTGCGCTGGCTCCGTGGTGAGGCTGGCGTTGCACCGCAGGAGCGGTGCTGGCGTTGCACCGCAGGAGCGGTGCAACGAGAGGGTGTGGGTCAAAAAAAATACTGTACCTGCGCGAAAGCGGCGTTTTTTTGTGCGCCCATCTCTGAACTTTTTTCGCCCATGAAGGCGTACAGGCTCAGAGACAGCTCGAGGTTTTCGCGCGCAGACCAGAGCAGGGACGGGCCGAGCAGGGCGCTGTTGTCGTTGAGATTGATGATCGCATAGCCGCTCAGGCTGATCAGCGGTGTGAGGTCTTTGCTGAACAGCACAGCCAGATAATGCCGCGCCAGAGCAAAGTTGCTGCCATCCAGCAGCGTGGTATAGTCATACTCACTACTGCGCGCCGCGCCGCTGCCGTTGAAGTGATATTCGACAAAAACATAGTAATCACCGGGAAAGTTGTTATCCCAGTTGAGTACCGCGCGCAGGTATGACTCGCCGGTGCGTGGCTGTGTCCACGTCAGTTCGCCGCGCAGACCGGCCCCGCCGGCATAGCCGGCAAAATCTCCTCCGAGCACAACATCACCGCGGAAGCGCCCGGCCATCAGCGAAAAATCGTACGCCCCGACGCTGCTGGCCAGCCGGCCGGCGTATGACTGCCGCTCGCGATCACGCGCCGGTGCATAGGCCGCTTCCAGCCGCAGATTGTCATCGATTGGCACAAAAACATACCCCGCATCCACACCGTTTTTTTCTTCCCTTTCAACAGCAAACGGACTCGTCGGATTGAGCAGGTCGGTGGGGTTCCACACAAACCCGGTGCCCCAGGCTATGCGCTGGCGGCCGAAGGTGATCTGCGCTTCGCCGATGTTCAGGGTGGCAAAAGCGCGGAACAACCGCTGGCTCAGGCGGCTTTTTTCGCTGCTGGCCAGCTCGGCGTCGAGATCGAAGTACGTAGCCGGAGCAAAACGCTGCGCCAGGCTGTAATCCGGTGTCTGCAGCCAGGAGCCATACAGCAGCTCTGTATCGAGCCAGAGCTCGGCGTGCACAAGACTGCCGTAGTCGCTCAGCGCTTTGATGCGCAGACGGCTGAGGTCGTAAAAATAGCTGTCGCCGGTTATGACCGAGCTGCCGCGCAGAGCCAGGGATTTGGCATACCCGGCAAAGGAGAGCTCCGGCTTTTGTGCCCGGGCTGCACCGGCGGCAAGCACCAGCAGCAGCACGAGCGGCGCACTGCGGTTCATCACTGTATTTTCTCCTCGACGATCTGCCCGTCGCGCAGGATAACCAGACGGCGGGCATGCTCCATGACCATCTGATCGTGGGTGGAGAAGACGAAGGTGATGCCTTTTTTCTCATTCATTTCGCGCATTTTATCGAGCAGATGCGCGCCGGTTTTGGAGTCGAGGTTGGCGGTCGGTTCATCAGCGAGGATGATGCGAGGCCGGGCAACCGTGGCTCGGGCCACGGCCACGCGCTGCTGCTGGCCGCCGCTGAGTTCGTGCGGCCGGCGGTCCATCATTGCCGCATCGATGCCGAGTTCGGCCAGCTCGGCTGCCACGCGTTTGTGGCGCTCGGCCTTGTCGATGCCCTGCAGCAGCAGGATAAAATCGACGTTCTCTGCAGCCGAAAGCACCGGGATCAGGTTATAGGCCTGAAAAATAAAACCGATATTGCGCAGGCGAAATTCAGCCAGCGCATTCGCGCTCAGCGCGGCGATATCCTGCCCGTCGATCAGGGTCTGCCCCGAGCTCAGTGTATCCAGCCCGCCGATGGCATTGAGCAGAGTGGTTTTCCCCGAGCCGGAAGGCCCGACGATGGCGGTAAATTCACCCGCAGCGATGGTCAGCGACAGCCCGTCCAGCGCTTTGACCGGAACGCTGTTTTTATCCTCGTAAATCTTGACTGCGTTTTTGACTTCGATCAGTGCCATGATTGCGATCCTTTCTCACACGAAATTGATGGCATCGACAGGTTTGAAACGCCCTGCCTTGAAGGCCGGATAAAGCACCGAAAGCAGCACGATGATGAAAATGCTCGTCAGCCCGAAAATCAGGTCCCCGGTTTCGAGCACCGGGTAAACCAGCGCGCCGATGCCGAATTTGCCCAGGCCCTCGGCGATGATCGACAGGTCGAGACCGTGATGCATCCAGTAGCCCAGACCGATGGCGGTGAGGGCAACGCCGGCAACCGAGCCGGCCAGGGTGACGAAGACCGTCTCCAGCAACAGCATGCGGCGAATGCGCCCCGGCAGCACGCCGATGGCCATCATGATGCCAAACTCGATGATACGCTCGTAAATCACCATCAAAAACGTATTGATGATGCTGAAGGCGATGGCCGTGAAAACGATGGCGACAAAAATATAGGTGAAAGCATCGAAGGATTGCAGCAGGATCATCAAAATGGGAAAGCGTTCCTTCCAGGTCAGGACTTCCA
Organism: Candidatus Zhuqueibacterota bacterium; assembly: GCA_015485525.1. Taxonomy (GTDB): domain Bacteria; phylum Zhuqueibacterota; class Zhuqueibacteria; order Zhuqueibacterales; family Geothermadaptataceae; genus Geothermadaptatus. The sequence continues at coordinate 295 of WFTM01000300.1, read as the reverse complement.
GTTTTTCTTCGCTCAGAGCCGCGCGGATAGCTTGGGTGGCTGGCTCAAGGTCGCGGTCCTGCTCCAGCCGAATGCTCACTGCCGAGATGTTCTCATCAAAACCGACGAACCGGCGCGCCCGGTCGATGGGGATGAACACCATGCTTTTATCGTACTCCGTGCTGGTGCTGCGGAACACACCCGTCAGCCGGAAGACATCCGAGCTGATGTCGTTATTCAGATCGTTGGCCATGAGCACCACTTTTTCGCCGATGCGTACGTCCAGCCGCTGCGCCAGAGCTTCGCCGAGCAGAAT
>WFTM01000299.1 GCA_015485525.1 Candidatus Zhuqueibacterota bacterium | reverse complement strand
CCCTTGGTGGAAGTCACCAAACCCGCATTATGGCGTGATAAGCGATGGGATAAATCGGAAGTCTGACCCACATAATACCGGTCATGGCTGGGAGAATAAAGGATATAAACATAGTACATGGTTTTCCCCTAAACAACATAGCCCGGCTAATTTAGCCAGGCTATGAATTTCGCTCCCGAGGTAGGACTCGAACCTACAACCTAGTGGTTAATCCCGCTTCGCGGGACTCTGCCGAGTGAGCTGCCCGGAATTCTCTCAACGCAAAACCATCACTCCAAACCCTCTCCGGAATCCCGCCCGGCAATCAGTGATTCGATACAGGAACGACTCTTTAAACGACATAGCCCAGCTAATTTAGCCAGGCTATGAATTTCGCTCCCGAGGTAGGACTCGAACCTACAACCTAGTGGTTAACAGCCACCCGCTCTGCCGATTGAGCTACTCGGGACTTTCTCTAAATCTGCTCCGTGGTTAATCCCGCTACGCGGGACTCTGACGAGTGAGCTACTCGGGACTTTCTCTAAATCTGCTCCGTGCTCGAAACAGGGATTTCCCTCTGATGTCGCCGTTTCGAGAAAAAAGAATATAGAAAGAAAAAAGCAAAAGTCAATACTTTCCTCCATTTTTTCGGTCTAAAACAATACACTGCCATAATGGAACACCGGCATGTGGATGGTGGCTGATATCACAATGCCTTCTCATACTCTTTAACCCCCTGAATTCACTCAATCTTGTCACTATTTTGTGTCACGCATCCGTCGAAACAGACACACTTTTTACCTTAACATAACATAGCAATTGACGAACATTGTACTATCCTGCGCTGGAGCGGAGTACAGGCAGTGTACAAACGCAATACCCACTTGTCAGCCTGCATATATCGCGCTGGGGGAAGCAGGGAAAAACGCACAATTCAGCTCAAAAAACGCTTTTTGTAACTTACTGATAAAAATCAAACTAAGACATTTTTTGATCATACCAAACTGAGTTAAACACAGGACGCCATGAACAGGAAACCCATATCTGTCATCAGCCTTTCATCGGTTCTTTTTTTTCCATTATGTATCGTATTGTTTCTCATTCATTCAGCTTTTAACCAGCAGCCATCTTTCGATATTATCATAGAAAACGGCACGATCATCGACGGGACCGGAGCTGGGGCCTTTGCTTCTGACATTGGCATTCGGGAAGATACGATCACAGCGATTGGAGATTTGCAGGCCAACCATGCCAGGCAGCGCATCGATGCCAGCGGTCGAGTCGTGGCACCGGGATTTATCGATCTGGCGAATCACAGTACCGATGTTCTGCAGAGCCGCCCCGGCGCAGATGACTTACTTCGCCAGGGTATTACCACAGTGCTGCTCAATTCCGACGGTGGTACTCACCGGGAGATATGGCCTCTGTACACATGGCTGCACCAGTTTGAACTTAAACCAGCCGCGGTCAACATCGCAGCAGCTGTGGCTTACGGTACGGCTCGCCGGACAGACAGTACTGCGTCATCAGATACACTTGCACCTGCTGATTTTCTGCCGGTGTATGAAAAGCTCACAGCAGCGCTGCAGCAGGGGGCTTTCGCTATCTCGACTTCCCTGAATTTTGGGCCTGCCCGGCACGCTCCGGCCAGCGAACTGGCAGAGCTGGTGCGCTTTGCCCGCGACAACAACGTTGCTGCCTTTTTCAGCCTGCGCACACCCTTGCGCCAACCACGCACAGCCCTCGACGAATTTTTTACGCTGACAAAAGACGCCCCCGTTGTTTTGAGCCAAAGCCAGCCGCTACCGCCAAAAATCTGGAGCCATTTTTTTACTCATGACTCCTTGAAACGCGAGCGTGTTACTGTATTTGTTCCCCCTTTTACACGCTGGATCGGAGCAGTTACAGACATGGTACCCCAGGGAGAGCAATTTAACTGGCGGGAAATAAGGCGTGCCCTGTGGATGGTGGGAGGTGCAGGGCGTGTTCGTATCGAACGCTCACAAGCTTTCCCGCAGTATGTCGGTCGCTCCCTGGCCTTCATGGCGCAAAAAATGCAGATATCAGCACAACGTGCCTTCATGCAGCTCGTCAAGGATAAAACCGCTCTGTTGTCTTTTGATACGATTTCTGAAAATGATCTCGACAGGCTATTGCAATCGCCTGCCAGCATCGTCGTGTCAGACGGCGGGATGGATATCAGCCGGCCAGGCAGTCAGGCTGCATTTCCACAGTTCCTGGGGTATTTCGTCCGAGAAAAAGCCGTTCTAACCATGGAACAGGCCATTCAGAAAATCACCTCAGCGCCGGCAGCACTGATAGGCCTGCACGACCGCGGCCGGATCCAAACCGGGGCAAAAGCAGATATTGTCATATTTGACCCGGAGAGAATCGCTGCTGATCTGAAAAAAGACAGCCTGCGTGGTTATCCCATGGGCATTGAAACCGTGCTCGTAAATGGCAAAATCGCCATCGATCAGGGCATCTCTTATCAGACCCGAAACGGGAGAGTATTACGAAAAAACTCGCTGCCGCTTGTGACCAGCCGCTGATGCTCGAGGCCCTTCCCGGCGGGGTTAAGAATTCGACATTATTCTCATTTCCCTTGTATCTTTTCCCCGATCTTCTAAAATAGTGGGGCGCCCGACTGCTATCTTTTCAGGGTGCCCAACTATCGAATTTCGCTTTTCAAAACTTCTGAAAATAAAGGTTGTTCGCATGCACCAGGACAGGACCACCCCGGCGAACAAAGTTATGATCGTCGAAGACGAGACTCTTTTTCAGGAGCTGATCCAGGATATTTTTGCCAACGAAAGTATTGAAATCACCTGTGTCAGCACCGGCATGGAAGCTTTGAAATATCCGGAGCACCGTCTTTATGTCGTCGATCTTGGCCTGCCCAAAATGGACGGTTTTGCCACTCTTGATGCTCTGCGCCAACAGTTCGGCCATACTGTCCCCTCGATCATAATCACCGGATATGACAAACACTACGATGAAGAGTTCCTGCACGACTCCGGTGTGCTGCACGTTCTGCAAAAGCCTTTTGATATCGGGCATCTGAAAGAGCTCATCTACAACCATTTCAACGCAGACAAGCTCGACCAGCAGAGATCAGCATAATTCTGGCTATCCATTTAACTCAGCAATGTTGCATTTTTTCAGCCAATCGCCAGAGCACAGCACATGCCTGCACCAGATCTGTCATTCCGGTTTCCCCGCAGGGGAAGACCGGAATCTCCCTGACTCAGGCACGTGCCGGAAAAGATGAGATT
>WFTM01000298.1 GCA_015485525.1 Candidatus Zhuqueibacterota bacterium | reverse complement strand
TGGAGCCCAGGCCCCGGGCAACAGGGATGTCATTTTCAATGTGCAGTTCCAGTGCTCTGGGCCGGCAACCCGCTGCACGGCAACCCTCATGATAGCTGCGCACGACAAGATTGGTGGCATCTGCAGGCAGGGAATCAGAGCCCTCGCCTGCGAGCGAGAGGCGCGGTTCATCCACCGGGCCGCGCACAGTCAGGGTGAGATATTTTTGCAGCGCCAGGCCGAGGACATCAAATCCGGGGCCGAGGTTTGATGTCGAACCCGGCACGCGCAGGGTGAAGTTCATCTCCGGCATGGGTGATCCAGTTTTTCATTCTGTATTGTTTTAAGAACAGCTTTCAGGCATGCTGAAGCTGTGCTAAAATTCTTTTTATCTCTCGCAGAGCCGCGGAGTACGCAGAGTTTTTGGTTTGGTTCTTCCTCAAATCGTGTGGGTTGAATTGTCGTCCAGGCTGTATCGCGACATTCATGTCGCGGGGTATGATATTTTCCATTATTCAGGATGCTCCAGGCCGGATGGCTGTGACACAACATAAATGTCACAGTGTGTACCTGGGGTGTAAAGCGACATCCATGGCGCGTAGTATGGTCGCCTATACAGTAAAAAAACAGGGACAAAACCCGACCCGTAGTGGCGACCCGCCGGTCGCCCCCACACCCGTGCGTCTCTACAAATAAACCCAGACAAGAACCCCAATCCATCGGTTCCATCATAGCCGGATTTAAATCCGTGATCACCAAATGGGATAGACGGAAAAATAAATATCGGGGAGGCAAAATTCCGTAGGGGTTCAAAATTTTGAACCCCTAAAACAACGATGCCGACAAAATAAATATCAAAAAATTATCCCCACATCCATTGGCGCCATTATACGTGGATTTAAAATCGGCGTTATAAAATCGTTTCACCCAAATATCGATATTTACACCGTTTCCTTTTGGCAAAGCAATTATTGTTATTGTCGATGATAACTGGCACGAAGTCCGTAGGGGCAATCCGCCGGTCGCGCCTGCACCGCGGCTCGCATCCAGAATTATATCGTCAACAATCCCAAAATATGGCCGGGGACAAATATCATTTTACAACCATCAACACCGACCCGATTTGCAAAACGATAATTTCCCAACCCACCCAATCTCCCAATCTAAGGAAGAGTCATTCTTTTTGTCTCTCGCAGGGCCGCAGAGCACGCAGGGTTTTTTGTTTTTTTTGTGCGCGCTGCGGGCTTTGCGTGAGGCACTCTGAAGCGTGCACTACGAACGTTTTGTCTTGTCAGGGAGATCGTCAGCGGAGAAATATGCCCGCATGGCGTCATGCATCCGGCCTGCTTCTTCAGCCGCAGCGCGGGCGAAATCTGCGCCGCTGCCGGCGTAGATGATGCTGCGCGAGGCGGAGATCAGTACATTCGTATCCCCGGCGGCTGCGAGTACGGTCTGCAGATCGCCGCCCTGCGCGCCGACGCCCGGCATGAGCAATGGCAAATCTGGCGCTACTGTGCGGATTTGCCGTACTGTCTGCGGCCGGGTGGCACCGGCGACAAGTCCGCAGTTCCCGGCCCGGTTCCAGCTTTGCACAAGTCGGGCGACGTGCATAAACAGCGGTGTGCCTGCAACGTCCTGCAACTGGATGTCCTTGGCGCCGGGGTTCGAGGTCAGACCGAGAAAAAATATGCCGCGATTCGTGTACTCTAAAAAAGGCTCTGCCGAATCACGGCCCATGTAGGGGCTGACGGTTACGGCATCGAAAGCGAGCTCCGTGAGGATGGCGTGGGCATAGTGCCGCGCGCTGTTTCCGATATCGCCGCGTTTGGCGTCGGCAATGGCGATGCAGTCAGCCGGAATTTTTTCGCGCACCCGGGCGATCATCTCCCAGCCCGCAGCGCCGTAGCGTTCGAAAAAAGCAAAATTGATTTTAAATGCAATCGCATGCTGCGCGCTCGCTGCGATGATCTGTTCACAGAAATCTTGCAGGGCAGCGGGCGTGGTCTGCAGCGGCCCGGGCAGTTTTTGCAGCTCCGGGTCGAGACCGATACACAGCAGGCTCTTTTTCTGCTCGCGCAGGCGATGCAGGCGTTGGGCAAATGTCACGGGTCTCTCCATTTGACAAACAGGTGCAGGGCATGCCCGGTTTCTCCCGATGTATCCCCCGATGAGTGCGGCGCGCGCGGTCGTAGGGGTGACAGGAAAATTTACAGGGTATTCGATCAGGACGTTAGCCACAGATGATGCGGGCATGATCAGGCGGGAAAGTAGCTTTTTTCGCGGGAAGAAGCAACAGAATATCAGTGATGTTGGTGAGCTGTTCAGTGGCTCCGGTTTACGTCCAGACCTTTTTTGCACAGACGCAGATATTCAGCGAGCAGGCCGGCCTGGCTTGCACCGCCCTTTTTTTTCAGCGACTCGAGCACGAACAGAAACCACCAGCGTTCATCGACCGGCAGGCCTGAGAGAACATCTTCGTAGCTGGCATGCAGTGCGCGGCGTTTGCTCCTGCGTGCTGCTTCGCTGCGCGCGTGCAGGTGGTTGGGCGATTCGCGCAGCCGGGCGAGCAGCATGTGCTGGCGAATGTGGGCATGGCGCAGAGTGTTTTTCCAGCTCTGTTCCGCCTGAAAAGGCCGGCTCATTTCCGAGAGTGTTGCGGAGAATTCGATCACCAGCTCGATACCTCGCCGCCTGGGCAGGGCATGTTTTCGCATGATAGTGCCGGAAAAGATCAGCGCACGGTCGAGAAAAGGGAAGTGCACGAACATCCGGTTGAGGAAGTCACGTTCGGCTACGGCGCCGGCGTGTTCCTGTGCCAGCAGACACCGCAAACCACCGGCGCTGAGGTCGCGCAGGCGAGCCTGGATTTTTTCCCCGCCGGGCAGGGTTAGAACGACATGCCCCTGTCTGTACATGCGGTAACGGACTCGATAATGACGGCGGCGATTGGTCGCCGGCGAGGTCTGTTGTGCGTTCATGGTGCAGCTCCCGTGAAGTCGTGTCGTGATGATGAAAAACCAGGGAAGAAAGCTGCGGGAAGGTAGCAGAGCCGGTGGGATAAAGGCAAATGAAATAATCAACACAGAGGTGACGCGGCGGTCAGATATATCACAGCCGGGTCATGGTGTGGACGGAAGAGCCAGCAGGGCCTCCCGCAGTTCTGCGGTTGAGGTAAAACGCTTGTCCGGGTCAGCAGCGAGGCAACGCATCAAAAGCTCGTCAAACTCAGGAGGCAGGGTGTCGTTGAGCAACAGAGCCGGCCGGTAACGGGCACTACTGATATTGGCGCTCAATTCATCGAGGTTATTACCCGAAAAGGGGCGATAGCCGGTGGCCATTTCGTAGAGCAGTACGCCCAGGGCAAAGATATCCGTACGCGCATCCACGATCTCGCCCGCGAGCTGTTCCGGAGACATGTAATTGGGCGTGCCGAGCACAGCACCTTCCATGGTCATGGTCGAGTGGCTGACGTGGGCAATACCGAAATCCATGAGCTTGACCCGTCCATCTGTGAGGACCATGATGTTTCCCGGTTTGATATCGCGGTGCACGATCCCGCTCTTGTGCGCAAACTCCAGCGCCTCACACACCGGGGTGAGCAACTGTACGATGCGCTTCAGCGGCAGAGGTGTCTCGCGCTGGATGATCTCTTCCAGGGTTTTCCCTTCGAGGAACTCCATGACGATGAACATCAGCGTTCCGGTCTCCTCGATGTTGTAGATGGTGACGATATTCGGATGCGCCAGGCCACCTGCCGCCTGGGCCTCACGCAGGAAACGCTGCTTGATTTTTTCGCCTCCAAGGAAAGCAACCTCGCTGCGGATGATTTTGATCGCCACGCGGCGTTTCAGGCGGGCGTCGAAGCCTTCGTAGATTTTGCCCATGGCTCCGGAGCCGATCTCGCCCTTGATTTCATATTGACCGATGCGTTTGATTGCGCCGGAAGCAGCATGTTCGAGAGTCATCGGCGCCGGTGCGGCTTCCTGCCCCGGCAGCAGTGAGCGCACGAGCACGAAAGCACCTGTCGCGCTGAGGAGCGCCAGCTGTGTGCCGGCTACACGCAGCCACATACCCATCTGCGTGAAAACGAAAAATGCAAAAACTGCAAGGATGACAACCAGAACGCCGGTCATCACCAGGATGAGTGCCGGCGGTGCTTGCCGCAGCCGGTGCAGCAGAAAGAGACCAGTCAGCACGAACAGAAAAAAAGCAAAAAAGTCCAGCGTTGCCGTTCTGGCGAGGGTATCGCCCTGCAGGATGTTGGCGATGGAAGTGGCGAGTTTCTCGACGCCCTGCATGCGTGCAGAGAAGGGCGACTGCAACACATCCCCGGTGCCGGCAGCCGTGACACCGATCAGAACGATTTTACCCTGCAAGCGGTCAAGCCCATGGCCGCGCAGGAGTTCGGTGGCAGAAATTACCGGGAAGCGCCCGGCCGGGCCGTAGTAATTGATCAGACTCCAGCCACGTTCATCGATGGGCACATGCACAGAAGCGAGCTGGATGCTCTCTCCCACAGCAACACGCACCTCGCCGCGGGTCAGACCTTGGTACTGTATGACGGCCTGCACCGGCAGGGAGGGAAAGTAGTCATCCCGGAAAGCGATGATGTGCGCTTCATGGCGGATGGTACGGTCCGCAGCATACTCTTCGGAGATGATGTTGATATGGCCGGTGGGCAGACTGGCCGAGGCCAGCTCGAAGGCAGAGGACTGTACCGCTCTGGCGCGGAGTGGGGGATAAAGGGCAAATTTTTCCTGAAAATCAAAGAGCAGATAAGAAGAACTGCTCAGAAAAGGGGGAGTCGAGACGGTGGTATCGGTGCTGTCATGAAAGCCGAGTCCGGTAAAATAGACCGGCAGCAAGACGTTCTGTGTGCTGCGGATGCGCTCCGCCAGCGCGAGTGTTGCTTCACGTTCAGCGGATTTGTTGGCGAGAATCTGGTCGATGACCACCAGGGCCGGGCTGGCGACGAGTACGGAATCGAGCAGGGTCAGAAGTTGGGTGCGTGGCCAGGGCCAGCCGGAAATCTGCTGCAAACTGGCATCATCGATCGCCACGATGACGATCTCCTCTCCGGGGTCACGTTCACCGCGCAACTGAAACCAAGTATCCAACAGCATGCGTTCTGGTTTTTCTGTCAGGGCATTTTCGCCGATAACACTCCAGCCAAAAAGCAACAGGATCACCAGGGCAATGAGAACCGGCAGATTTTGTCGAACCCGGACAGCCACTACACTCCTTTCCGAAAAAACGCGTTCGTCAGATACCTCTCGTGAACAGGCCCGCTGCACAGGCGGGTCGTTGCATCGTGTGTTTTCTGTTTTTTACGTTGTGAAATTGGGCAAACGCCACGTGAGGGTAAAGATGGTCATCGCATGTCATAACTATCAGACAGAGACGATTTTCCGGTGCGGTGGTTGTTTCATCCCTCGCTGAGGTGGCGGGATAGCCAGCCTGGTCACAGCACTTTTACTGGCCGGCAAAATCGCGATCGCGCTGCTGGTTCCAGACGATCCAGCTTCCGGCGTCGCTGGGGTCGAAAGTGCGTGGAGGTTGCGGCGCGCCTCGTTTCGGAATGCGGATTTCCTGGTTTGAACGCACGAGGTGCACCCACGCGGCCAGTGAAATCTGCTGCGGGCCGGGAATCTGCCGCGGCGGGCCGATCTGCCTGCGCTGCGGCCCGGCAGTGGCACTCGCCGGCTTCACCTCAACAGTCCCTTCGAAGACGCGCACGACCGCACTGCTGTCCTGTGCTACGCTGGCGTTGTAGGTCGTACCCTGTACACCGGCGATCGCGGTTGGCATCTCCAGGGCAAAGCGGCTTTCCTTTTTATTGAAAAAGCGCGTCACTTTGACCCAGACATCGCCAAGGCTGAATTTAAAGCCCGCACGGACATTTTTCTTCTGGTCAAAAGTGAGCTCGGTAATGGTCAATTGCGCATGTTGATCCAGCCGCAGCACGCTTTTGTTGTCGAGGATCAGCTCAGCGCGGCCGTTTCTGCCTGTCTGAATGTGGTCGCCGGCACGGAATGTCATATTGGGACGAGCGAGATCATAGACACGTCGCCCTTTGCGTCTGTACAGGACTTCACCGCTCATATAAGTCAGCACTGCTGTGCCGGCCGAGGCGCTCATGCGTTCCCGTTTGCGCAGGGTTGCTCCGGCCAGCGCCGGAAAATAGAGCTTCTGGCCGGCCTGCAAGCGGTTGAGATTTTTAACATGGCGGTTACGCTGCCGCAGTATGCGCATGATGTCATCATCATATTTGCCGTACATCTTAAACGCGAGGTAGGATATGGTATCGCCCCGCCGGACGACGTATTGCTCCTCCTCGCCGATTGCCGCTGAAAATCCGGCTGTACAAAAAGCCAGGACTATGATTACCAGAGCGGCACGCAGAGCTATTCCTTTTTTTGATACTCTCATCGTGCATTTCCTTGCTGTTCATCCGGCTGAACGGGTTCAGGTGAACTGTGCTTCAGCCATGCCTGACAAAGCAGATGGCTGCCACTACGAAGACCTGTACCGGCTGTGTGAGGGATAGGGCAGCGGTGATTGCGGAAGCCAGACCTCATTCAGGCGGATTTTCTGTTTTCGTGGTAGAGTAAAACATAGGCGCCAACGCCGATTCTGTCACCATCGAAGAGAATCTCCGCCTTGCGCAGAGGCCTGCCATTGAGCAAAATCGGATTCTTGCTGCTGTAGTTTTCAACCGTGCGATATCGCCCGTCCGCAACGAAATGAATGGCTCCGTGCAGCCGCGATACTGTCAGGTCCGGAAGCACAACCTCATTCTCCGGCTTTCGTCCGATCCGGCTCTCGGCCTCTTTCAGCGGTACTGAACTGGTGCGCTGGTTTTTAAAATAAACATCTACGTAAGCCATGTGGGACCCGGTGTAAAATCATGAGCTGTTTTCCTCACGTGCGGTATGAGTTCTCTCACCGCACGTCCCCCATGCAGCAGTCTGGCATCCAGGCGGTCATACTCGCAGAGACTTCCTGTCTCCGGCTGCTGAAGTATAATAACCGCACTGGAGCGATTTTACGAAAAATAGCGAAGAATTTCTCGTAACTGCTGCGGTGCTATGCCCTTACTCGGACCCCGTGAATTTCTCATGCATAGAAAAACGCGCCAGCGCATCACAGATACGATCCTGAATGCGGCGGCGCGGACCTGCCTCGCCGGTAAAATGTGACATCATGATCGAAAAAGCGAGCATGTCACCCTCTGCCGAGGGCACGTAACCGGCCAGGGTGCTGACACCGCTGAGAGAACCCGTTTTGGCATGCAGCACTCCCTCGGCGGCTGTCCCGTGCATCCGCCTGTCGAGAGTGCCGTCTATCCCTGCGATGGGCAGGGAGGCGATGAATTCACTGCTGAAGCTGAAATGATCGTACACAGCAGCGAGCAATCCTGTAATCGTCTTCGGCATGACGAGATTATACCGCGATACGCCGGAACCATCGGAAAAGCGAATCGTCGCGGTGTCGATGCCGGCCTGGCCGAGAAATGTTTTGATGACTCGGATTCCCTTTTTCGCTGTGCCGGGTGTACCGTGTGCTGCTGCGCCGGCGAGTTTGAGCAGGAGCTCGGCATGCAGATTGTCGCTGGGCTTATTCATGGCAGTAAGCAAACTGCTCAGGGGCGGGGACGCATGACTGGCAACGATACGGGCATTTTCCGGAGCCTGGCCGCGGCGGATGCTGCCTGTTATGCGGATGCCCGCGCGTTCGCACAGCGCACGGAAGACGGTACCGAAATAGCGCACCGCATCGACGACCTCGATGGTAAAGTTTTTCTCCGGTGCACCGGTTACGGCATATCCCGTGATGTCGATGATCTCCTGCTCTTTCTGCCAGCGCCGTTCGGCTTTGAGCCATTGGATAGTCTGAGTCGAGTCTGCCAGCAGGGTACGCAGGCTATCGCGTGGCAGGCTGATACTGGTGTTGACGATGTCAAAATATGGGATCGCCGGAACGGTACGATAGCGCGCAGGCGCTCCCGGCATGCTGTCCGCGCGCAGGAAAAACTCCACGCTGTTGCGGTTGACAACCATAGCACTCAGAGGAGGCCAGAACCACGAACTCTTATCATCCCACATCCAGCCCTCACCCATGTACAGCGTATCGAGCTTGGAATCGTCACAGATGATATCGCCGTCGATAGCGGTTATCCCCAGTGCTGCAAGCTGTTCGACTATTTCAGCCATATCTCCGAGAGTAAATTCCGGATCACCCGCACCGGTGAGCCATATCGGGCTGCGTACGGTATCGGCCGGTACGGCTGCTGAGTCGATCAGTGCACGCGTCGTCAGTCTGTGCTCCGGCCCCATGGTCGTAAGAGCTGCCACGCTGGTAAACAGCTTCATATTCGAAGCCGGATGGAAGAGCTTGTCTGCATTGCGGGAATAGAGCACATCACCGTTTGTCAGGTTGACAACATGCACCCCGGTGGTGGCTGTCTTCAGCACCGGGTCTTGCAGCAGCCTGTCGATCGTGGCTGCCAGCGCATCCTTGCCGATGATGCTGTGCTCTCGCAGTGGCGCAACCTGCATGTGTGCCTCACTGCGTGGCGCCATCTGATTCTGCTGGCCGGCACACCCTGACAGGATGATCAGAGCACTGAAAAGAGCAGGAGTAAGCGGTTTTTTTCTGTGAAGCCGGATCATCGTAAGTCCATGAGTTGTTCGTTACCTCGCCTTCTTCCGTCTTCGAGGCGGTATTCCAGGATTGATGCGGGGAAAAGCATTTGCGACAGAAGGCCTACAATACCTAATTATTTGATGAAAAGCAAGCAGATGGGACTGAATGGAGTGATGTGTGGCAGGTTGCAAACCCGTGCCGTTCGTTGCACAGGTGCCGGCCATGGTTCAGTAGATGATATCCACCACAGAAGAAGATGGGGGATTACGATAGCTGTTCAGAACATAGGCAGGTGTCGTTCGGATACGGGTTTCCCCTGCTGGT
>WFTM01000297.1 GCA_015485525.1 Candidatus Zhuqueibacterota bacterium | reverse complement strand
CCCCTCAAGAAACATCAGCACGCATGTGATCTGCGAGGCACATGTTGCTGCGCCTGTTGCAGGTATGGACATGAACTGCAGGCCGGGCCGAGTTTCATCCTTCCCGATTTCAGGAAACGGGAAATAAGAATTTTCTGAAAACAGGAAAAAAAATTACCGGTTTTATCCTGAACTATTCCGATACACGCAATAACAACAGGGGAAAACTTCACCTGCTCACGTGGCACAGGTCTTGCCAAGGTCACGGTCAATTTTCTCCACAAACCAGACAAAAGAGGCTGAAATGGCAATTTGCAGTTATCTCGCTTATGCGATGGACGGGCAAACAGAACAATTGCGCGCAGAGCTTGAAGCTCTCGAGGGCTGCGTTGAGGTTCGCGAAGCAGAGCAGCATGATGTTCTGATTTTTGTCACAGATACCCCATCAAAAAAAGCAGACATGGCCCTGCAGGAAAAACTTTCTCATCTACCATCTCTTAAATGCCTGGCACTGATCTTCATGAGCAGGCCGGAAATGTTGCAACCGAAAGGAGCGTCTGTATGAGCAACGATGTAACCCGTCGCGATTTTCTGAAATCCATGGCGTTGTCTGCGGCTGCTGCGGCTGCTGCCACGGTGATTCCGGGTGTGGCTTTTGCCGGAGTCAACCCAGCGAAAAAAGACGGTCTGAACTGGCATAAGGCCCCCTGCCGTTTCTGCGGTACCGGCTGCGGGCTACTCATCGGTATCAAAAACGGTCGCGCTGTTGCAGTCAAAGGTGATCCCGCTTCGCCAGTAAACCGCGGCCTTTGCTGCGTCAAAGGCTATCACAGCATCGAAACTCTGTATGCTAAAGACCGGCTGAAAAAGGCGATGGTGCGCAAAAATGGCAAGTTGGTTGAAGTTGAACTCGAGGAAGCTCTGGACCTCATCGCCAAACGTTTTAAGGACACGATCGAGAAGCACGGGAAAGACGCAGTCGCCATGTATGGCAGCGGCCAGTGGGCTATCGTCGATGGCTATGCAGCATCGAAATTCATGAAAGGCGGTATCGGCACGAACAACCTTGAAGCCAATGCCCGTCTGTGCATGGCCAGCGCTGTTACCGGCTTTCTCACCGGCTTTGGCATGGATGAACCTATGGGCTGCTATCAAGACCTGGACATCGCAGACGTTTTCGTGATGTGGGGCAATAACATGGCGGAAATGCACCCGGTGCTGTTCTCGCGCATTCTGGAAAACCGGCGCAAGAACCCGCATGTCAAGATCATCGACCTCTGTACGCGTTTGACGCGCACATCCGAGGCCGCAGACACGGTCATGGTTTTTAACCCGCAGACAGACCTGGCTATTGCCAACGCCATCTGCCATGAGCTGGTCAAACACAACTGGCTGGACTGGAACTTCATCAAGAAACACACCCTGTTTAAAAAAGGGAAAACCAATATCGGCTATGGCCTGGAAGACAAATTTGCTTTTAAGGACAAACTCGCAGAAATGAGTTTCGAAGAGTTCAAAAAGTCCATCGAAAAATATACACCCGAGTATGTCGAGGAGCTTTCAGGTGTTCCGGCAGAGCAGATTCGCTATCTCGCCGGCCTGTATGGCAATCCGAATCTCAAAGTCATGTCCCTGTGGTGCATGGGCATGAACCAGCACACCCGGGGTACATGGATCAACAACCTGGTGTACAACATCCACCTGTTGACCGGCAAAATTTCCAAGCCCGGCAACAGCCCCTTCTCTCTCACCGGCCAGCCGAGCGCCTGTGGCACCGTACGCGAAGTGGGCACGCTGACGCACAAGCTGCCTTATGGCGTTGTCATGAGCGAGAAAGCCCGCAAGAAAGCCGCTAAAATATGGAAAATCCCGGTCGAACGCATCGACCCGAAACCGAGCAACCACACCATCGCCATGTTCCGCGCTCTCGACCGCGGTGACATCCGCACAATCTGGATTCAATGCACCAATCCCATGGTTACCCTGCCGAAGCTGAACCGCTACCGCGACGGGGCGAAGAAAGAAGACCGCTTCATCATCGTCTCGGATATCTATCCGACGCGCACCACGGAAATCGCTGACGTGGTTCTGCCTGCTGCCATGTGGATCGAACGCGAAGGCTTTTTTGGCAACGCCGAGCGGCGCACACAGCATCATATCAAAATGGTCGAGCCGCCCTCGCGTGATTGCCTGTCGGACATGGAACAGATCATCGAAGTAGCGCGCAGGATGGGGCTGGGCGATCTGTTCGATTATCCGCAGGAAACCATCACCCGCGACCTGTTCGAGGAGTATCGTCAGTTTCACGACAACACCGGTCACGACATCGCACCCTATGATGAGCTGGTTGCCCGGCCGGGCGTACAGTGGCCCTATGTCAACGGCAAGGAAGTGCCGTGGCGCTACAACGAGGAGTATGATCCGTTCTGCAAGCCGGGCAGCATGTTCGACTTTTACGGCAATAAGAGCACGCACCGCGCCCACATCATCTTCCGGCCTTATGAGCCGCCGCCCGAAATACCGGATGAAGAGTATCCGATGTGGCTGACAACCGGCCGGATCGTCGAGCACTGGCACACCGGGTCCATGACCCGACGGGTTCCGGACCTGTACCGTGCAGCACCGGAAGCGT
>WFTM01000296.1 GCA_015485525.1 Candidatus Zhuqueibacterota bacterium | reverse complement strand
TTTCCTGGGGCATAACCAGTGAAATTGCCGAACAAGTCAGAGCGATATTCTGACCACTCTGATGAAAGAATCCCCGGTATTTGCGCAAATGCCGGGGATTTTTTTCGCTCCCGAGACGGCTGCCAGAATGTACCGCGACATTCATGTCGCGGTACGGGTACGGGTAAGGGTACAGGTGACACGGATAAATAAATTCCGAGACGATCCCCCCCAAATTGGGCCGAAGAAAAAATAATTTTGACAACCATCAACACCAACGGGAATTGCAAAACGATAATTCCCCAACCCACACAATCTGAGGAAGAGCCAATAAAAAAGCGGTCATTCTCCTGTTGTATGCCGGTAAAAAATTGATTATGTTGCCCGGCATATCACAGCGGTCAAACAGGCGCGATTTGTCACAGACAGCGATGCGATGAAGGAAAACTCAGGAGGACAAAATATGACGATTCCAGGCTTGCTGCTCAAACAACTGTACACATTCGGCAGTTTGAAAAACACCCGGCGCGGCGTAGAGTTTTCTCTGAAGAACCGCCTGAGCGATGCACAACTGACCGGCATCACAGCAATCCGCATCGATGGCAAGGAAGTGCCTCTCAAAGATGTCATGCTGACAATCGCAGAAAGCGACATCCTGAAGCCGGAAAAAATCACCCGGGAGAAACCGGTTCCCTTTCCTCTGGGTACTGTTGTCGACATCCAGTGCAAAATCGACCATCTTTCCGAAGGCAAACACCAGCTGATCATCATTTTCGATACAGAGCCTTTCGGCGAGCTGAAGGTTAAGGTGGACTGTGCCATCCGTGAGGGAGACAGTGATCTGCCCCGGGTTCCACGCGACCGCAAAGATAACTATAACTCGCGCATCATAAAAAAACGTTTGAAATTCATCGAGGAACAGACCGGCGCCCGGCTGAAGCACGTTTCGAAATGTTCCTATGACCCGCACCTCACCGAAGGCAATATCGAGAACTTCACCGGCGTCGCGCAGGTCCCTATCGGTTTTGCCGGGCCGATCACCGTTCACGGGGAACATGCCAACGGCGATTTTCTCATTCCTTTGGCGACCACCGAAGGCACGCTGGTGGCTTCCTATAATCGCGGCATCAAGGTGCTCAACCTCAGCGGCGGCGTCAAAGCGACCGTATGCGGTGATTCCATGCAGCGCGCGCCAGTCTTCGTTTTCGATGATGCACGCGAAGCCCGAAAATTTTCCGAATGGGTGCACGAAAATTTCGAAGATATCCGGCACGAAGCCGAGGCCACCTCTAGCGTGGCGCGGTTGCAGTATATCGATCACTACCTTGCCAGCCGTTTCGTTTACCTGCGCTTCAATTATTTCACCGGTGACGCAGCGGGGCAGAACATGGTGGGCAGGGCAACGTTTGCTGCCTGCAGCTGGATCATGGAGCAATATGACGGCATCCGCCATTTTTTTCTGGAATCCAACTTTGCCACGGATAAAAAGGCCTCGCAGGTCAACATCATGCGCACGCGCGGAAAGCGCGTCACTGCTGAGGCGGTGGTCAAGCGCGAAGTGCTCATCGGCCAGATGCGCGTAGAGCCGGAAAGCCTGACTTACCACAATGGCATCGCCAATGTGGGTGCCATTCTCTCCGGTGCCAACAACAACGGCCTGCATTCAGCCAATGCCATCACCGCGATGTTCATCGCCACTGGCCAGGATGTCGCCAACGTATCCGAGTCATCCGCCGGCATCATTTACACCGAACTGACGCCGGAAAAGGACCTGTATATTTCTATCACCATCCCATCGCTGATCGTGGCGACCTATGGCGGCGGCACAGGCCTGCCCACACAGCGCGAATGCCTGGAAGTGCTCGGTGCCTATGGCAAAGGCAAAGTCAACAAACTGGCGGAAATCATCGCTGGCGTCGTTCTGGCGGGAGAAATCTCTCTGGCCAGCGCCATTTCCTCATCGGACTGGGTCTCAAGCCACGAGCAGTATGGCCGTAACCGGTAAGCATGCAGAGCGATCCGCCGTACCGTCCCTGTGGTGTGACGGGTTTATCCTCTGGTTATCCATTTAGCTCAGCATGTGCCTACACCAGAGCGGTCATTCCGGTTTCCCCGCAGGGGAAGACCGGAATCTCCCAGACCTAGGCACGTGCCCAAAAAGATGAGATTCCGGCACTGCGCTTCGCCTGGCCGGAATGACAGATGACGATTTCTGAGCCAGGCCCCGAAAGCTGAGTTAACTGGATACCCTGAGGTTTATCCTGATAAGACATGGAAAACTTTGAATATTTCATCCTCGCCCGCGCTGTCCATGTGCTCAGTGTGGTTATGTGGATCGGCGGGGTATCTTTTGTCACGACCGTACTGCTCCCGGCTCTGAAAAAAGTACCTGATGAGCACAAACGGATCGAGCTTTTTGAACAGCTCGAGGGTAAATTCGCTTTTCAGGCGCGGCTCATCACCCTGGCTGCAGGCATCTCCGGGTTTTATATGCTGTACGTGCTCAACGCATGGCACCGCTATCTGGATGTCCAGTTCTGGTGGTTGCATCTGATGACGTTCATCTGGCTGATTTTTTCGCTGATGCTGTTCGTGTTCGAACCGCTGTTCCTGCACCGCTGGTACCGGGAGCAGGCAGCCAAAGACAGCGCAGCTACTTTTGCGTGGATTCATCGCATGCACATCATCCTGTTGCTGCTGAGTCTGCTGGCGACCTTCGGCGCTGTTGCTGGCGCGCATGGTTATCATTTTTAACTGAGCACAGCATCTCTGGCCGGCAGCTTTCATCTTCAAGCTCAGGAACAGCTG
>WFTM01000295.1 GCA_015485525.1 Candidatus Zhuqueibacterota bacterium | reverse complement strand
GGGATAAGGTCATCCCTGAAGCCCGCAGCGACGCGTACTGCATCATCCTGATCCGGTCGCCGGCCGTGTATCGGCAAAACGCATACCACAATGCACACGCATGTTGCCCGGCTCTTTTACGCTGAAAATACCAGCAGCCATCCCCGGCGCTACTGGACAGCTTTCGACCAATTGCATTTTTGTAATTCCTTTCCGAAATTTGCGTGAACCTCCAGCATGGGCAAAAGCCGGCAATCCGGGTTATCGCCCATCCGGAAATACACGCACATTACGGTCATGACTATTTTTCCCGTCCGGCGGTTGTGTGCAGCGTTGCGGGGTTAACTGGCTAACCGGAACAAACAGACCCGGCCCGCAACAGGCAGCCGGCCTCATTCCTCACCCGTCCCTGGGCTGCAACCACATGCGCGACGCGCCTCATAGCTTATAACACCACCCTGGCGGTCCAGCTCAACCCGGCAGCACTTCAGAACGGCTTCGAGCAGCATCCTGCGGCCTCGTTGCACCCGGGACTTGGCTCCGGACAGCGATAGTCCCAACTGCGATGCAACTTCCCTTTGTGTCACACCATCGAGTTCAGCCATTTTCAGAGCTTTGCGGTACAAATCAGGAAGCGAATCGAGCAGCGGTTCGAGACAAAGCGCCAGTTCTTCTTGTGCACGCACGGCCAGCTCACCTGTACCCGTTCCAACGAGATTACCCGGCATATCCAGGAGTGTTTTTCTCGACCGGTAGTGATCGATAATCGCGTTGCGGGTGATCTGGTACAGCCACGATCGCAGCTTCGAAGGCTCTCGCAACATCTGTCTCCGGGTATAAACCTTGACCAGGACATCGTGAACGATATCCTCAGCGCTTTCTTTATCCTGAACTCGCTTCAGAACGAAATGATACAGTTCGTTCCTGTACTCCTGCCAGGTGATAGTTTCTGAATTTTCACGACCTGCTCGTACCATGTCACTGGCATCCGCATGTTTGAGGTTCGGGAGCATCATTACAGGAACACGCTGCGACGGACTCTTTTGCGTCCACTCTGCTCTGGAAAAAACGTCGAATGTTCTCGGGTACATCTGTGTACTCCGGCAGGGCGTTTACAGAGCTCTTGCCGGTGCCGAATAGTTCCCGCAAGACCATTTCGACGACAAGAGCGACCGGCGGCTCCGTGAACTCCGAGCCACGATAGTGCCATACGCGGCACTCTATTCCACCTTCGTAGCCGCTCAGGTCCGTACAGGATTCGCACCGGTTCTCCGCAGTCTCGAAAACGACATCTCTACCATTGATTCTGATAGTCGGTGAAGAAATGAATTTGTGGTGTCGTGCCTGATCCACAGATTTTATGATATGTTTTTTGAGCTGCACGCGAACATCCAAAAGATCGAGTACCGGACGAATGCTTTCCAGGGCTTTCTCTATATTTTCAAGCGAGGCGACACAGCGACTGCACGTCTGTAAATCGAGAGCAAGCAGTTCAATAGCAATTTCTGGAATCTGATCAGTAGTATTCATCACTTTCTCCTTTCGTGGCAACCCCACCCAATGCGAGGTTTTCACCCATGGAGACGGTGCATTCCCCAAAAGGACGCAACAATTCGGTCATCTCTCTGAAAAACCTACGAAAATGACTTTCCCTGAGCCAGCGAAATCCATGTGATGGGAGAAACGAGAAGTGCTCTATCCTGATTGCTGCTGGGATACCGTTCTGGTTATCCACCTAACTCTGCACGATTGCATCTTTTCTATCAGCCTGCCTGAGCACAGCACGTGCCTGTTTCCAAATCGTCATTCCGTTCTCCCTGCAGGGGAAGCCCGGAATCTCTCAGACTCAGGCACGTGCAAAAAAGGTCTCTTTCATCAAATCGTGTGGGCTGATTTTCAGTATGGGCAACCGGCGGATCGCCAGATTGTAACGCGACATTCATGCCGCGCTGTATGGTCACCTCTACATCAAACCAGGGGCAATATCCGACCCGTAGAGACGCACGGCCGTGCGTCTCTACAAATACACCCAGCCCCACAACCCATCGTTTCCACCATGGCCGGATTTAAATCCGCGATCACCAGATGGATAAACCGAGAAACAAATACCGATATCGATGGGTTCGAAATTTGTCGTCGTAGGGGTTCAAAATTTTGAACCCCTACAATCAACAATGTCGGCGACAAAACAAATATCAAAAAATCATCTCCACATTCATTGGCGCCATTGCGCGTGATTGAAAATCGGCGTTCAAATCGTTTCGCCCAGATATCGAAATTTACCCCGTTTCCGTTTGGCAACGCAATTATTGTTGATGATAACAGGCACAAATCTGGATACCCGGACGATACCGCTGCTAAACGCGATACGCACGCCAGGCATAAGCCTGTCTGTTTTCAGGATATCCTTCCTCGGTTTCGTGGTCATAGGCTTCCTGCTCAAAACGGATGCGCATATACGCTTTGTCCGGATTGCGGTATCTGAGCAGACCGCGCAACCAGTCGGTGAGATACAGCAGCAGGAACCCGACAACTGCTGTCTCGACATACTGGTAGAAGTGGATGGTTTCATGGCGGATAATGCGGTCGCTGTCCTGGCCTGTGCGGATAAAAATAAACGGGAAGAGGGTGATCGCTGCGATATCGACGAACAAACTGAGCATGACAGGGACTTTGCTGTCACGGATAATGATAGGGCGCATGATTTTCTCCTGTTTGTTCATTGCGCGGGTCTTTTACGCAGGGCGCAACAGACAGCAAACCTGAGATGGCGGCAGATTCAGCGGCAGAAAAAAAACGGACTCACTATTCTGCCACAGGCAGGGTGCGCAAAAAATGCCGTGCCGGCACGCGAGTTTTTTTGCCGCCCGGCGGTTGCCAGTAGAGCTCCAGGGTTTGATCCCCCCAGGCCTGAAAATAAAGCAACTCAAAAGGAACAACGCCTTTCCGAAGGAAAATCGTCGCTTGTTTTTCTGTTTTGCGGTGCGTGCCGTCATGGTCGATGACGAGAACATCCGCCTGGTCGCTGCCCGGAGCACCGAGATACAAACGGCTGCCATCGTCTGAAACGAGGGTGAAAACATATTCACCACCCACAGGAACCTGCAGGAAGCCCCGGAAACGCAGGGCGTACCAATTTTCCGGCACCTGCATGTTCGCCGGGTCAGGATAGAAAACCGTCTCCGACCCTGTCTCTTGCAGGCTATCGAGCTGAGCCAGCGAGGAAATCCGGCCTTCATACAATAAAGCCAGCAAGCCATTGCGGTCCGGATCGACGCGGAAATAGTGCTGTGTTACAGGATGGCTGCGGCGGCCGCCGGGCATGCGTGTATGGATGGTAAAACTGGTATCTTCGTGCACTGTAAACGCATGCCCGAAGGGACCTTCTTCTGTCCGGATCTCACAACCATCGCAGGGGATTCCGGGCTTAACACGCGCAGAATCGCTGAAAATCGTTACCACGCGCTCTATCTCGGGTGGTGGAACACGGAAATTATATCCTGCTGCGATATAGCGCTGGTACTGTACCTGCAGCCGTTTCTGAAAATCCGGCAGATCGCGTTTTTCTTTCGCAGACCACACCACCTCGGCAAGCGCAGCGATACGCGGCATCAGCATGTATTCGACCTGGCCGGTCGTCGGCATATATTCGGTCCAGAGGTTTGCCTGTGCACCCAGGATATGCCAGCGTTGGTCCTTATTCAGCTCATCAGGAATGGGCTCGAATTCATAGACTTTTTCCAGCGGCAGATAATTTCCAAAAGCCGGGGGCTCACCATAGCGTCCCTGATAATAGTCAAAATAGCAATGGCTGGTCGGTGTCATCACCACATCATGCCCTGCTTTTGCCGCTTCGATGCCGCCTTTCATGCCGCGCCAGGACATCACCGTGGCCTCCGGAGCCAGGCCACCTTCGAGAATCTCATCCCACCCGATCAGACGCTTGCCGCGGGCGAGCAAAATTTTCTCGATACGGCGGATAAAGTAACTCTGCAGCTCGGATTCATCTTTCAACCCGTGCTCGCGGATGCGCTGCTGGCAGTCTGCACAGGCTTTCCAGTTATCCTTGAAGGCCTCATCACCGCCGATATGGATATATTTGCCGGGGAACAGCGCAGCAACTTCGTCGAGCACATCTTCGAGGAAGGCAAAGGTACTGTCTTTTCCGGCACAGAAGATGTTTGTGATCGGCCAGTAGCCACCGGGCATGACGTGAAAAGGCCCGCCTGTGCAGGAAAACTGCGGGTAGGCTGCAAGGGCGGCAACCGCGTGCGCAGGCATTTCAATCTCTGGCACGATGGTCACAAAACGGCTTTCAGCATAGGCAACGATTTCGCGGATGTCCTCCTGTGTATAGAAGCCACCGTATGTCGGCACTTCCCCTTCCTGCTGGGGTTCTCGTTCATTCCATGGCACGCCCGGCCGCTCAACACGCCAGGCACCGACTGAAGTCAACTTCGGATACTTTTTGATTTCGATGCGCCAGCCCTGGTCATCCGTGAGATGCCAGTGGAAAAAATTCAGCTTGTGCATGGCGAGAATATCGATATAACGCTTGATGAACTCTTTGGGGAAAAAATGCCGTGACACATCGAGGTGCGCTCCGCGCCAGGGGAAACGCGGCAAATCAGTTATGCGCATCGCCGGCACTGTCCAGTCGATATCGCGCTGCAGAGTATCGCTGTACGCCTGTGGCGGCAGGAGCTGCAGCAGCGTCTGAGCACCGTAAAACATGCCGGCGCCGTCCATCGAGCGAATGCGTACCTGATTCGAATCGGCGATAATCTGGTAGCCTTCCTTGCCCAGCTCGGTGTATTTGGAGCGCTGGAAATGAATCGCCGGGACTGAGTCTGCAATCGCCGGCGTCACTTCCAGTTCAAGGGGAAAACCGGTGAGAGTATGCAGCTTTGCCTGCAACCAGCGCGCCGCCTGCTCCACGCGCGGTGTTCCGACATCGTAGTAAATTCTGGTCGCCGGTGTGATCGTGAAAGAGCCATCTTGCAGCTCAGCCTTCAGGGGAACGGGTATTACGGGCACATCATCTCCTGAATTTGGTTTAGAACAGCCGTTCAGAACAACAAAAAAGGCCAGCACGAGCGTGCTCCGGGTAAAAAAAGACATCAGGCCTCCACACTTCTTTTTGCGAAATTCCTTATGGTACCGCTCCTCACCTTCTGCCCTGCGCATCCGGGGCAGCAGGCTCTGCGAGCAGCTTTGCGATATATTCGAGTAAAGCATCTTCGAGCACACCTCCCTCCCCCGGCGATCCGACAAGACGGTAGCGCAACCGGCCTTGTCTGTCGATCAGTACCACATGCGGCACAGCGCCGACGCCCATGGTCTCGGTGATGCGCGCTCCGCTGTCATACACAAGAGGCAGCTCAAAAGAACTGTTCCTGACGAAGTCATCGACTTTTTTGCGTGAATCACCACGCCAGTTGGTATTGACAGCCCAGAAATGCACATCGGGATTGGTTGCATAGATAGCGTGGACTTTTTCGATCTCCGGAAGTTGATCCAGGCATGGCTGGCACCACGTATTCCAGAAAACCAGCACCGTAACGGCACCCCGCATCTCTCTGCTGGTTATAGTCGTGCTGTCGTCGATACTGACTTCAAAATCGTGAATGGTCGTCATTTCTTCGATGGTGATCATCTTTTGCAGAATCGCCGGCACCATCATGCCGTTCAGTCCCAGCGTCAGTGCCAGCAGAGCGATGATGAAAAACACCGTTTTTTGCCCCCCGGAGTGCTGCCACAGATAGCGTGTAAGCAGCCCACCGCCACAGCCCAGAAAGGCGAACAATACCAGAAGAATGTAGATTGGCGTGGCATTGGTAATAGCCTGCGCCCCGGCGATCAGCGCGAGAGGCAACAGGATATATGTACCGCGCAACAGCATATCGGTGCTGTTTTTACTGCTGAACAGCAATCCAGTGATGTAAAACAGCACAAAGGTCGTCAACAACACGGTCGTCGTGTCCTGCTCCTGGCCGATCGCCATGCTGATGACGCGCAGCGTGACCAGAAAGCCGACGAGAATATCGAACCCTGGTGTAAAACGGGGCGTCTGGGTCTGTTTTTTATCTGAAATATCTGAAACCATTTTCTGTCCTCGATGAGTCTTTCATTTCACCTGACTCGATTGATTCACAAAGCAGCATCTGCTCAGGGGAAGCGGCGCAATCCCGGAACCACGCGTAGCGCACCCCGGTCGCGACTTTCCGGCCGCAGGCTGCCCCGAAGCATGCTAAATCAAAATCAGTTTTGTTCGATAACGATCACGGCAAGCCTTTTGGGGCCGTGCGCGCCGAGCACGAGTATTTTTTCGATATCCGCAGTTCGCGACGGGCCGGTGATCAGGGTCATATAGCTCCAGTCCGCTTCCTGTGCGCGGATTCGGTCCAGTCCCTGTTCCAGGGAAGGCACGAGCTGTCCGGTCGTAGCGATGACGACATGCAGCGGTGGCAAAACCGACAGGCGCCTGCCACCTGCACGGTTCGTGCGCAGCAAAATGGACCCGCTGCGCGCGATGAGCCAGTCGGCTGTGGTGATACCGGCTTCA
Source organism: Candidatus Zhuqueibacterota bacterium (assembly GCA_015485525.1). GTDB lineage: Bacteria > Zhuqueibacterota > Zhuqueibacteria > Zhuqueibacterales > Geothermadaptataceae > Geothermadaptatus. Next base: position 2,531 of record WFTM01000295.1, on the reverse strand, counting down.
AAGGCAGCAAACTCACGGGCATCTTCGGGGAAATTCTGTTCAAAAACCAACCGGTTGCGCAAGCCGGTATTATGCTCCACCACAGAATGCAGCAGGGTATGCTCCTGTACCGCGACCGGGCCATCGCCGGCTGAGCTGAGGATATGTAACAACTTCTCAGCCGCTTCAAGCTCTGATGCAGCAGCATAAAACTCTCCCTGCAGGGCAACAAGCCGGCGGGCAAAAAGATCGAGCATAACCTCCGGCGACTCTTCGGGGAAATCACGGTACAGCTCCTGATCGTGCACGTGCGGCAGCGTATGTTCCTGCGCGCTTTTTTCCGCCTGGCGTAACCGGTTCAATATATTCTCTCGTGCAGACATGCTTGTCCTCCTCGACGTTCATCGATCCCGAAAAATCAGGAGCCGCGTTGTAACAGCTCATCCAGTTCTTTTATTTTAAACAGCTTGCAGATCACAAAATACACACTGCCCCCAGCCAGGACCGGCACGAGTACGTGCAGCAGATATCGCAGCATCCCGGGCTCATCAAACAGGAGTCTCAGGCCATGGCGGGTGCCCAGAATAGCCAGCGCCAGAGCAGCCGCAGCCGGAATGATGCGCAACAGCAGCCGTCCGGCAGCAGAAAAATTCAACCGGACAGCGCGCCGGCGCAGCAGGATGAGCAGAATCACTGCGTTCAGAGTCACGGTGCAGGTCGTTGCCAGCGCCAGCGACCGGTGATCAAAATGAAAATGAAAAATAAACACATAGTTCAGCACGATATTGATACTTACCGTGAGCAGACTGACCAGGACCGGCGTGCGCGTATCCTGAAAGGCATAAAAACCGTCTGTGATGATTTTCATGGCAGAATATCCCACCAGCCCGAGGGCATACCACTGCAACGCTGCTGCAATTTGCCGGGTGTCGAAGCTGGTTGCTTTTCCGCCTTCGAACAGCAGGCCGCAGATCGGTTCGGCGAGCAATATCAGGCCAATGGTTGCAGGGATTGTGAGAAAAAACATCAGTCGCATGGCGTGGGAAAAGGCAGCCCGGTAGCCATCGAGATCGTTTTCAGCGATCAAGCGGGCGAGATTGGGCAGTGCCACGGTAGAAATCGCCACACCGAACACACCGATGGGCAGATGCACGAGCCGGAAAGCACGGTTAATCCAGGTGAGCCAGCCTTCGCCCTGCGAGGCAAAAATGGAGTTGACAAAAACGTTGATCTGAATCGCCGCCACACCGAGCAGGGCTGGCAGCATCAAGCGCAAAACCTGGCGCACACGCGCATCGCGAAAGTGGAAATCCGGCCGGAACCGGAAGCCGATCGCCCGCATAGAGGGAATTTGTACAGCAAACTGCAGAAATCCGCCGAACAGCACACCGACCGCCATACCAGTAACCGGCGGTAAATCGAACCCGGGGGCGATATAATAGCCGATGACACCGAGGGCCAGAGAACCGATATTGAAAAAAGCCGAGGAGAGCGCCGGAATACCGAACCGGCCCCGGCTGTTCAACAGCCCCATGGCGATGGCGGCGAGAGAGACCAGCAGCAGAAAGGGAAACATGATGCGGGCGAGGAAGATCGTCAGCTCACGCTTGCTGGTAAAGCCATACCACTCCGAGGGATCGAGACTGAGCTCAAATCCTTTGCCGGCAAACATCCAATCGACGATTACCGGGGTAATCACGATGCCGATTATGGTAAAACCGGTGAGGAAAAGAGCTGTCAGGGTGAAAATGATATTTGCAAGTCGCCACGCAGCCTCCTCGCCATCCTTATGATCCGTATCCATGAACGTGGTGACAAATGCCTTGCTCAGCGCACCTTCGGCAAAGAGATCGCGGAAGAGATTAGGAATGCGGAATGCCGCATAAAAAGCATCCCCGGCGATGCCGGCAGAGAAATAGTAGGCGATCACTTTCTCGCGGATAAGGCCGAAGACGCGCGAAACCATGACTGCGGCGCCGACTATTCGGGTCGAACGCGTGGCTTTTCTGTTTTTGCTGTCCTGTTTATCCTTTTCAGGCACGATGTCTTTTCTCTCTGGGCGCGGGCTTTGGCGCTCGAAGCTGATGGTTATTATCCACTGAACAAAAAGATGCATAATATAGAACAGCACTGGCAAAAAAACAATGCATCTCTGCCCGGAGGAAATCTTTGTGGTTCTTCTTCAAAACGTGTTGTTTGATTTTCACTGACCAGCCAGGAAAATTCGTGCACTACGAACGTTTCTTCATCGCGTACGTGCTTCCCTATAACTGCTATTGCAAATCGCTTATTGGGTCTCTCTCTGGGGCGCTGGGGGCGCTGAGTTTTTCTGCTGGGGCATGCACTACGAACGTTTTATCCACCCGTACGTGCTTCCCAAAACTGCTACTGCCGCTGCTTCTGTCAATCCCATTTGCCGGCAGGTAAGCTGAATCCTGCTCGACCCACAGAATCTGAGGGAGAGTCATCTTTAATATCTCCTCATGTCGCTGTGCGAAAAACGCAACCTGGGACAAATGCAGGTAATTTTCTGAGCGGCGGCAAACCATCAT
>WFTM01000294.1 GCA_015485525.1 Candidatus Zhuqueibacterota bacterium | reverse complement strand
TTGCCGGGGCGTAGTTTCAGCAGATGCCGATGGGCTATCTCGCGTAATTCACCGTAGATCAACGGTATGAGTTCGTCCAAAGCCTTTTTTTCACCATCACTAACCCGGTTGAGCAAGCGGGTGATTTCTTTTGGATTTAGAGATTTCATAAGCTTGGGCTCTTTCCCCCCGAATTATTCATAATTATCCTTTAGCGTAAGGAACGCAGGATAACTGAATTTTTTTCTAATATAACAAGTCGGTGGATCTCGTTGTAAATGCTTATGGTTGCATGACATGAAAGACGATTCTGGTGTAGGCACATGACCGAAAAGATGAGATTACGGCATATCGCTTCGCTTGGTCGGAATGACAGATGTCAAATCTTTATCAGGCTAGGTTAATTGGATATCCTGATAATTTACAAATTTAACCTTACGGAAACACTGCAGTAACTCTATCAATTTTTGAAGCACGGTTTGGTCGCTCCCTGACAGCAATTTTTCCCCGATCAACGGAAAGCATGTTGAAAATGGTCTGTTTACTGTTGGCATAATTCAGAAAAATCCTGTGTCCATTCAAATCGGGTGCGCAGGTTGTTTTTCCATGAGGGCAGCAAGAACTCTGTGTGCTGAAGGCGACCGACCACGATTCCTGTATCTACTCCTATTTCGTTGGCAAATTTTCGAATGTCATCGGGGTAAAATTTTTTCCGGCGAATGAAGGCAGACCATTTTTTAGGTGGGATCAGGGTATTTTCAGCGAATTCGTTCGCTTCCTTTTCGTGCTTTTGCATGTTCTCTTCTCGGTTGCCGTACTCCACGAAAACGGTATTTCGGTCGTGCAGCAGGAGATGCCCTAACTCGTGAAAAAGACTGAACCAGAAAATATCGGCCCACTTGCCGCGGATAGTGAGCATGAGAACCATTTTTTTACGTCCGAGCGGGAATGTGGCCCCATGAGCAAAAGTCTTAGGGAAGTGTGGGCAAATCACCAGGGCGACACCCACGCTTGCCAGCAAATCGGACAGCCGTTGAAGAAACTTATCAGGTGACAGGAGGGTCATGTGCCTGATTTCAGGCAATACTGCCTCAAGACGCTGCTTGTCAAAGGGAGAGCAATCGATATTCCGAGCCCTGAGCTCGCCGAGACGTAACCAGGCAGCTACTGCCTCGGGCGACCGTTTACTCCTATCTCCGCCACTACGGAATGCAGCCTCATATCGCCTTACTGTTTTTACATTCCTGAGCGATGTCACTCCGAAAAATTTTTGAAGAGCAAGTACCTTTTCTGTGCCCTTGGTAGATTTAGGGACAAAGCCCATTTTGGCAAGGTCAGTATAGCAAAAAAGTCTGACGAGCGGCCTTTCATCTTGCAGCCGTTGCAGTTCCATCTCCTCTTGTTTACGGGCCTGCGCAAGCCGATATTCTGCTTCAAGACCCGTCCAGATATGGGCCGGGACTCCGACTACCTTCTCTAATTGAAGAGCAGTGTCCGCGGTGATGGCCTTTTTACCCTTATAAATTGAGCTTAACTTAGATGCGGGCCGGTTCAAACGCCGGGCAAGCTCATCCTTTGTCATCCCCAGGTCTTCTAATACATCTTCCAGGTACTCGCCTGGAGGGATCGGTAAGTCAGAGTGAATTGTCGCATTAGTCGCCATAATGTTTGCTCACCTCCTCGATTCGTATGGTTTCCATACGTTCACCTTCAAGTGTAAAAATAAGCCGGAAATAGCCGGTGAGTTTAACTGCCCACTGGCCTTTTCGGTTGCCTTTCAGTTCGTGACAGCGGAGGCCTGGCAGTTGCTTGAGTTCTTCGATATTTTTTGCATGTTTAATGACATTGACTTGCTGGATGAATTTCCGAGCAACGACTTTACCGTACGCCTGTTCTGCTTCCCGATGATGTGTATAGCATTTTTCGAGTTTACGTGTGCGGAACCTGATTTTCACGACTTAGTCTTATTAAATATTTACCTTTTGGGTAAAATATTATAGTTGTGAATCAATGTCAAGATGTTTTCCCGAAGAGTAAAGCCGTACTTAAGAATCAGATACTTTCGTATCCTGAAAAAACGAAACTATCAAGCCGAATTCCTGAAGACGACCTGCATTCCCGCATCAGGTCACTTTCTATAATGCAGGGGATCACGGTTTTCCTGTTCGTTGTTCTTTTTATCGGTGGGACACAGGTTCTGGCACAATTCCAGATGGCGCGACTTATTCACAAAATCAGCGTTAACATTTTCAGTCGTAGTCAGAGGCTATTCAGGTCAAATCCGACTACTCCACCTTCTCAAAAACAACCGCGATGCCCTGCCCGACGCCGATGCACATGGTGGCCAGGCCGAAGCGGACGTCGCGGCGTTTCATTTCGTGCAGAAGGGTTGTGGCGATGCGCGCGCCGGAGCAGCCGAGGGGATGGCCGAGGGCGATCGCCCCGCCGTTGGGGTTCAGGCGCGGGTCCTCGGCTGCTATGCCAAGGTCGTGCAGCACGGCCAGTGATTGTGCGGCAAAGGCTTCGTTGAGTTCGATCAGTCCGATATCATCGAGAGTCAGGGCTGCCCGGTGCAGCGCTTTTTTCACGGCCGGAACCGGGCCGATGCCCATAATGCGCGGCGGCACACCGGCCGTGGCTATGCTGCGGATTTTGGCCAGCGGCTGCAGGCCTTTTTTTTCTGCATACGCCGGAGAAACGAGCACCAGTGCAGCGGCGCCGTCGTTGAGCGGGCTGGCGTTGCCTGCGGTGATGGTGCCGTCTTTGCGGAAGGCCGGGCGCAGGGCTGCGAGCTTCTCCATGGAGGTGTCGCTGCGCGGGCATTCATCGACGCTGAACAGGCCGGCTTTTGTCTGCACCGGCACGAGTTCGTCCGCAAACTTCTTCTCCGCGATGGCCCGCAGGGCCTTTTGGTGCGAATGCAGGGCAAAACGGTCCTGTTGCTCGCGGCTTATGCCGTATTCACTGGCCAGGTTTTCGGCTGTCTGCCCGAGGGAATCGGTATGCCCGAGCTGCTCCATTTTCGGGTTGACCATGCGCCAGCCCAGAGCTGTATCGAACACGGTCAGACTGCCGGCGGGAAAGGCGCGCTCGGCTTTGGGCAGAACATGCGGTGCCCGGCTCATGGATTCGACACCGCCGGCGAGATAAAGATCACCGTCGCCGAGCATGATGGCCCGTGCGGCCTGGGCAATAGCCTCCAGCCCGCTGCCGCACAACCTGTTCACCGTGCAGCCAGGCACTTCAACGGGGAAATCAGCGAGCAGCACACCCATGCGCGCGACATTGCGATTGTCCTCACCGGCCTGGTTGGCACAGCCGAAATAGACATCTTCAATATCCTGCGGCGGAATCTGCGCACGCTCAGCGGCTTTTTGCAGTACCAGGCCGGCGAGGTCATCCGGTCTGGTCAGTGCCAGAGATTTACCATAGCGGCCGATCGGCGTGCGCACCGCCTCGACTATCCACGCTTCGCTCATGTGTTGTTTTCCTGTGAATGGGTTGCCAGCCAGGCCTTGTTGGCTGCGATGATGGCATCAATAATTTTGGTGTAGCCGGTGCAGCGGCACAGATTGCCGCTGATCGCCTCGGCGGCCTGCTTGCGGGTGATGGGCTCACCGCTCTCCACGACTGGTGCTGCCGCTAAAATTATCCCGGGGCTGCAGAAACCGCACTGCGACCCGCCGGCTTCGTCGAGCGCATCGACGATGGTGTGCAGGTGCTCCCCCCTGCGGCTGAACCCCTCGATGGTGATGACTTTGCAGCCCTCTGCCTCGGCAGCCAGAGTCAGGCAGCTCAGCACGGGTTTGTCCTCGAGCAGCACGGTACAGGCGCCGCAGTCGCCTTTGTCACAGCCCTGGCGTGTGCCTGTCAGGCGCAGGTGGTAGCGGATGACTTCGAGCAGGGTGTCATGCGCAGCAGCGAGGGTTTCGACCGGCTCGCCGTTGATTTCGAAAGAGATAGGCCGGGAATGTTTTGCTGACATGGTTTGTCCGGTTTACCTGATGAGTGTGTGCCCCGGCAGGGCAGAAGAGAGAAACGTTGTAATCAGCGGATTTTTTCTGAAAAATCAAACAGATTTCTCACCGGATAGCCCAACGGTTCCGGGGCGCGCTGCCCTCAGGAACAGTCTGCTTTTTTCTTTGTTTAATGCGGCACAAATCTTATCTTGTTTTTTCCCTGTCCGATCTAATTCTGACCTAAAATGAGGACTGTTTTCCTGTGATGAAAAAGTATATCCGCCGCACTTTGATTTTCCTTCTCGTTGCTTTTTCGGCCTTACCCGTACTGCCGCAGTCACAAGATTTTGAAACCCACATGGTCGCCATGCGCGACAGCGTTCGCCTTGCCACTCATGTGTTCAGGCCGGCAGGCCCATCCCACGGAGCTGTTCTGATCCGCACTTCGGAAAAGCAGGAGCGTTACACCAATGTGGCGCGGCGCTTTGTACGAGCCGGTTACGCGGTGGCGATCCAGAACACCCGCGGCCGTTATGGTTCCGAAGGCGTTGACTCTCTGTTTTTCGACGATGGCTGGGGCAAGCGCCAGGATGGCTACGATACAGTGGAGTGGCTTGCGAAACAACCGTGGAGTGCGGGAAAAGTCGCCTGTTTCGGAGTTGGCATCGATGGCTTTCTCGCGTACCAGGTGGTTTCAAGTGCGCCTCCCGGCCTGACAACGGCCTATGTGGTGTCCGCGCCGTATGATTTTTATCAGGATGCTCTTTTCCCTGCGGGTGCTTTTCGGAAGGAGTTTGCGGATGTCTGGTTCCGGGAACATAGCGGTACAGCATTGACCACGCTTTTTGAAGATTATGCTCGCCTGTCCCGGTTCTGGCTGCCACTGTTGAATTCCCGGCGTGCTTCAGAAGTGCGTGTGCCGGTGGCTCATGTTACCGGCTGGTACGATGCGTTTTTTAACGGAGCGTGGCGCGCTTTTTCGATAAACCGGAGAAAAGCCCGTGGCCTGGGGAAAAAGTACCAGAAACTGATCATCGGCCCATGGGCCGGCGGTTTGGATGCGATCGGCAAGCGAAAGCAGGGCGAGCTGACCTTCCCGGACGATGCGGTTTTTGATGTGCTCGCAGATGCCACGCGCTGGTTCGACCAATGGCTGAAACAGGAAGACACCGGCATACTGTATGAAACCCCTGTTCGTTACTATCTGATGAGTTCTGCAGGAGAGTCCTTTGCGCCGGGGAACGAGTGGCGGGAAGCAGGCGAGTGGCCGCCGGATGCGAAAAATGTCCGTTTTTATCTGAGCATGAACGGCATGCTTCAGCGTGATAAAAAAGACAAAAACGACACGGCCGAGGGGTATCGTTACAATCCGGAAAATCCGGTTCCGACAGTGGGAGGGGCAACGGTTTATTACCAGCCCGGCCCGCGCGATCAGCAGGAGGTTGAAAAGCGCGAAGACGTGCTGCTGTTCACGACAGAACCCCTGAGCTTCCCCATGACCGTCGCCGGCCGAATTCGCCTCAAATTATACGCAAGCAGCAATATGCTGGATACTGACTTCACCGCCAAACTCACCGATGTGTACCCCGATGGCCGCTCGATGCTGGTCGCGGATGGCATCGTGCGCGCGCGCTACCGCAAATCTCTGCAGGATGAAAAAAGGCTCTCGCCTAATCGCGTCACGGTGTTTGAAATCGATCTCGGGCATACGGCGATCGTATTCAACGAAGGTCATCGCATCCGGCTGGCGATTTCCAGCAGTAATTCGCCGCGTTTCGAGGCCAACCCGAATACCCCGACGCCGTTTCATCAAAACACGCACATGTTCACCGCGGTCAACTCGATCTACTATGGCGGTAAAAAAGCCTCTTATTTGTATTTGCCGATCGTACCTTCCGCTGATGAATAGACCTCAGTTCGCCGGCCCGGCAGAGCTATACTCAAAAGGCAGCATTTCGGCCAGCCGCTGCCATCCCCAGTAGCCCTTCGTGTGCAGGGCAAAGGTATCGAAATACCGCCCGCGCACATCGATGGTAACAGAGTCCTGCAGGGCCTCGATGAGCGAGGTCTGGTACGGCCGGGTCCAGCGCCCCAGCCGGAGATAGGCGAGGTATTCCGGCTGCTCTGCTCCGCGATTATAAACGACCTGCAGGCTGCCACGATACGTGAGTACTCTGTCTTCCGGGTGCGTTCCGGAGCGGATCAGAGAATAGGGATCGATCTGCCTGCGTATGGTTTGCGGACTGCCCACCGGGCGCTCCAAGCGGTAAACGACAAAACCTTCCCTGCTGAGGAGATTTATACTGCTGGCTTCCCCACGCTGCAGGCGTGCCGCAAGTGTCGGGTCGCGCTTCAGTACAGTTGTCACGCTGTCGAAATTCGCGCACAGCACTGTGAGAAAATGGCGCAGCGAACCCTGGTATGCTTGTTTTCTGCGTTCTTTCCAGGTTCGCAGTTGCTGTGATGAGTTCGCGGCGAGGGTGTCAAAACGCGGCAGGCCTGAAAAACGCGCAGTTGTGCGCGAGGCGCGAAAGCTCTCCAGGACATAATAAATTTTATATCCCAGCCCCCGGTTGATGATTCGCAGCGGCTCGCTCGCTGTGGCGATCAGTGTGTCATTGTTTACCCGGAAATCGAGACAGTACGCATTTTCGATCTCGGTCATGCGGGCGTTGCGGCTGGTACCGATGAGCTGTTCGGAAAAACGGCGCAGATTTTTGCGCCACTCTCTGGTATCTGCCGAGATTTCAATTTCCGGGAACGGAATGATGCGAGGGGTCAGCGCCACAGTGAGGATCACAGGAGTTGCTGCAGGGAGGCGCAGTGTTTTCTTGTAGAGCTCATACCCGAGGACCGAAACGATGAGCTCGTGTTGGCCGGCCGGGATGTTGTTTATCTGGAAAATGCCCTGCTCATCACCGGCATCGCCGAGCATGGAGTGGGCGAGGAAAGCGTTGGCGTGGGGAACAGGCTGTCCGGTTTGCGCATCGAAAACACGGCCCCTGATGCTGTATCCGGCTGTGTTTTGAGCGTGTAAATGTGCCGCAGGTGCTAAGTTGGCAACCAGGAAACCACTGAACAGAAAAACAGACCATTTCAAGGAGATGCCCATTTTTTTAACTCCGTTTCTGCGCAAAGATGGATTTTGGGTTCCGGGGCGCAGGCTCACGTTATTATGCTGAATAGAGGGAAGCATTCGATCAATCCATTCAAACAGCTTTTTTTGCTGCTTTTTTGTCCCAAATATAAATCGCTCAGGTTAGGCCCAACAAATCTGATCACCGGTTGAAGAGATACTATGCAGAATGACAGACAGACGCCGCTTACCCGCGAATTCTTCCGCCTCACCGTCCCCAATATTCTTTCGAACATCACGGTGCCTCTGGTTGGGCTTGCGGATACGATCATGCTGGGTCATCTCCCGGATATCCGCTTCCTCGCCGGTGTTGCGCTTGGCGCCGTAATTTTCGATTTCATCTACTGGTCATTCGGCTTTCTGCGCATGGGCACCACGGGCATGACCGCACAGGCGGTCGGCAGAGACGACATGTCTGAAGTCATGGCCCTGCTCCTGCGTTCGCTGCTGGTAGCCGG
>WFTM01000293.1 GCA_015485525.1 Candidatus Zhuqueibacterota bacterium | reverse complement strand
AGATAGCGAACAGCATCAGACTGTTCGAGAGCGGTGAGATGAATCCGTGCCTGCGTGAGCTGGTGCTCATAGGATGGACCGCAAGCAGTCATCAGCAAAGCTGCAACCAACATTCCCCCAACCCATTTCCAGGAACGTGTGCAGAGCATAAGCTACTCCTTCACCTTATTCCGAGCCAGTATCAGAGAGGAGAATCCATTCCAGAGTTCCCTGCCACTCCAGGCAGGCGGAATTGTAGCCTGAAATTTTCTTTGCTGAAATTCGTGGTGCCGAACTGAAAGGTAGGATGCGCTGAAGATCAGGTGAATTCAATATATAGGCAGCGTTATGAGAAAGCAACTATTTTTTTACCATACATTAAAAATTTTGTAACAACTGCAAAAAAAATCCCCTTTGCCGCCTGGCGAACAAAGGGGGAATCAATACTTCTGTGTGCTGTGCTCTGGCTCAGCCCCGGAAAATCGGGTCGAGGTGTCGCACGCTGCAGGGATGGCCGCCGTTCTGGTATTCACAGTCATCCCAGTAAAAACATTTCACCGAACAGATCGGTGCTTTAGCAGCCAAATCCATATCAGGATAGTGCTGTTGCTCATCGAGCAGCACTTTTTTCAGTTTGCGCTTTTCCCACAAACTCTTGAACATGGATTTGCCGAGAAGTTTGATGTTGACCAGCTTGGCCAAATCCTGGGCTGCCTTTGAACGGGGATTGCGCAACAGGAACGGCTTGAGTTCGCGCACGGCATCACGAACGCTGTTGTCATAACTGATAAAGCCGAGATACTGCACATCGATCGACAACAGTTCGGCTGCGGCAGCCTGAATAGCGATGCCTTCTTTGACATCATCAGGCTTCATCACCATGTTCAAAATAAGCTTGGGCTTGTGCGATTCCAGCACTTGCTCGAAAAAGTCGGCAGCGCGCTCGTCGTTTTCACGGATTTTCGCCACGATTTCCGACATGGACATCAGCATGCGCCCGGGACGTGAGACCTCGTCCTGTTCGAGAAGCTGCAATACCTGGCGATTGCCGTGAAAGGCGCGCTTGAGCTTGCGCATCAGGCAGATTTTGATAAAGCTGAACGCTTCCTGTATCGCCATCGGGTCCGGATTGGTCACAACAATGCCCTCATCCGCTGCCAGGAAAAAATCGATGACGTTGTAGGATGATCCTGCACCGAGATCGAGCAGTACATAGTCTGCATCGATGTTGCGCAGCTGCTTGATAAAGCGCAGTTTCTGACTGTATTTCGGATTGGCAAGGCCGAGGGTGCCGCAGGCGCCGCTGATCAGCTTCAGTTGTTCCACCGGCGTCGGCAGGACGATATCGTTCAGCGTCTCACGGTGCAGCGTATAGAAATCAAAAAACGTGTATTCAGGCTCGAGGATACCCATCACGGTGTGCAGGTTAGCACCGCCGAAATCAGCATCGACCAGTACGGTTTCTCTGCCCATGCTGGCAAAAGCGACTCCGAGGGAAGCGGTCAGTACGGTTTTTCCCACACCGCCCTTGCCACCACCAACAGCGATGATTTTACTCTCTGATGCTTCGAATGCAGCATCGTCGGTGAAAATCGTTCTGAGTTCATTCATTTCTTCCGCGTGAACCCACTCGCCGTTTTCTTCATGCCAGACGAGGTCTGCGGAGTTGAATTTGCCTTTTTTAACCAGACCGCGTAATTCGTGATGAGAAAAAGGGCCATACTGTTTATCATCTACCCTGATGAATAAACTGTTCATTCTGCTTTCCCTGCTCCTTGGTTCTGTTCTCGTGCCGAATGGTGATTTTCCCGACTATCCATGCATGCAGTGCTCATTGAATGCTTTGAAAAACCGGGGTTAGAAAACTCTTTTCAAGATGTCTGAATTTCCGGATTATGTTTCTCTATTAGTACCACCAGATGCCGTTTTTGCAGAGAACAGATGTGAGATAGTGGTCAGACGGGTGTTGCCTGGCCGTAAAACGAAATGATACCCTGAGCAACAGCACGTGCGAGCCGGCCCTGCTCGGCAGGGTCGAGCAGAAAATTCAGCTGCCGGGGGTTGGACATAAATTCCGTCTCGATCAGCACTGCAGGCATGGCGGTCAGCTTCAGGACGACGAAATCTTTGGCCTTGACACCACGGTCATGATGTTCCGGCAACGCCTGCATCAGCGCCTGCTGGATAGACTGCGCCAGCCTGCCGCCCTGCTCGCTTTGCGGCGAATGATAAGTTTCAATGCCCTCTGATTCCGGATTATCAGAGGAATTGCAATGAATACTCACGAACACATCCGCGCCCGCCTCATTCGCCAGAGCTGTCCGCGCCTGCAGGTCTGCATTGATTTCCTCAGCCAGAGCGATGTCTTCATCACGGGTCATCTGCACGCGCCAGCCACGCCATTCGAGCTCAGCACGCAACTGCCTGGCGATATCAAGAGTGATCGATTTTTCCGTAATCTGGGTCCCTGAGCCGGGTTCATTCACAACTGCCCCACTGAACCGGCCACCATGACCGGGATCGATCACGACCAGTTTACTTTTTCCTGCTGACGAACCTCCGCCCCCCCAGAGGGTACTCAACCAATCAAAAAAACCCGCCATAATCAGCTCCTTTTTGCTGAGAGAAACAGCTTTCACCTGGTCAGCTTTTCTTTGCACCAGGCGCTGATCGACAAATGTACTGGTAATTTTCTCTGGAAGCAAGGCAGACTTTACCAGCCTCGCCGTAGCGCGGGGATATGGGCACGGTGCTGATTCGCGCTTCTGCAGCAGCGATCGCGCAGCAAACGGGTCGCTCCCTAACAACTTTTCAGGTTATTTTTCACCTGTGGCAGAAAACCCTTTACTTCTCAGCGTCGAGATGTTTAATTTTTAGCCAGAGAAATTTTTTGATTTCAAAATACCGTACTTTTCAACCCGGATCGCCATGGAACTCACCGGCCATGTTACAGAAGATCTGCTCGTAGCCTATTTCAGCGATGAGCTCGGCCCGGAGACCGTTCGCAAGCTGCTCAAGCATACCAGCAACTGCGAACCGTGCCGGAAAGAGTACGCCATCATCGAGGGGCTGTTCAAAGGTCTGGGCAACATCCTGACGACGGGCGATGCGGCCGGAAACGCGGCAGCCCTGAAAAAAGCCTTGAAACAACAACTGCGTGAAAATAAAATTTTCTACTCCATCATCTATCTGACCGATTTTGCACCCACCCTGGTTGCCTGCAGTTCCAAAGGGCTGGTTCGCGTCATGTTCGGCAGCGGCAGCGAATTCGAATTCATGGAGAAGTTGAAAGCCGAATTCCCGGAGCGCTGGTTGATCGAATCCTTTGACGAAGTCGAGCCCTACCGCCGCCAGTTCGAGGAATATTTTTACCACAAACGCCGTGATTTCGACTTCCCCTTTGACCCCCTGCTGCTCAAAAGCACCTTCCAGAAAAAAGTCCTTTTCATGCTGCGTGACATTCCCTACGGGCAGACGGTGACCTATGGCGAGCTGGCCAGGCGCGTGGGGAAAAAGGGCAGCGGGCGGGCTGTCGGCAATGCCCTGGGCAGCAACCCTGTACCTATTTATCTGCCTTGCCATCGTGTCGTCGCCGGCCAGGGTAAACTCGGTGGTTTCACCGGGGGGACTGAGCTCAAGAAAAAGCTGCTCACATTGGAGGGTGTCTCCCTTCACGGCGGGCCTGATCAGCTCGACCTTTTCAACCCTTTCCACAACCAACTCTGAAACCCTCACCGGATATTTTCTTCCTGCACAGGTCTCACCACAAGTTTTTTCCTGACAATGCCGATACATCTGGCAGAAAACACAGCCGCACCCGGGCAGCCTGGGGAATCCAGGATGTCACATCAGCACGGTGGGATAGAGCAAACAACCATTTTATACAATACCATGCAATCGGAACGGAGTGCCCTATGAATTGGGAGAATTTGATCATCAATCTGGAGTGCATCGACAACCTGCCTACTCTGCCAACCGTTTTTACGAAAGTCACAGAGCTGATCAACAAGCCCAACGTGACTGCACGGCAGATCGCCGAGGTCATCGAAACTGACCAGGCCATCTCGATGAAGCTGTTGAAAATCGTCAACTCGCCCTTTTTTGGTTTCAGCCGTAAAATTCTCACCGTGCAGGATGCCGTTGTTTTGCTCGGCTTCAACGCAACGCGCAACACCGTTACCAGCATATCTATCTTCAATACCATGAATACCAGCTCGGATGAAGAGCTGTTTGACATGACCGAATTCTGGAAACACTCTATCGGCACAGGCATGGTCGCCCGCTTTCTCGCACGCAAAGTGCACATCGACCCGGAGAATGCTTTTGTCGCTGGTATCATTCACGACATCGGGAAAATCATTCTGCAGCAGTACTTCAAGGATGAACTCACCAAAGTCATCAAGGTAATGAAGGAAAAGAACAAAAGCTTTTTCGAGGCGGAATTAGAAGTCTATCGCGGTACACATTGCGACCTTGGCTGTTATCTGGCCGACAAATGGAACCTGCCTTTCCCCCTGGTCGAAGTCATCGACCTGCACCATACGCCCGGCGAAGCGAGCGAAGACCCGAAGCTGGTCTCAGTGATCCACATCGCCAACTCGGTGACCAAAGGACTCGGCCTGGGCTTCACCGGCTGGAGCAAAGAGCAGGAACTCGATCCCTATGCTTTTGCCCGGCTGGATATCGTGGCAGCAGACCTGGAGGGCTGGCTCGATGAAATTCAGGATGAAATCGACGGCGCAGAGGAAGTCTTCAACCTGATCAAATAAAGAAACGGACAGCGCGAATAAAAGCAGTCAGAACGGCCTGTCGGTACCCTGCCCTGTGACATAACGAATTGCCCTGCATGCAGCACTCCACCTCGACACATTCGCTGCGTGCAGGGCTTTTTTTCCGATGACGCATAAAGGCCGCGAGCGCTTCCCCGCAGTGTCGCCCCCCGGAACTGGCAAGCGCTCTCTTTTTCTGCCGGTTTCCGCATCGTGGAATACCGGAATCTCCTCCCAGGTGATCAAAGTTTTCAGGACTTTCTCGTTGTGTTTTATCCGGAACTTCGCTACTATTCAAACTCTTTGGTTACACCGTTTCAATCTGTCCTCCTGAGCGGCAGGTGATAAATAAGCCCCTCATCGCGCGGGAGATTGCGGCACTTCGCTGCGCTCCGGCAGGGATGACATGATGAGGCGCTTTTGGCCGGGACAGCCTGGTGGGGGATGTGCCGTCGCCAGAGTGACACGGTGGGAGGGCGCGATTCCTGGCCGGACTGATGCGACAAGGCCACTCCTCTGAGACGCCACTTGCATTGCCAGAAATTTTTCGTCGAATCAAATTTTTACGTTATCCCGACAAGCCTTGTGCACGATGCGCTAATTGATGAATAAGGTCGGGGGAACACCAACACGTACCCGTTTTTGCCGCCGGTTTGTAATGGAGCACCTTCAGCAGCTGTTGGATAAAATTTTTCCTGGTTCATCATCGTTTGCCCTGTTCGAGTCCAGAGTCGAGCACTTGGGACAGTCCGTGCGCTGGCACCGGCTGCGCTATCAACGCAGCAGCGATAGCAGTCTCGAAGGTCTGAGTCTGAATATCCTCTCATTCCCGCCGGATCATCTCCAGCCCCTGCCTATTCGCTTCCACAAAAACGGCCGCGAGCGGCTGATGCAGGATGGTGATCTGCAGCATGCAATCGCCAATGCCTTCTGGCAGACATGCTGGGCTGAGGGCGCATTGCGCACGACGCGCGGTGAAACTTTTCCCGTCGCATTTGTAATCATGGACAGACTGCGGCCCGTGGCTCATTCTGAACAGTATCCCACGCCCATCGAAAAGTACAGCAATGGCTGGCTCGTCGGTGCGGAGGAGATCATCGTGCGGCGGCTGCAGAAAAAAACACGCGCCGGCCAACTCAGCCTGCGCGACGGACACCTTGAGGGTAATCTGGACCCGGATGAACAGGCCTTCCTGAAAAAATACACTTTTGTCGATCGTTTTATCGGCGACAACTCACGTGCACAACCCAGTACCAGACCGCTGCGGCAGCTCGTTCGGGTCAACGCCAGCCATCTGATCTCCCGATTGTACGCCGGCGAACTGGGACATTTTGTCCCTGAAAATTTTCATGCACCCGTCCTCGCCGCAACCAACAATGGTTTTTTTCTCAACTTCCCGGAGGAATACCGCAACCCGTTTACAGCGATGAACGATCCTGTCGGCCTGCTCGTGGTTGACGGCGAGCTCCTGCAGGCCCCCCTGGTACCGCGTGCTGCTTTTCTTGCGGATGATACGGGCAAAGCGACTATCACGACCGTTTCCATGCAGCACTGTGTTCTGCAACTCCCATGGGAGCGCGAGCCGCTGAAAGCAGGCGGCACAGATGGCTTCGCCATCGACAACGAGGGTGCGCATGGCAGGCAGACGGTACTTTTCACCCCTGCCTGGCGGGCGGAATTACCGGCTGGGGAGCAAAAAACACCAGCCGGCGAGGTGGTCGAGGTGGCCATCGTTTTCGGGCGTATCGTCGCTGTTGCGGAGGGCGGGGGGATGGAAATACCGGCCAGCGGCTTTGTTTTGTCAGTGCCGGCCCGGCACATCTCCGCCAGCACTGTGCTCGAGGCCATCCGCAAGCATGGGGCTGGAATCGGCACCCGCCTGCGGGCGGAGTTTTTCGGCATGCAGCACATCAACACAGCTGTCGGCGCAGGGCCCGCCCTGTTGCAGAACGGGCAGATTATCGCACATGATTTTTTTGCTGCCGGTGCCGGCGGGGAAGTATTCCTTCCCGTGCACAGCGACGGAGAAATCACACAGGCCGGCGTGGCGCCGACGCGCTTCCCGCACGACAGCGGGCACACACGCGCGCCACGTACGATTCTCGGTCTGAAACCCGATGGCAGTGCTCTGCTGTGCGTCATCGACGGGCGGTTGCGCGAACACTCCTTTGGCGCAACTCTGCAGGAGGCCGGCGCCATCGGCAAGGCCCTTGGCTGCAGTGATGTGCTCAACATGGACGGAGGCGGCTCAAGTGTTCTCCAGCTCTGGCCCGAATCCCTGCGCCAGACTACCCTGCTGCCGGGAATAAGCCCGGGCATCGCCAATATCCCTTCGGACAACGGCCATCGGGACCGGTTGATGCCAGTGGTCATTTCGATCACCGAGCCGGCAGGAGAACGCAGCCCGATCGCTTGATAGCCCAGGCCTGAAACCCGAGATGAGGAGCGAATAATTACCGGCACCCCACTTTGTTTGGGCACAACACGTACCAGCATCAGCACCGTCATTCCGGTTTCCCCGCAGGGGAAGACCGGAATCTCCCAGACTCGGGCACGTGCCGGAAAAGATGAGATTCCGGCACTGCGCTGCGCTTGGCCGGAATGACACATGCCGGTATCTGAGCCGGCCCCAGTTTGCTGAGTTAACTGGATACCCGGGATCTGTACTACGAAAGACCTTCGGGTTGATGAATTGCCACGCTATTTCAATATCCATCAGGAGGAGATTGCCACACGATGAAACGAATGACTTTTGTTTTACCCCTGTACGAAAACGAGCAGGATATCGCCGGACAAATCGAAGCGATCAGGCAGCAGGACAACGCTGCGGAGATTCTCATTTTCGACGAACGGCTCAAGCGGGAAAATTCTGCTGTACCCGAATCCGTGCGCAAGCAGGATGTCGTCTGGTATGATCGTGCGCACCGTAATCGCGCTGCGCTGTTTAACGACAGCATGGAAAACGCCCGTGGCGAGTTCGTCTGCGTGCTGCCGCCTGACATTTACCCCGAAAAACATTTTTCCAGCCGGGTGATCGAAGCATTCAGCGATGAAAAAACAGCACTCGTCTATACAGATTATCTCGTCGAAGAACACGACGGCAGCCAGCGTGAAGAAAAACTCTGGCCGTTTCAGAACAACATCGACGAACGGTTTTCTCTGGGTTATTTTCGGGTCTGGAATCGCGCTGTTGTTCTGCATACCGGTGGTTTTGATGAAGACCTCAACTATGCCGAGGAATATGACCTGCGCCTGCGCCTGCAAAGCGAATGGGATGTCCGCCATGTTGCTGAGCCCCTGTACCGTTGCGTGGTACGTGAGGCACCGGTCTCAGACCCGGCACTGAGCAAACTGCACTCACCGGGGCAGGGAGCGCGGGGCGGATTCAGCTACCTGTTTTACACGCCGGAGATGGAACGGGAAATCGAGTTTGTTTTCAAAAACTATCTGCGCCGCAACGACGCTTATCTCACACACAAAAACGCCATCGTCCCTTATTCGGATGATGAAAAGTTCGATGTCATGGTCAGCATCGTCATCCCGATATTAAACCGCAAAACGTTCATCCGCCACACCATCCAGACCGTACTCGACGGCACGTACGGCAACTTCGAAATTCTCGTCGTCGATAATGGTTCGACCGACGGCACCCAGGACGAGGTGCGCAGCATTACCGATGAACGCGTCCGGCTGGTGCAGCATGACGGTTCCTGCATCGCCGAGGCGCTCAATCGCGGCATCCGCGAGGCGAGAGGCAAATACATCGCCCAGCTCGACTCTGATGACGAATACGTTCCGCACACCCTGGAGACCATGGTCGCCTATATGGAATCCCACCCGCGCTGCGGGCTGGCGGTGAGCTACTACGACCTGATCGACATCGACAGCAAACCGATACCGGACATGGGTGTGATCAAGCATCTCGAATACGACCGCAACAATATCCTGCGCGTCGATGGCGCCGGCGCTCTGCGCTTTTTTCACAAAAAGGTGCTGTTCGAAATGGGGCTGTACAACGAAGAACAGTACGGTAACTTTGGGGAGGATTACGATATGGTGCTGAAAATTTCGGAAAAATACGATGTGGACCGCATTCATGACGTGCTGTACCGCTACCGCCGGCATGAGGACAACACCGACGTCCAGCGCCCGCCGGCTATGAAGGTGTATAACAAAAACAACGCGCGCCAGGATGCCCTCAAGCGCCGGAAGGCTCTGACCGCCGGCGTGTAACAGACTGAAGTCTTCCCCGCAGCTCAGATTTTGCCGGTTTAGAGATAGTGCATCAGCGGTGGAGTCAGAGCTCTTAGTTTTGTTCCCCCGGTCTTCCCTCCATTGTGCCTAAAATACCAGATCGCAATCAGGTGAGAACCGTGCCAATAAAAAAGGCTCCACTACGATGTGGAGCCTTTTTTTTGATCTGAAAAATCTGTCTTTGATAAACCCGGCTCAGCGTGAGTCACGTCTGGTTATCCACTTAACTCACAGCAATGTTGCATTTTTCAGCCAGACCGCCAGAGCACAGCACCTGCCTACTCCAGAACCGTCATTCCGGTTTCCCCACAGGAGAAGACCGGAATTTCCATGACTCTGGCACGCGCCGGAAAAGATGAGATTCCGGCACTGCGCTTCGCCCGGCCGGAATGACACATACCGGCATCTGGGCCAAGCCTGGTTTGCTGAGTTAACTGAATACCCGGGGTTAAAACCCAGTACGGTATCCCCCCGATTCCGGGTTCACAAAAGCTTATTTCAATGCTTCTGCCTTATCGAATGCTTCCTTGCCTTTTTCCGGCTGGCCGGCGTTGATATAGGCAACGCCGAGGTTGTGCCAGATAGAGCTTTCATCCGGGTTCAGCTCAGCAGCACGTTCCAGCATCGGAATTGCTTTGAGATAGTTGTCTTTCGCTTGCTTGCGCAGGCTTTCGATTTCCTTGATGTTGCCGTTATTGGAATCGAGATCGTTGGCCTTGTTGCGATACTCGTCTGCAATACGAAGATAGGCATCACCGACGCTCAAAGCGGCCTGATAGTCATCAGGGTTTTGCTCGAGTACTTTCTCGAACCACTTGATGGCATTCGCATAATCTTCCTTATTATAGAACAGGCGGCCATAGTTGAAAATCAGATCGATATTATCCGGGTCTTGCTGCAGGGCTTTATCGTATGCTTCCAGCGCCTTTTCAGACTGGCCGATCTGGTCATAGGCAAAAGCGAGCACTTTGATGGCCTGGCCATTCGAAGGGTCTTTTTCCAGTGCTTTGTTGAAAACATCGATGGCTTCCTCAAATTTGCCGGCCTGGTAATAGATCGTGCCGAGATTGACCATGGTGCCAACATCTTCCGGATCGATCTCGATCGCTTTTTTCAACGTGGCGATAGCCTCGTCGATCATATCTTTATTCGCATAGGCGACCGCCAGGTTACGATAGGCATCCGCACGGTCAGGCATCAGAATAGTCGCTTCCTTAAAGCCCTTCATGGCCACATCCATGTCCTGCTTATTGAAGCCATTCACACCAGCATTGTAACTCTTGACCCAGAATTTCTCCCGCGTCTGTTTGATCTGGGGTTCGAATTTGGGATCTACAGCGATGCTCTTTTCAAACGCTTCGATCATCTCTGCGACTTTGCCCTTTTCGCCATAGGCTTCGCCCAGCAGATACCAGGCTTCCGGATTTTCCGGGTACAGCTCCACTGCTTTCTGAAGCTGTTCGAGTGCCTTGTCCCAGTCATTCTGCTGAATGTAAACTTTTGCCGAAGTGACTTCTTTCGGCTGACAGCCCATAAACATAGTCGCTGCTGCCAGAACAAGCAGTACTCCGATAAAACTGCTCTTCTTCATTTTGCCTCTCTCCTTGGAAATTTGAAAAGTTGAACACAGCGAAACCGCTGTTTTTATCACCTGAAAAATTTACAGGCCCAAAAGGGTTACAGTGTAGTGTAACTCATCAGAACCGCAATCAAGTCACCAGACCACACCTTTCGGAAGAAATTTTTCAGTTTCCCGATATTCCTGTGCACAGCGCAAATCACATTATGAATAGATCGGGAAAAGGGTTAGATGATTGTTTCAAAAAAATTTACAGCCACACTACGCCCGTTAATCGCGGCAATATAGCCGAATTCGCGGCATTAATCAAGTGTTTTTTGGCCGGACGGCAGGCTGCTTGTGAACGGTGGTTTGTGCACCCCGCGCTCGGTGATAATCGCGGTGATCAGCTCGTTCGGCGTGATATCAAAAGCCGGGGCATAGACGCGTGCGCCTTCAGGAGCAGTCCGGCGCCCGAAGCCATTGACGATTTCATCCGCGCCCCGCTCCTCGACCGGTATATCCTCACCGCTCGCGGCTGCCGGGTCTATCGTACTGCACGGTGCGGCGACGTAAAACGGAACGCCGTGATGCTTCGCAGCCAGGGCCAGCGCATAGGTCCCGATTTTATTCGCAGTATCGCCGTTTGCCGCTATACGATCCGCGCCAACGATACACAAGTTGATCTCCCGCCGGGCCATGACAAACGCTGCGGTGTTGTCGCAAATCAGTGTCGCCGGGATGCCTTCATGCTGCAATTCCCACATGTTCAGCCGCGCGCCCTGAAGCAGGGGCCTCGTTTCATCCACCCAGACGTGTACTTTTTTCCCCTGCGCATGGGCGGTAAAAACTGCTCCCAGGGCGGTACCGTAATCGACGGTGGCAAGGGCGCCGGTGTTGCAATGCGTGATGATCTCCGCCGGATCGGGAATGAGCGAAGCACCGTATTCAGCGAGTTTTCTGTTCACGGTCTGGTCGTTTTTGTACAACGCCATGGCTTTCTGCCGCAGGGCTGTTCGCATGGCCATGGTACCCTCTGCCTGCGCAGCACGGGCAGCTTCCAGCATGTGATCGAGCGCCCAGGCAAGGTTCACTGCCGTAGGCCGTGTGTTGCGCAGCAGCTCTGCGGTTTCCTGCAGTTCATCGAAAAAGGCCTCAGGCCTGGTTGCCGTGCTCTGCTCCGCTGCCAGCAGCAAACCGAACGCGGCTGCCACACCGATAGCCGGCGCACCGCGCACGCGCAGAGAGCGAATCGCTTCTGCAAGGGTGGGGATATCCCTGATTTCGAGATAGATAAGCTGCCCCGGAAGACGTGTCTGATCGATCATGCGGATCATTCCGTCGTCCCAGGCAATCGTTGTCACCGGCATGGTTTTCTCCCTGGAGCTTGTTTTTTCTGATTCTGCGATAAGATTAAGTTACGCTGTCGCGATTTCTTCAACACCGAACGCCGGCAGCCCTGTTCATAGCATAGATGGGATTAAATAACCGGGCTAACGCAGCCAGCGAAACTCGATATCATGCCCGCCCTCATCCGGGATGAAGCTGATCTCACAGACATCACCAGCGCGGGGAGTCCAGACCATGGCCCAGTTGTCGCACTCGCCGGCACGGCAGATCGCGCGCCCTGCATGGCTGACTTCAAGGGCAAACGCCAGCAGGTCTCCTTCCCTGTCATGCAGATCGATCCGCTGGCGCAAGGCGAACGGTTGTCCGTACTGCCAGCTCAGCGCCCGCTGCTGAAACTCATCTCCAGTTTCGGCAAAAAGTCCGGAGACGAGTACGCCCTGCAACTCGCGCAGTGCAGCGGCCGTGACCGTATCGTCGAGATATTCCGTTGCCGGCAAAACGCTGCAGTAGAGTGAACCCCCGTCCGGCAACACCAGCCCGGGCTGAAAGCGCAGGTCCCCGAGAGCGGCGAGGTCTTCATCAAAGAGAAACTGGCCGTAAAATTCATGCACCAGCACATCGACCTCGTGACCGGGTTCAAATTCCTGGATGGACATCTCCACAACTTCGACCTGCGGCCACTGCCGTAACTGCTCACGCGCAACCGCGGCCATGAGCGGATTCTGCTCGACGGCATATACCTTCCGTGCGCCCAGCCTCGCCATCTCCGCACTGAACAGCCCCATTCCACAGCCGGCCTCGACACACACGCGATTTTCGATGGCATGTGCATGCGCGCGCAGCAGTTCGAGGTAGGCCTGTGTTCGGGCCTCATCATCGTAGATGCTGATAAACGCCAGCAAATCATCGACGTGGCGAAACCTGTTTTCATCCAGCCTGTTCATCACATCCATAACAGCTCCCTACTCCGAAGCCCGCTGTTCCGACAACCTGATCATTTCCGAAATCGTCACGAAACGATAACCCAGATCGCGCAGTTTTTCGATCATCTCCGGCAGAGCCTCGTACATCTGATCCGTATGTCTCTGAGTGCCGAGATGCATGAGTACGATACCGCCGGCGGCACCCCAGCCGTCTCCGGCTTCTGCCTGCCGTATGATTTTCCGCATGATCTCTGATGGTGCGTGATAGGCGGGCGATTCCCGGTCAGCGACCCAATCCATGGTATCCATGCTCATTTCCCAGGTGCGGCCACTGGTCCAGCCGATATGCCGGTAGCCCAGCTCAGCAGCCCATGTGCGGATGCTGCGGTTGTGCTCGCCAAAGGGCGCGCGCCAGTAGCCCGCCAGTTTGCGGCCGGTCAGCCGGGTAAATATGCGTGCTGTTTTGCGCAGTTGTTCCTGAAAGCTCTCGCGCGTAATCTCAGGCAGGGTGTTGTGCCGCCTGTTGCTTGCAAACGTCGTCAGGTGGGGATGATTCCAGGTATGGTTACCGATTTCATGCTCGCGCTCGAGAATGGCTTTTACCATTTCGGGATAGCGGTTCATGAACTGCCCGGTGAGAAAAAAGGTCGAATTGATGCCGTAATGATCGAGGATGTCCAGGATAGGGCGGGCGGCATTATCATAGGAGCCGCCGTCAAAAGTCAGGCTGATGATTTTTTCGCCGGCAGAGCCGCGGGTGAAGTCCCGGGTCAGATGCTCGAGCGCCGGGTTGTCCATATAAATGACCAGCTTTTCCATAATAGCCATGCTGGCATCCGGACTGATCGCCCGCACGACGTACTCATTGCGACCGATCTCTGCAGGCACATTGCGAAAACGAAAGCTGCGGCGAATGGGTACCGCTGATTTCAGAATCCGCTCGCTCCGGGTGAGAATAACCACGAAATTATCCGGCGCCTCACCGACGATGGAAAAACTGCTGCGGCGAATTTTGGTGCCATTGATCGGCGAAGTGACAGTGAAGCGTGTACTGATCACGGCTTTCAGAGAGTCTGGCAGCGGTGCGGAAGGCTGTGCCGGTTTATCCTGCAGATCGACGACGAGGGAATCGAAGGCCGACTCGATGGTGTACAGTCGTTTCATGATCACCGCAACCAGACAGACGAGCACAACCACCAGCAACCCTGTCGCCCAGCGCAGCAGGGCAGGGTCCACAGGCTGGCGCTTCTTTTTGCGGCCGTATTTTTTCTGCCACTTGCGGGGATATTTCAACAGCAGATATGACACGTGGCATTTACGGCCACAAAAAAAATGGTGACTCGCCTTGAGGGTGCACTGAAAACAGATCGGTCTCCCGCATTCGTAGCACTTCCGGCTGGTTATCTTTTCTGGATGGCGAAAACAGGATTTCTTTTGCATGGTTTTTTCCCGGCCGGTCGTTCCACCAAACGCGGTGGCACCGGCCCGTGCTTTCTTTGCAGCAGGCTTCAATGGTTGGACAATGGTGATGCATGAAATATCGGACGGTTCCGGAAAAATATGTACCGGCTATAATGCAGCGAATGCAGCAAAAAAGCAAGCAGAAATACCTTCAGGCAGGATAAAGAAGCAGGGCGGAGCGCATGCACACGATCGCCACGATCTGTCTCAAAAAGAAACAGCGGCACCAGGATGAGACACTGCCTTGCGGAAATGAACACGATGTAACTTTTTAAAAATCATAAGGATGGAGAAAAAGCGCTGATAATATGGAAGTTAGGGCATTACGGGAAAATAACGCTCAAAAGAGGCACTCTGGTATCAAGCTTGTCTTACTCAGGGGCGGTGTTCATGAAATGGCACATCGTGTCAGTTCATGTTCCTGATTTCCATCCACCCTCCTTTCCTGAAACGGCGGAGATGTTTTCCGCCGTTTTACTTTTCACCGGCAAGCTTGCGGATCATTATCGAGCCGTTGGTCGTCGCCAGTTCGCAGCGGACATCGCTGTCGCCTTCGCCAACAAAACCACGCAGGCGGCGCTTGCTGACTGTGCCCTCAAACGTCACCGGAAGCTCGGAAGAGATGGTGCCATTGGTCGTGCGGGCATTGATTTCACCGCTGAAGTCCTCTGGCAGACCAAGAACGATACTGCCATTTGTGGTTTTGAGAGAAATATCCGCCTGTTTATCCACCTCGACGAGCTCGGCCGAAATCGCCCCGTTCGTGGTAGAAGCTGCAATAACCCCCTCAGATTTTTTGACTTTGATACCGCCGTTGGTAGTGCGCAGACGCAGGGCACCGCGGAAATTGGCCACGGTAATGCTGCCATTCGTGCTCTTGACCGCAGCCTCGATATCCCGCGGCAGTGTGACGAAATAGTGCACGCTGACACCTCCGCTCCAGCCGCCGAAAAGCCATGAAAACCAGCCCTGATTCCTGCGCTGTCTAGGCAAACGCGTATTGACGATCACGTCTCCGCCCTCAGCGGTGATGATGATTTCCGTATCGTCCAGCAACTGCTGTGCACGGTTCCGGTCTCTCTCCCTGGTACGCAACACAGCCCGGATATAGACATCAGAGCGGTCCCAGGCAGAAATTTCAACCGCGCCATTGATGTTTTTCAGTTCAAAACGCTGACCAGCGGCCAGCGGCAGCGTCCTCTCGATGACCTTTTCCGTCACTCCAGCCGGCAACGCTGCAGGCACGCTCAAAAGCAGTGACAATGCAGCGAGCAACACGACAACCCGTTCTTTCCTTTTCATGGTACATTCTCCAGCGAGCCCATGATTTCAACAGCAATTTGTCTGATCAGCGGTAAACGATACGCAGCTCACCGATCCCCGGTGACACCAGCAAACGCAGCACGCCTTGAGCAGAATCGTAGTTTTCGCTGTAGTAATATTTCCCGGATTTTCTCAACCGCCGGGGAAGACTGGTCTGTGACAGAAAAAGAAACTTGCTCACGCGCAGTTTGACACCATATTCTTCCGGGATGTAAATCCGTGTTTCGCCGATATCGAGATCGATATCGACGCGCGCGTCTTCCACTTTTTCACCTTTGAAATCGACATCGAGCTCACCGATGCCGTTGTTGATCAGTGCATCGCGAAACCGGGCGTTCCCCAGGCGGCGCAACGTGGTTTCTCCCACTTTTGTGCTGATGGTAAAAGACTCCATGCGCACCCGATTGGGCTGTTTGAAATCGATGTCAACAGAACCGGCCCAGGCCTTGAAGGCTAACGAAGTGATCGACAAACCGCCGAGCTCGAGATCGACTTCACCTGCCTTGACTTCACTCTCAATGTCCAGCAGCGCTGCCGAAGGCAACAGGACTTCCACCTCGGCATTCAAAGTGCGATCATTGCCGTCAACCCAGCCATCTTTATCGAAGCGTACTTCCAAAATGCGGCGACGCTCATCAAAATCAAAATCATATTCGAACCCATCTTCGGAAAACTGCAACAGCACCGACACCTCATTGGCAATGGGATTGGGCCGGACTGTCAGTTCACCGGCATCGATTTTCAGCAGGAACGAATACTGTTTGCCGGCCTCAATCTCGAAGATACGCCTGACACGCAGCTCATCATCCTGCGCACGCACCTGCGTACTGAGGATGAACAGAAGCATGATTATGAGATAATTTTTCATTTGTTTTTTTTCTCAAAAAGCGCGGTTAATCCTGAACGTGACGACGATATCTTTGGAGCTGCCATCGAGACGGCGGGCGAGATTGAGCCGCACTCTGCCCTCGGAATCGGACAGGGCGATCCCGACATCGGTCTTCATGCTGCCCCACGTCAGACTGTTAAACCCGGCACCGGCTTTTTCCGTACCGGAAAACCAGGCCAGGCCGGCGTCATAAAACAGGATCAGATTAAACTCATCTGCAAGAAACACGTCGCGCAGGCGCTTACTTGAGTTCAAACGATATTCGATATTGGCCAGCACCATACGGTCGCCGGCAAACTCCTTGTAGCCATATCCGCGCAGGCTGGAAATGCCGCCGAGATAAAACAAACTTTGCACCGGCACATTCCCCCGCGATGTTCCTGCGCGCAGGCGAAAGTCAAGATTTTCGCTCAAGCCAACCGGCATGTAATGGCGGATATCGACAAGGAAGCGATCGTAATCAAACCAGCCGGCAGACTGCGGCGTATTCCACTCGGTTTCGGCGCGGATGAACCAGCCACGAAACGGGCTGACATCGCTGTCGCGCGTATCGAGTTCGAATGCAGCACGCCAGGAGCGGGCTTCGCCTTCCTGAATGCGCGGATTTTCCCGAAAGCGTTTTTTGCCGCCGAACAGCGACCAATCCGTGTTTTTGTCGAGGCTGAAATACGAGTCTTCATAATACCCGCCCTTCATTTGCAGCGAGGATAACGGCTTGACGGTGAGGTAAATTCCACTGCCCTGGCGGCGAAAATAGTCCTGAAAATCTTCACGCAGCAGGCCCGCAGCCAGGGTGTTTTCCTCCTCATCGATCAACCATGTATCGTAGGTGTCGGTGAAATCGTACAGTGTGGCTCCAGCTACGAGAGAAGCGTTACCCAGCAGCCAAAACTCCAGATTGCCGCGGTACTGCCATTTCTTAGCGGCAAAACCATAGCCGAAAAACCCGTTCAGATCCATATTCAACGTCTTGTTGCGATAACCATAGGCGGGGGGAACTTTTGCAGCGACAAACAGACCATCGACGCGGTTGTAGTGCAGGTCCATGTTATCTTCGTGGTCGAACCTGCGGGCCCATTT
>WFTM01000292.1 GCA_015485525.1 Candidatus Zhuqueibacterota bacterium | reverse complement strand
TTTTCCCGTACTTCATAGTGCAGATGCGGCCCGGTAGCCCGGCCGGTATCGCCAACCAAACCGATGATATCCCACCTTTTGACTTTCTGCCCGCGTTTTACAATCACTTTTTGCAGGTGCCCGTACAGCGTGACGATGCCATTGCCGTGGTCGATGCGGACAAAACGGCCATAGCCCCGATTCAGCGTATATTTTTTCTGCACATAAACCACGACCCCGTCAGCAGGGGCATACACCTCTGTGCCGCGTGGTGCAGCGATATCGACACCACCGTGGTGTCTCGTTCTGCGCAGAAACGGGTCGCGGCGTTTGCCGAACAGGTCTGAAACCCGGCCGCCTTGCAGCGGTTTGATCGATGGATGGCTTTTCAGCTTGCCGTTGTCTTCCCCGAAAGTTTCTTTGAAGGTTTCCTGAATCCGCATGGTCTCTTGCGCACGCATTTCCAGGTTGTCGATCATCGCCTGGATTTCCGCCTTCATCGCCAGGCTGTCCATGTCACTGTAGGAGAGAAAAACATCGCTGTTTTCATCGATGAGGGATTCTCCTGCGGCATCTGTTTTGTCCCACTCATCCAGAGTTCCGGAAAGGGAGGCAAACCGTTTTTCCAGCTTATCGATATCAGAACTCAACGAACTGGCTGCAGCGAGGTCATCGACCGCTGAGAGGGACATGGCTGGGAAAAATTTTGCAAAGGCAAAAAAACCGCCACTGAAAAGGAGACCGAGAAGGAGACCGCTGATGGTGAGGATAAAAATCAGACGTCTCCAGCTGAATTCCACCTGTTTGAGCTCTGATTTCGCAGAGGAGAACATGACGATACGAAAGCGGGTATCGGAAAACTTTCTCATGATGATCGTGTACCCTGTTGGTTTGACTGTTCCTGAAAAAAACAGGCCTTACGGATTCAGGATGCCGTATGGCTGCCTGCTATCCCGCATTGTTCTTGAATTTTCAGGCTATGGAAGTGCGCGGCAGCAGTACCTGAATGAAGAGTGTGGGATAATACACGCCGGCAGCCGCCGCCGGACAAGCCCGGATTCTGAAAAAAAGGACAGCAAATATAGAGGATATCGGCTTCTTTTTCAACCGGAAAAATCCATCACCACCGGGTCACGTTGGTGTAACCTGCTATAATTATGTAAATTACACAGGTCTGTTATCAAAACGGAACTTTTCAGGTCAGAGTTCGCCTTCATGGCTGTCCGGGGAAAACAAATACAGATCCGGCAAGATGTTCAGGAAGGAATTCTCGTGTTCGAGAGTCGGGTCATCGAAACATTCTGCTGTCGCGAGTCTTTCGATGGTCACGTGGGGGAAAAGCATGCTATCAGGCGTCAAGTCGCTCTTTGGTGCCAGTTCAGGGTGCCTGTTCATTTTCAGCTCCGGTTCCGGTTCAGCTATCAACAACCCTATGGGTCAACGATCGCTGTCCCTGCACGCAAACAGCATTCCACTTTCCCAAACCCTTGTTCCGGACTGCAGAAAATATACCCTGTCAAGACAGCAACTGCGGATAAAAGAATGACGAGATCGGCGTTATTTTGTCTGTTTTGTGCCTGTCAGGAGCAGGTCTTTGGCAAAAAAATGTTCGCTCTCGCCGGGCTGAAAAATGATTTCTGCAACAATGGCCGCGCTCTGCTGCGCTGTCGCGCAACAGCGATGTTTTACAAAAATGCAACTGTACGGTTTCGTTTCTGTAACAGCCTGATTTTTACCTGCCAGGGGAACTCGTGGTTTGCATCAGACGTGCCTGGATTCCATACTGCTTGAGCCGCCGGTATAAGGTGGTTTTGGAAAGACCCAGAATTGCACAGGCCCGCTTTTGGTTCCAATGCGTGTCTTGCAGAACTTTGAGGATATAATTTTTTTCCACCTCGGCGAGAGACCCGGTGAGCCCTTCACGAAAACCGGGAACGATCTCCGTGTATTCGATCAGGCTCTGAGGCATGTCATTGAGTTCGATTTTATCACCATGACACATGGCCACGCCGTGCTCGACCGTATTGATCAGTTCGCGCACATTTCCCGGCCAGGGGTAGTTGAGCATCGTGTTGCTGGCCTCTTTGGAAAAGGTTTTGATGTTTTTATCAAAACGCCGCGCATAGAGCTTGAGAAAGTGCTGCGCCAGCAGGGGGATGTCTTCCGGACGTTCTCGCAGTGGAGGAATGTGCAGAGGTATGACGCTGAGCCGGTAATAGAGGTCTTCGCGGAAGAGGTTTTCCGCCATGGCCTGTTTTAAATCTTTATTCGTTGCAGCGATCAGGCGGACTTTGACATGCCGCGTTGTGTTTTCGCCGACGCGGCGGATTTCGCCTTCCTGGATAAACCGCAGCAGTTTGACCTGCAGGGTCAGGCTGGTCTCGGCGATTTCATCCAGAAACAGGGTGCCGCCATTGGCCTCTTCGACGAGCCCCTTTTTGTTCGATACAGCTCCTGTGAATGCACCTTTGACATGGCCGAAAAGCTCGCTCTCGAGCAGATTTTCCGGCAGGGCGCCGCAGTTGACAGCGATAAACGGCTTTTCGGAATGCCTGCTGGTGTCGTGGATAGCCCGGGCGATGAGCTCCTTGCCGGTACCGCTCTCGCCGGTGATGAGAATGGTGCTGTCAGTATGGGCCACGGAAATGGCATTGCGCAGCAGGCGTTGCATGCGCGGGTTGGCTGCAATGATGTTCTCGACGCCGAACTGCTCTCGCATGTTGCGTTCCAGATTGCGAACTTTGTTGCGCAGCTCGTTGCGTTCCAGGGCTTTGGCCACGGTCATGCGCAGAACATCCTCATTGAAGGGCTTGGTGAGGTAGTCGTAGGCGCCCTCGCGCATCGCTTCAACCGCGTTGTCTATGCTGGCAAAGGCCGTCATCATGATGACCTCGACATCCGGATAAACCTGGCGTGAGTGCCGCAGAACATCGATCCCGGAGGTCTGCTCCATGACCAGATCACAGATCACCAGATCATAAATTTGGGTATCGAGCATGCGGATTGCAGCCTCGCCGCTGCGGGCAGCATCCACATCGTGGCCATCAACTTTGAGTGTCAGGCCGATGGAGTGTCGGACGTGTTTGTCGTCATCGACGACCAGTATTTTCGCCATCGTGGCAATCCTGTGCGCTAAGTACTTCAGTTATCCTTACCTGGCCGCTTTCCGCCCCACATGTCCGGATCGCGGCGCGTACTTGTTTCGGTGACGCACTCCCCACGGGGTGCCCGGCCCCGTGTCCCCAGTTCTATTCAATCCCTGATATGCGTGAAAC
>WFTM01000291.1 GCA_015485525.1 Candidatus Zhuqueibacterota bacterium | reverse complement strand
CTGCTGTCCTTCAGAAAAAGCGTTTTTTTAAGCCCCCCTGTACGCGGCTTTTTCCTTTGGGGATGACGTTTTTTCTTCTGTGCGAGCTCGCTCGAGCCTAAAAATGTGATCGTTCCGTTCGCCATCCGTACATTTCTCCTGCCTGTCTGCGATGCATGAGTTCTTTCAGATTAAAAAGACTCCGCACTGATACGCATGATTTCTTCCAGAGTCGTCATGCCCATGACCGCTTTTTTCAAACCATTGCGTTGTAATGTTTCCATGCCATCTGCCAGCGCCTGGGCGCGCACTTCCTCCATGTTGGCAT
Organism: Candidatus Zhuqueibacterota bacterium; assembly: GCA_015485525.1. Lineage (GTDB taxonomy): Bacteria > Zhuqueibacterota > Zhuqueibacteria > Zhuqueibacterales > Geothermadaptataceae > Geothermadaptatus. The sequence goes on along the minus strand of WFTM01000291.1, from coordinate 6,767 downwards.
TGTCCATGATCAACGTGCGCAGGCGGGCTGTCAGGGGCAGAAGTTCGAACACGGCCACGCGCCCCCAATAGCCGGTACCGCTGCAGTTCGGGCAGCCACGGCCGTGATGAAAAGTCGCCTTCTCGAGCAAATCCCGGTCATGGTGAAATTTTGCCAGTAAAGCATTTTCCGGCTGATACTCTTCGCTGCAGTGCAGACAGATGCGGCGCACCAGCCGCTGGGCGACGATAAGATGCACCGAGGAACAGATCAAAAAGGCATCGATGCCCATATCGATCAAACGCATGATGGTGTCGATGCTGCTGTTGGTGTGCAGGGTGCTGAAGACGAGGTGCCCGGTCAAAGAAGCCCGCAGCGCAATTTCCGCCGTCTCCTGATCGCGAATCTCTCCGACCATGATAATATCCGGGTCCTGGCGCAGGATAGAGCGCAGCCCGGCGGAAAACGTCAGGCCGATTTCAGCATGCGCCTGCACCTGATTGATACCTTTCAGGCGATACTCCACCGGATCTTCCACAGTGATGATATTCTTTTCCTTGGCATTGACAAAATTGAGCGCTGAATACAGCGTCGTCGTCTTGCCGCTGCCGGTCGGGCCGGTGACGAGGATCATACCATGGGGGGCCTGCAGGCTTTTTTTGAACAGCTCCTGCAGCTCCGGCTCAAGTCCGAGGTCTGCAATATTCAGGGAGTGCAGGTCGCGATCGAGGATGCGCAAAACGACTTTCTCGCCGGTGATCGTCGGCAACGTAGAGACGCGGATATCGATATCGCGGCCGAAAATCTTGATCTTGCTGCGGCCATCCTGCGGCAGGCGGCGTTCGGCAATATCGAGAGAACTGAGAATTTTGATGCGTGACACCACGCCATTGAAGTATTTCCGCGGATAAGCCCCGGCTTCGCGCAGCACACCGTCGATACGAAAAAAGATGAATAACTGCTCTTCCTGCGGCTCGATATGGATATCGCTGGCTCTTTCCTGAATTGCGTTGAGCAGGATGCTGTCCACGATGCGGATGGCCGGGGCCTCATCTTCGCTGTCTTCCAGAGCGGAAACGCTGTAGGGGTCATCTACCTCTCCTGCTTCAGAAAGCTCATCACCCGGATCGCTGAAAACTTCGTGCTTCATGTACAGCTTACTGAGAAACTTTTCGATCTCTTCTTCAGGAGAAAAATAGAGCCGCGGCGGATCATGGGAGAGGCTCTGCACGGTATCGATGACATCGAGGTCAAACGGATTGGCTGTAGCGATCGAGAGCCGGCCATCCTCGTTGCCAAAGGGAATCAGCTTGTAGCGCAAAGCGATTTCATCCGGAATCAGACTGATGATTTCAGGCTCAATATAACCAATCTGCCCGAGATCAACGGTCTCAACGCCTTCCTCGGCAACCAATTTTTCGATAATCTCTTTTTTTTCCTGTGCCATGCTCGGATGTCATCCGTGACGATTGTGAGCCCAGGTCTGAAAAACATCAGCCTGAAAATTGCCCAACCCAGAGTTTTTTCATCACAACCGCTTGCTTCCCAATGGAGTGAAACGCACTATACGGGGAATTTCAGTTTTGGCGGTCTGCATATATGAGGCAGTATTCCTCAAATAAACCGGGATAGTTTTTGATATGTATCGTCTTTGAACATCAATGCTTTATCCCGGCCGGGAACCAGGTTATCCACTTAACTCAGCACGGTTGCATTTTATCAACCAGACGGCGTGACAACAGCACGTGCCTACCCCAGAACCGTCATTCCGGTTTCCCCGCAGGGGAAGACCGGAATCTCCCGGCCTCAGGCACGTGCCGGAAAAGATGAGATCCTGTCAGGGTGCACCACTGCCGCGGCAACTGCAACTCTTTTTTTTCTCTCGCTGGGGCGCGGGGGACGCAGAGTTTTTTGGTTTTTGCCTTGTGCGATTTGCGGGCACGCTGAAGCGTGCACTACGAACGTTTTATCCTGAGTTCGGAGTGTACTTCGGCGTTCCGGTCCGGGCCGGGGAAAGGGAGGAAAATGAGTGATAAGTGATGCGGGACAGATGCAAAAAGCAGGCTATGGGGCAGGCAAGAAAAGGCCCGGCAATGATGGCAGTGCTCATTCCCGGGCCACTTTGACGATGATCATGGTGAAATCATCATGCTGGGGGGTGTTTTCTTCAAAGCGTGTGATTTCTTCGTGAATGATATCGAGCAGAGCCTGTGCAGACAGATGCGCGTTGTCCATGATCAATGTAGCGAGGCGCTCCTCACCGAAGATTTCATCAGCGCTGTTCATGGCCTCTGAGATACCGTCGGTATAAAAAACAAAAACATCTCCCGGCTTGATCGGGATCGACTGCTCTTCGATAATGGCATCGAACTTCTTTGCCTCTGCCAGACCAATGGCTATGCCCTTTGGGTGTAGTTTTTCCGGCGCACCCGAATGTTTTTTGTGCACGATCAGGGGATTATGCCCGGCACGGGCAAAGTGCAGCTTACGGTTTTTTAAATCAAAGACACCATAGATCACACTGATGAAAACCTGGCGCGGTGAATTTTCAAAAAAAACAGCGTTCATCTCACTCAACAATCTCGCCGGCGTCCGGATCGTTCTGGCCAGTGTTTTGATGATCCCCTTGGCCATGGTCATATAAAACGCTGCAGAAACGCCCTTGCCGGAAACATCACCGATGACCACACCCAACCAGTCCTGATCGACGTGCAGAAAATCGTAATAATCGCCGCCGACTTCGGTCGCCGGGCGGCAAATGCTGGCGATTTCCAGCCCGGAGACATCCGGAATCGCGTCAGGCAGAAAACGCATCTGCACATTGCGGGCGATCTCCAGCTCCTTGCGCACCCGCTCCCGCTCGGCAATGCGGCTGAAGTAGTCCGGAACGTAGTGACCCACCTCCTGCACTGGCACACCGCTGTGTTGCAGATAAACACCAACGACCCAGAGCAGAACCATGCCGGCGATCATGCCGGACAAAAACATATCGGAGAACGCATCGGGCAAAATCAGCAAAAAACCAAAATCCCGCAGGGTGAAGACGATCAACAACACCAGCAACGGCGCGATGACAGAGCTTTTGGCAACCAGCAGTGCAATTACCACAGCGCCGCCTGATGTGAGCGCAAGTGCCCCGCTGAAGGGGCGCACCACGCTCGGCATCAAAGACAGTATGAGCAGAAAAACGGTAAAAAGCGGGAGCCATTTTTTCCTGTCCGGCAGTTTTCCCGCCAGCCAGGCAGGAAAAAATACCAGAAACATGGCCCAGGCGAGCAGGTTGTTACTGGAAAGGGAAGCAAGGGAAAGCACCCGGGCTGCTGTGCTCTTGAGCACCCAGAAGGGAGAGGTATCTGAAACATAGATGTCGAATCTCTGTTCCAAAAAATACTGCGCAAATCCATACCAAAACAGCGTCAAACCACTGGCCAGCAACACAGCATGGATGCTGTCTCCCAGCTCGCGAATGCGAAAATGGCGGTTGAACAACGCGTCGGAAAGTTGCAGCTTTTCCGGCCACACATCCCGTGCAACCGACTCGCCGAGGGCAAAAAGCGCCAGAACAGACATGGCAACAAACAGCCCGCCCAGAGGCGCACCGAGTAACAGACCAGTCCACTCCCCCCACGAGCTGACAGCGATAGTCGCAGTGATCAGTACACCACCGGCCATGGCAATCACCTTGCTGTGCGCGTAATCGAGCTCATCGCGCCGGTTCTTCTTCACGATCACGCTCAGGGAAATGATAAAAGCGGACAGCACCATCAGCACGGTCAGCGCGATCATCATAATGTCACTCGCACTCCATTGGTCTGAAGTGCTGCTGACGACCGGCTCGATCGTGCAGTCGAACTCGATGACTTTGCCACCGGCGATAGTCACTTTGTGCTCGCCCTTGAGAGCGCCATGACTGCCGGTCACAGTGCGCGACAAGACGAAATCATAGGTCTGGCGGTTGTTTTTATAAAACAAGCTGTTTTGCTCGAGCCGCATATCCGAGGTATCAAAAGCAGCGGCAAAGAGAAACTGCTTCGCGCGCTCGACTGCAGCGCTGAAACTGATGGAGGTCGTGGTATCTGCCCGTGGAAATGCGCGGGACACACCCAGCATGTGACCTGAGCCTGAGTACGTCGCCGAGTAGGTCACCTCACGTGTTGAGCCATCGGCCAGGGTAATTTCGCCCTTGCGCTCATATTTGAATTCGACCAAAGGGAGGGGATGTTTTTCCGGCAGGGAATCGCGGTGGCTTATGGCGTAGCGATACAACGGCTTATTCAGACTGAATTCAAAGCTCCGGCTCAGAGGGAAATCCGCAAATTCCGTGCGCTCAAAATCAGCATCCGCTTTTTGCAGCAGTTGTTCCCGGCTCAATTTCATGCGCATCAATTCGATGCTTGGCGTCATGTTCTGCAACCAGAAAAAACCAGCAACGCCCAGCAAACCGATCGCCCCGCCGAGGCGCAGCCTTGTCCTCGTATTCTTTAGCATGCCAGTCCCTGAATAGAAAATTATCGCGAAGTTTTACTCCGATTTCATGATATCCCGGCACTCCGCTTGCGATGCGGAAGTTTATGCATAAACCGGTTGGATTGTCAAAAGCTCATCAGGTAAAGCCCATTCCGCTTCAATGGGCACTGCAATGACTCTCACTTATGCTCTGAATTTTTCAGATTACGGAGTAAAAGTAAAAAGTTTTCATTCCGCCCCGTAATCCGAAGCCCCGGCTCTGTAGTCTCAAAAAAGTGTGCTTCCTGATCAAGATAAGGCAAATATCACAAATCCCAAAAGGTATTTCAGAACGGGCAGCACTTCCCTCTCTCGTCACACCGCTCCCGCGGTGTGACGACGCTCCTGCGCTGTGACGCCACCGTTGCCCCGCATCGGCGGGGAAAAACACAAGCGTAACAAAACTCCGCGTGCCCCTGATAACCCGCACCCATACAGAGAAGATTCCGGCGGTCGATGACCACGTCAGGCATGCCTGGCTCAGGCAATTTGGGATACCCGAACGAGGCAGTAATAATTGCAATTCCCAAATCTTATTTGTATTCTGTCATCCATAGCAATTCATCCACTGCGCACTGCCGTTCCGGAACCCTTCCGGTCGGTTACGGATACCGGGTATCCCGTATCCCCAAAACCTCGGACCAGGCTGCAGGAGCCGAAATAACGGTTTTTTTTTGGTTTCATCATTATAGTCAGCCGTCTGCATCATCGCGAGCACATTGCTAAAACATTCCGTCTTTTTCTCAGATCGACCGGCTCCTGCGGCACGAACCGCAAAGCCGCCGGCAGACTCTTTCTCAGACGCAATCGGAGAACCACCGCCATGAAGACCCGAACTCTGTCCCGTACTGTTTTCACCCTCCTGGCCATGCTATTTTTTCTGCCTGCCGTACTGACCAGCCAGCAGACAAAAGAACAAATCACCGTTGACTGGATTTACTCCGGCGGGCTGTCGGATATCTACAACCTGCCGCAGGTGCACTGGCTCGCCGGCGGCAAAGCCCTGCTGTTTGACCCTTCCCTGCCTGAATCCCTGCAAACTTTCGAGATATTTGACCCGGCTACCGGCAAGCGCAGCCCGGCTGTTGACCGCCAGAAAGCTCTGGCCAGTGCTGTCGCAGTGTTCGGAGAGGAGGCTGCCTTCGAGTCCCTGCCATGGCCGGATGCTTTTGACCGCAACGGTGAACAGGGACTGTACCTGATCGAAGGCGACGTGTTTATTTTCGATCTCCGGCAAGCGCGCTTCATCCGCATCACGGATACGGAAGAAGAAGAAAAATCCGCATCCTTTTCACCCGACGGTCGTCGGGTTGCTTTTGTGCGCGGAAATGACCTGTACTACTACGACCTGGATGAAAAACGCGAAGTCCGCCTGACGGATGATGGCTCCGAAACCCTGCTCAACGGTACGCTTTCCTGGGTGTACTGGGAGGAAATCTTCGGCCGTCGCGACATCGGTTACTGGTGGTCTGAGGACAGCAAACGCATCGCTTTTTTACAGAGCGATGAGTCCGGCGTTGATCTGATGCACTACGTCGATTTCCAGCCCGCTCTGCCGCGGGTTCTCACCCAGCGCTATCCCAAAGCCGGCAGCAGCAACCCTACCGTGCGCATCGGTGTGTTCGATGTGCATGAAAAAACGATCGCCTGGCTCGACTTCCCCGACGCCGAGTACATCGTGCGCGTAAACTGGCTGCCGGATAACAAAAGGCTGGCGGTGCAGACCATGAACCGCGCCCAGACGCGGCTGGACCTGTTCTTCGTCAGCATCGATGGCGAGCAGGCGGAGCATATTCTCTCTGAAACAGATACCGCCTGGGTCAATATCAACGATGATCTGTACTTTCTCAAAGACAAAAAACAGTTCATCTGGCAGTCTGAACGCGATGGCTATGCGCACCTGTATCTGTACAAAATGGACGGCACACTGGTGAACCAGATCACCCGCGGCGAATGGGCAGTGCGTTCTGCCGGTGGTGGCGTGTTCTGGCTGCGCAAAGCAGTTGTCGCTGTGGATGAAAAACGCAAATGGGTGTACTTCACCGCGCTGAAAGAGTCTTCCATCGAAAAGCACCTGTACCGGATCAAATTCAACGGCAAAAAACTGCAACGCCTGAGCACAGAAGCCGGGACCCACAGCATCACGTTCAGTCCGGACGGCAGATACTATTTCGATCGTTATTCCAATATCTCCACGCCACCGGCTTTGCGCCTGCACCAAAATGACGGTACGCTGGTCAGAACCCTCGGCGGCCCGAATCTTCAGGCCCTGGAAAAAATCG
>WFTM01000290.1 GCA_015485525.1 Candidatus Zhuqueibacterota bacterium | reverse complement strand
TGTGACAATCTCAAAGTGCTGTTGTTCCGGCACATCGCAGCAGGCAGCAGCAAAGCGTAAGGCGTCATTTTGACAACCCATGGATGCTTGACAGCATCTGGTTTTGAATACTACATGTTCAGGAGCTGACGGCAATGAAAAAGTTAGTGATTCTCGGTGCAGGAACTGCGGGGACGATCATGGCAAATCGCCTGTCCCCGGTATTGGATAAAGGTGAATGGCATATCACGGTTGTAGATAAGGATGAGACCCATTACTATCAGCCCGGATTTCTGTTCATTCCTTTCGGTGTTTATAACCAGCAGGATGTCATCAAGCCGAAGCGGGATTACCTTCCTGCCGGTGTCGAGCTGATCATGTCCGGCATCGAGCTGATCGAGCCCGAGCGTAACCGTGTCAAGCTTGAAAACGGCAAGGTACTCGAGTATGATCTGCTGATCATCGCTACGGGTTCGCGCATTCATCCTGAAGAGACCGAGGGAATGAAAGACGGCGGCTGGCACAAGAATATTTTCGATTTCTATACCATCGAGGGTTCGACAGCACTGGCCAATTATCTCAAATACTGGGAAGGCGGCAAGATGGTGGTCAACATCGTCGAAATGCCGATCAAGTGCCCGGTTGCACCGCTGGAGTTCGTCTTCCTGGCCGACTGGTGGTTCACCGAGCAGGGGCTGCGCAACAAGGTCGATATCGAATTCGTGACGCCGCTTCCGGGAGCATTCACCAAACCGCGCGCTTCGAAATACCTCGGTGATTTTCTCGATAAAAAAGGCATTTCACTGGTAACGGATTTCGGTATTGAGCGGGTGGACAGCGGCGCCAACAAGATTATTTCCTACGACGATAAAAGCATCGATTACGATCTGCTGGTGACGATTCCGACCAATATGGGTGATGAGGTGATCGAACGTTCCGGCATGGGTGATGAGCTCAACTTCATCCCGACAGACCCGAACACGCTGCAGGCGAAAAACTATGAAAATATTTTCGTGCTCGGCGATGCCACCAATCTGCCTTCATCCAAAGCAGGTTCGGTCGCTCACTTTCAGTCCGAAGTGCTTTTCGAAAATATCCTGCGCTTCATCGACAAGCGCCCGCTGCTGCCGGAGTTTGATGGCCACGCGAACTGCTTTATCGAGTCTGGTTTTGGCAAGGGCATCCTCATCGATTTCAATTACGATGTCGAGCCGTTGCCCGGCAAGTTTCCTCTCCCCGGAGTCGGGCCGTTTTCTCTGCTCGAAGAAACCCGGATGAACCACTGGGGCAAAATGATGTTCCGCTGGATGTACTGGAACTTGCTGCTCAAAGGTGCAGAGCTTCCGATTCAGGCACAAATGAATATGGCAGGAAAGAGGCAATAGCGATGAAAGATCAGAATATCACCCGGAAATTAGAGGAAATCGACGAAAAGTTGACCTTCCTCACCGAACAGATGAAACTGCAGGCACGGCGCCAGCAGGAGCTGCAGGAGCTCAAGGATGATCTGAACCGCATTGGTACGGATATCTTTCAGGCTGCTGTAACCGAACTCGACGAAGTTGCCACCCATTTTGATACCGAGGATGTGCTGTACCTCATCAAGAAGCTGCTGCGCAATACGCGTAATATTGCGAAAATGGTCGAGCAGTTGGAAAGCATGGCTGACCTGCTCGAAGATGCGACGCCGATCGGCAAGCAGGCCTTTCTCGATTTGCTTGTGACCCTCGACGAGCTCGATCGCAAAGGCTATTTCGAGTTTCTGCGCGAGTCAGCACGTATCTTCGATAACATCGTCACTTCGTTCAGCGTCGAAGATGTTCGCCTGCTGGCGGATAATATCGTCACGATTCTGGAGACCGTGAAAAACCTGACGCAGCCGGATATGCTGTCCGCGATCAACAATGCGCTGTCTGTGTATAAAAATCTCGATATCAAAGTGGATGAAAAGATTTCTTATCGCGAACTGTTGCGCCAGGCCCGCACGCCGGAGATGCGGCGTGGCCTGGCCTTTGGCATCCAGTTTCTCAAAAATCTCGCTGCCACAGAAAATTTGACAGCAACCCGTGTAACCTGAAACGCCGGACAACTGATGAAAATGGTATCTGTCCGGTCATCCCGATTATCTTTGCACGACGCACTCTGTCATGAATAAATCGGGGTAACAACCCAATCAAAAGAAGGAGAATGATCATGGCTACTGAAACGATGAATGTGACGTTCGATGCAGATGGCTACCTCGCTGACCACAATGAGTGGAACGAAGACCTGGCGCGTGAACTGGCCAGGGAAGAAGGCATCGAAGAACTGACGGATATGCACTGGAAGGTGATCAATTTCATGCGCAAAGACTACATCGAAAACGGTGCTGTGCCGACGATCCGGCGGCTGAAAAAGGCAGGCGGTATCCCGACCAAGGAGCTCTACAGCCTGTTCCCGGACGGCCCGGCGAAAAAAGCCGCCCGCATCGCCGGCCTGCCGAAACCAAAGGGCTGCGTCTGATCCGAACACCGGTGCGACCGCATTATGACGGCATAAATCACGATGTGCAGGATTGGCAAAGACATGAATGGGAGTTGAGAGATGGCTGAGAATGAAAAAATCAAGAAGGTCTCGATCATCATTTCCAAAGGGTCCCTCGAAGGGGTGTACCCGGGATTGATCATGGCCAACGGCGCGCGCATGGAAGGTATCGAAACGATGGTGTTTTTCACCTTCTTCGGCCTCGATGCGATCGTCAAAAAACGCATGAACAAGCTGAAAGTGGCGACAGTGGGCAATCCGGCCATGCATATTCCAACTCTGATCGGAGCGCTGCCGGGTATGTCCGCCTTCGCGACTTCGATGATGAAAAAGGAGATGGAAAAGCTGGATATCCCGCCCGTGGATGAATTCATCGAAATGATCCACGATGCGGGTGCAAAACTCTACGCCTGCAAAGCAACCGTGGAGATGTTTCATCTGACAAAAGATGATTTCACTGAAGAAGTCGATGACATCATCAATGTCGGAACATTCTACGAACTCTCCGCTGGCGCGCAAATTATTTTTACCTGATTGGGTTGGTTGCTTGCGGGTACACACAGAGCCCTGCCGGATTTTCCGGCGGGGCTTTTTTGTAAATCCGGCCGGTATTTTCCTCTCGTCACACCGCTCCTGCGGTGTGACGTTCCTGTGTGTGGGGGGGATAATTTTTGGGTATTTATTTTGTTGGCGTCGTTGTAGGGGTTCAAAATATTGAACCCCTACGAATTTTGACCCCTTGGACGCGACATGAATGTCGTGGTACATCCGGTGTCTGTATCCTCGCATCAGATGAGAATTTTTTGTATATTGCGCGCCGGCATGCACGTGGGTACCGTCTTGCTTTGATTCCATCAGCAAATGTGTAGATTCGATTCTCCCGCTTTCCCGGCGCGAAGCAGATATTCATATAAAAACACGGTTAAACCATGTTCAAGACTATTCTGATCGACGACGAAGAGCTTGCTCTGAAGCGATTGAAACGCCTGCTGGCACCGCACGCTGATATCGTGGATGTCATTGCCACGGAAACCGACGGCGATGCAGCGGTCTCGTTGATCGAAACTCTGAAACCGGATTTGATTTTTCTCGACATCCAGATGTCCGGCCGCACCGGCTTCGAGGTTATCGAAGCGGTGCAGCACCTCCCGTGGATCATCTTTTCCACAGCTTATGATGATTACGCTCTAAAGGCGTTCGAAACCACGGCAGTTGATTATTTGCTCAAGCCGGTTGCTCCGGAACGCCTGGCTGCCAGCCTGGAAAAACTGCAACGTCTGGCTCGTTCCTCTGCACACGGGGAAGAGGCAGAGTATCGCCGCCGTGTGGAGCACCTTCTCGAAGCCGTACGGGCCTTGCCGGAAAGGCAGGATACCTGGCGGCGCTTACAGGTGCGGACAGGCGATCGTATCCGTTTTATCCCGGTCGAAGAGATCTGTTTTTTCCGTGCCGCGGAAAAGTATGTTGAACTGCACACGACACAATCTTCCTATCTGCTTACCCTGACGCTGAATGAACTTGGTAAGCATCTGCCAAAAGAAGATTTTGTCCGCATTCACCGTTCAGCGATCATCAATCTGCACTATCTCGATGAAGCGATCCGGCAGGAAAATGGATTATGGCAGGTCCGCATGAAGGACGGCCGGCGCACCCGCCTGGCAGTCAGCCGCAGCGCGCGCTCCCGCCTGGGATTGGTATGACGGCAGAGCGTTGAGCCCACGGCGACCCCTCGCAGGATGGAGAGAATACCCGGAATGGATTTATGAATTTTACAGGCTACTTGAAGCGCTGGAGAGAGTATTTTTTTGCGGGGGCCCCTTCCCGGAAAACAGCCACCCCGAAGCCGTGGCTGCCGGAAGCCGGCGACCGCCATATTTTTCTGTACGACGGCGAGTGTGGTATTTGCGGCCGGGCCGTCGCGCTCGCCCGCCGTATCGATTCCCGCCGGGACTTCTTTTTTCAACCCTATCAGCGCGTATCAGAAGAGACACTGCAAAACTGGCATCTGGACCGTAACCAGTGTGACCGGCGTGTTTATCTGCTCGAAGCGACCGGCCGGAGGCGAAGCGGGGCCTTTGCCATCAATGCTTTTTTATTTCGCTACAGGCCATGGCGCTATGGTGTTGTGCTGCTCTATCTGCTGCCGCCACTCCTGCTGCTGGAGATCGTGTTCTATGCCACGGTTTCCCGAACGCGCCGGCATATTTCCCGCCTGTTTGGTCTGCAAGCCTGCACGCTCCGTAGCGAAGAGCATGATGTCCAGACCTGAATCGTCCTGATACAGCCTGTTTGGAATTGAGGAAATAGTTTTGTATAATCTCTATCCGATTTTTCACAGATGAACGTTGAGCATGGGGAACGCCGGGCATGTG
>WFTM01000289.1 GCA_015485525.1 Candidatus Zhuqueibacterota bacterium | reverse complement strand
CTGAATTGTCGCCCGGGCTGTATCGCGACATTCATGTCGCGAAAGACGGTACTTTGCATTATTCAGCATGCCCGGTGCACAAGTCAGAGACGCGACATAAATGTAGCGGTACGGGGTTATTTCGTCAACAATCCCAACCCACCAATCTGAGAAAGAGCCTTAAAATATAGTGCTATCTCTCCACCGCCTTCCGCTCATTTACCGAGATAAACCGAGACCAGACGCTTCAGCGAGCCGTCCTGCAGCAGACGGTACAAATCGGCACCGGGGCAGACCGTCTCGCCCGGGGCATAGTCGCGGTGGCTGGCGAGGCTATCGAGGCCGAGTTCGTACCGTGCGATCAGCCATGCTGAAAGCCGTGCGAGGGCATCGACTTGCGCGGGTTGAATTTTTTGCACTTCATAGTTGCCGATGACGCTAATGAGCGCATGCCCGCGAGGGTCATAGCTGGTGTTGGTATCTCCCGGGTAGGCAAGCGGGCGGGCTTCATAAATTTTTCCCTGCAGATCGATCATATAATGGTAGGGGATATCGATCCACCCCTTTTCGCTCCGGCTCCAACTCTGCAGATTTTTCAGATAGGCGACGATATCCTTCTCTTCCCCGACTTCTACGCCGCCATGGTGTATGGTTACGCGGGAGATTTCATGCTCCGGCAGGGTTCGCTCCAACGGCTGCCAGCCCCACTCGGCGCGCGTAACGACCGGCAAGTCCGGCGGATAAGTCTCTTCAGCGACGGAAATCCTTTTCCCCGGCGTCGAGGAACACGACTGCAGCAGCAGGGCCAGTCCCAGCCAAAGTATGGTTCGCAAAAACATCGGTCAGTTGTCCTTCCTGCAGATTTTTCAGTGTACAGCACGAATTAGGTCTATCGCTCTCTGCCTGCCCGCTGCGATCCTCAAGGCCTGACGGCTTTGTACAGCGTCATGGTGCCGAAAATTGTGCTGAAAGAACGCGTGCTGGTCACGTTCTCAAAACCAGCCTGCTCAAACAGCTCGATCAATCTGCCTTCGACATTATCCCGGGTGTTTTGAAAACCATCGAGAAGCTGAATAAAATAAAACAGCCCGCGCATCAGCACGTTTTCAGCTTTGCCCCAGTCAGCGATGTGCAGCTCGGCACCGGGTTTGAGTACACGAAACAGCTCAGCCGCTGTCCGCTCTTTGTCTTCCCAAACCAGATGATGGAAAAACAGACTGGAGACCACCCGATCGAAAAAGCCATCCTGGAAAGGCAGATCAAAGGACAACGCATGGTCAAACTTCAGCTTGACTCCAGCCCGTTCGGCTTTGTGAATGGCCCGGGTCAGAACAGCGACATCACCATCAACGCCGATAACATCGACCTCAGAATACCGTTGTTTTATCCATATCGCCAGGGTGCCGGTACCGCAGGCCAGATCGAGAACTTTGTGGCCGGCGGAAAAGTCTGCCTGTTGGATGAGCGCAGTCTTGAACGTACGCTCGCGCGTCGTCGCTCCGACAACAGCATCATAATATGGCGTCAGCCAATGAAAGCCGAGCGCCGGTACATAAACGGAAGATGCACTATGTCCCATAATCATTCCCTCTTATTCCTGAAACATAAATTCCTGAAAAAGCAATATAGCAGTGAACCAGGCCCGGTTTGTAGCAATGAACCCTGAAAACGACAAACATCGAAGGCCCTGAAGAGCATAAAGTATAGCGAGTCCCCTGCCCGGGTATCCAGTCAACTCAGCTAACGGGGCTGGCACGGATACCGGCATGTGTCATTCCGGCCAGGCGCAGCGCCGTGCCGGAATCTCATCTTTTCTGGCATGCGCCTGAGTCTGGAAGATTCCGGTCTTCCGCTGCGCGGAAACCGGAATGACAGCTCTGGTGCAGGCACGTGCTGTTGTCAGGTGGTCTGATTGAAAAGATGCAACCGTGCTGAGTTACGTGGATAACCAGAAGTCCCCTGACGTACTTTACAGAAAAATCTGTATTTGCGCAAGCACAACGAAATAAAACGAAACAAGCCGGCGACCGGAAATGCCCGGAGAGCCGGCTTGTGCATGAGATAGACCTGATCTACTGAGCGAGTTGCTCGTACTTGGTCTTATACTTGTGGTACAGGGTCTTGTGTTTGTTGTTCAAATCCACTTTGCGCCCCTGCAGGTAGAGCAGGCTGACATGGGTCATCACCTCGAGAGGATTGCCATCGCTGACAAACAGAGTGGCATCCTTGCCCGGCTCCAGGGTCCCCACCCGATCGGCAACACCTGCGATCTGCGCCGGATAAAGAGTGATCGCTTTCAGCGCTTCATCCACCGGCAGGCCATAGGAGGCGGCTTTGGCTGCGTGGTAGGGAAGGTTACGCTCATTGCCAAAAGAGGAACCACCGGAGATGGCAAACCGCACGCCGGCTTCGTGCAGTTTCTGCGGCAGGGTGAAGGGTGCGTCAAATGCTTCGTCGCGGCGGCTGGGCGTGCGCAGGACCGGGGTGACGATCACCGGGATATCGCGCTCTTTCAGTAAATCGGTCACCCGCCACGCATCGGCGCCACCGACCAGCACCATTTTAAGATTTTCACGCTCTGCCCACTCTATGGCAGCGAGAATCTGCTTGACCTCATCAGCCACAACCCAAACCGGTACCTCGCCACGCAGAACAGGCAGCATGGCTTCCCAGCGGCTGTCGTACTTATGAAAGGGCACGCCCTTTTTGCCGGCCGCCTCCCGGGCGATCTTGTAGGCGCGTGCTTTTTCCATCGCTTGGTGCAGTTTTTCGACGTTCTTTTTCGAACGTTTGCGCTGCTCTTCGGGAGACTGTGTCATCCACCATGCGGTGATCACCGTCATGCGCGGCCAGTTGACCACCATGCCGACGGGCGATTTCAGGGTCATATCTTCCCAGGTCCAGCCATCCAGTTGCAGCAGAGCAGCCTGCCCGGCGATGACGCCGCCCCGGGGCATGCTCACGGCCATGGCCACGCCATTGGCGCGCGTAACCGGGAAGTGCTCGGAATCGGGATTGATGGCAACCGCCGCCTTGACATTGGGGTTGATCTCACCCAGCTCGGAAAAATCGCGCGTCGCAGAAGTCGAGTTGATCTCTGTCAGCCCGAGAATCGAAGCGGATTCAATCATGCCCGGATACACGTGCTTGCCGGAAATATCGACGCGCTGTGCATCAGCCGGGATCTCGATTTTTTCGCCGACAGAAACGATTTTGCCTTTGTCGAAAAGGATCATGCCGTTTTCAATCGTCGCGCCTGCCATGGTATGGATGGTCCCGCCCACGAGTACGATGGGCTTTTTCTGCGGCCCGGCCGGAATCTGGTCAGATGCTGACACACTGGCGACAGCGAGCACCATACCCAGACAGGCAGTTTTCAGCCCGGCAACCAGTGTCTTTTTATGAATTGTTCTCATTTTTTTCTCCGTCTTATGAATTTTCAGGCTGTCACCCAGCGACTCATCGCGTTTCAAGATCGCCTTCCACCTCGCACATGCTGCCGTGCCCGGTTTGTTCGCGGTCAAAATTGCTGTGGCGGATCACAGCTTTGGTTTCATCCGCTCCGCGCCGGCGCATGCCGCGCCCGGCCGGGCCCTTGCCTGAGGGAGCAGCACTGCTGAGCACCTTTTGCACCAGCTCGGCACGCTCGCGGGCATTCGCCTGCTGCATCTCGCGATCTTGTTCGATGTCAAAATATTTGCGGCCGTCGATCCACGTTTGCTCGGCGCGGGAAAGCGAGGACAGGGGCGATCCGTTCCAGATGACAAAATCCGCATCCTTGCCTTTTTCCAGGCTGCCGACGCGATCCTCGATACGCAGTTGCTTGGCCGGGTTCAAGGTGACGAACTTGAACGCTTCCTCCGGCGGCACACCGCCATATTTCACGGCTTTTGCAGCTTCGGTATTCATGCGCCGGGCCAGCTCAGCGCTGTCGGAATTATAGCTCACGACCAGCCCCTGCTCATACATGAGCGCGCCGTTGTACGGAATTGCGTCATAGACTTCGAACTTGTACGCCCACCAGTCACTGAAGCAGGAGGCCATGGCGCCGTGCTTTTTCATCGCCTCGGCGACTTTGTAGCCTTCGAGAATATGCGTAAAGACATCCACCTTGAATCCCATGCGGTCCGCGACCCGAATCAGGGCGAGAATTTCATCCTGACGGTAGGAGTGGCAGTGTATCTGGCGCTTGCCGTCGAGAATTTCGAGCAGGGTTTCCAGGCGCAGGTTGCGGCGTGGCGGAACGAGATGCTTGTTTTTCTTGCGCGCTTTGCGATAGTTTTCCCATTCCGCGCGGTAATCTTTCGCAGCCTGAAAATGATCCTCGAAAATCTGCTCCACGCCCATGCGCGTGTTCGGGTAGCGCGTGTTGCCCTGCATGCGCGAGCGCTTGACGTTTTCTCCGAGGGCAAACTTGATCCCGGGCATAGCGCCGTCAAACAACATCTCTGCCGGCAACGCACCCCAACGCAACTTGATCACCGAGTTCTGGCCACCGATCGGGTTGGCCGAGCCGTGCAGCAGATTAGCCATGGTCAGGCCTCCCGCGAGCTGGCGATAGATGCTGATATCATCGCTGTTGATCACATCCTGAGTGCGCACTTCAGAAACCACGGAATGGCTGCCTTCGTTGACCGCTGCCAGGGCGATGTGCGAATGCGCATCGATGAGCCCGGGCGTGAGGTGTTTGCCCGTAGCATCGATCACCACGGCATTGGCTGGTGTTTTCAGATTTTTCCCCACAGCCTGAATCTTTCCACGCCGCACAACCATGTCGGCATTCTCCAGAATCCCCTGCGGCCCACTGGTCCAGATCGTCGCATTCTTGACGACGACAACCTGCGGCTGCTCCGGTTGCGTCTTCCGCCCGTATGCCCCATCAGGATAAACCGGTTTGAGAGCGGTACGGGTTATTTTTTTATCTTTCTTTTTCTCCGGTTTATCCTGCACCTTCCGGGCAAAAACCGCTGACCAGGAAAATTCCGTACCATCTGCCCAGAGGCCTGTGCCTGAAATTGTGCCATCCGCTTCCAGCCCGCTCATGCGCACCTGCCCTGTGCGCCCGAGGGAGTCGCCGGGGAAGACGATGCCAAGACGCAGGCCTTCGAGCACGACTTTCTTCGCTTTGATGTGCACACCATTGAGTTCGAGGGTCGCTTTCAGAGCAGAAGCCTTGCCGGTCAACCGTACGCGACCGGTGTCTGTTTGCGCGCCGGTCTGTACACTCAGGGCATAAACGCCGCGCAGGTCTTTCGCCGGCTGGGCTGTCACTTCGTAGCGCTGGCCGGCAACCCAGCTATCGTATATTGTGGTTTCTTTTTTAAAAACATCACCGTCCGTGATGATCAGGTTGGCATACTTGCCGGCTTCGATACTGCCGATGAGGCGGCTGAGCCCGAGCCACTGCGCCGGAATCTGCGTCAGCGCGGCGAGAGCCTTATCCGGTGCCAGCCCGCGAGCGACAGCCGTGCGCAGGTTTTTGAGAAAATTATCGCCTTTTTTCAAACCCGAGGCTGTCAGAGCGAAAGAGACGCCGGCGCGCGCCAGCATGGCCGGATTTTCCGGTGCCATATCCCAGTGACGCAAATCACGCAACGTGATATCCAGCTCACGCTCGCGCGTGGAAACATCCGGGGCTTTGGGAAAATTCAGCGACACGATCAGTTTCAGGCCGGAGTTCTTCAGCGCCTGCGCGCGGCGATACTCAGTGCCACTGCCGCGTACCCACATGTCCAGTGAGAACTCCTGTGCCAGTTGTGCGGCGCGAAGAGCAGCCAGCTCGTCTCCGGCCTCGATCACCAGCGGTTTTTTCCCCCGTAAAAACGGCTGCAGCGCTTCAAGACCGATATTGCGAATCGGTGCTTCCTGTCCTGCAGGAGCCGCATTGTAAGCACGCCACGCCCGCGCATACCAGTCGGCATCGAGGAAGCTCTGGCGCATCAGGGCGATCACACCCATCAAAGAACGCGGATAGGCATCCGTCCCCTGGCCACGCGAACCACGCCCGCGGCTGAAGGAAAGCCCCTGCACAACATCCTCGGCAACGATAAGCTTGTTCGTTTGGCCTTCGCCGAGCAAAACGAGAGACCCGCTGCCGCGAAAAATACCGCCTTTGGGTACTGTCACCAGGGCCGTGAAACCCAGTTTGCGCAAAGATGAAGCTTTTTTCGCATCCGGCTTGAACATCTCACTGGCGCGCCGCTCAGGATGTGTTGCGCTGCTCCAGTGCGCAGTACCGACCTTCTGCGCATCTCTGGCCATGGACTGGCTGCCAAAAGGTGAAAAACCGCCGCTGCTGCGCCCCGGGCGGCTGCTGGCGGATTTTGGCGTCTGGATGCCGTAATCACTGTACAAATCGATAAAGCCGGGATAGATCGTTTTGCCGGAATAATCGCGCACAACGGCGTCTGCAGGTATTACAACAGCACTGCCGACAGCCTCGATGCGGCTATCGCGGATCACGATCGTGCCTTTTTCAATAACCCTGCCCGGCGCAACCACGATACGCGCATTGGTCAAAGCAACCACGTTGGGCGTGTTCTCATGCAGCCCGCTCACGGGTTTGATTTGGGCGCTCAACGTCGTCCATGCCAGAATACAGCACAGAAACAACGCCGAAAAACTCAGGATGCTTTTCTTCATACCGCCTCTCTTTTTTGGAGTTTGACAGGTTCTCACACGCAGGCAGCAGCCTCGAGCAGCCAGGCCCTGGCGCTAAAACGCGTGAACTGTGGATAGGAAAGACAAGACCGGCGATACAAGCCGGATTATCAGACGAGAGTACGCTTACGGGGACGAAGCAGGGAAAGGTTCTGTTTAACCCGATTTATTTTCGGGCACTTCCTCAGATTGTGTGGGTTTGAATTGTACCGCGACATTCATGTCGCGAAGGACGACTCTCTCCATCATCCAGGATACTTCAGGGGGGGAGACCCGTACCGCGACATTCATGTCGCGAAGGACGATTCTTTACTTCATTCAGGATACTTAGGGGGGAAGGCAGTCCGCGACATAAATGTCGCGCTATATCGCGCTACGCCGCGGAGCATGCCTCTTCGAGGTGATCGACGATTGCCGCAGCGATTTTCTCCTTGCCGGTCATCTTCACCGGCTCGGCGCCTGAAGTCAGCAGCCAGGCGATCTGTTCGCCGGCCGGCCCGGTCTCTTCCCCTCTGTTGGCAATCACAGTCTCGAAACCGCGCGCCAGCCGTTCCCGGCCGATGCGCATCAGCTCCTCATGGCTGATATTTTCCTGATATTTGAATGTGACCATGTGCAGGGAGGGATACTTTTTTCGCACGGCATCGATGACTTTTGGGGTGCTGACCAGTTCGATAT
>WFTM01000288.1 GCA_015485525.1 Candidatus Zhuqueibacterota bacterium | reverse complement strand
GTCTGAGGTCTGGGTTCACCACGAAGGCCACGAAGAGCACGAAGAATATTGAAATGTTGAAAAAATCAGGACCAGTAATTTCAGGCATTTCTCCTTGTTTTTCTTCGTGTCCATCGTGCACTTCGTGGTTCAAAAAAATGCACAGATGACATTCAAACTCAACAGCCAGAACGTTTCATCGTTTCTGATCTGAAATCGGATCAGCGGTTGTCTGCGGACATGCGAGGTGAACTGGATACTCAGAATAGCAGATGCATAGCTGAAATAATAACAATAGGTTGTAAGTAAAAAGATTTTATCGTTTTTGGCTAATCATTCAGGTTAGGATTAAGTTTAATTATTGTTTGATGGAGTGAGGAATGCGCAGAAAAGTGGCTGTGGTTTTATCGGGTTTATGTGCTGTACTGATTTCAGCGCATGTAGTTTTTGCCGGCAGCACCGGCAAGATAGCCGGCCGTGTTTATGACAAGGCGCTGAACGAAGGTTTGCCCGGGGCCAACGTGATTCTGATTGCACAGATTCGCGACGGCAAAGAAGTGCCCCTGACCCGGATGCTCGGTGCAGCGACGGATGCCGATGGTAACTTTGTCATTCTCAACGTCCCGCCGGGGCTGTATAAAATCCGGGTGCAGTATCTTGGCTATGCCCCGTACACGCTGACGAATGTACGCGTCGCGGTCGATTTGACGACCACGATCGAATTCCCCCTGGAAGAGCAGGTCTTGCAGGGGGATGAAGTGGTGGTTGTGGCGGAACGGGCGATCGTGCAGAAGGATCTGACTTCCTCGGAGTCACGCGTTACCGGTGAGCAGATCGCAGACCTGCCGGTGCAGGAGGTGTCTGACGTGCTCAACCTGCAGGCTGGCGTTACATCCAGTCCCTCAGGTATCCATATTCGTGGCGGGCGTTCCAGCGAGGTTGCCTATTTTGTCGATGGTGTTTCGATAACCGACTCTTACGACAAATCGCAGGCGGTGATCGTCGAGAACTCCTCGGTGGAGGAACTGCAGGTCATCAGCGGGACATTCAACGCCGAATATGGCGAGGCCATGTCCGGAATCGTCAATATCGTGACCAAGGATGGCGGTGAGGAGTATCACGGTGAATTCAACTGGTACTCCGGCGATTTCGTTACTTCGCGCAATGATATCTTCATCGGTCTGGATAAACTGCGACCACTGAATACGCGCAACGCGCAGATGAGCTTGAACGGGCCGGTGCCGGGCTTTGGCAGCAAGTTTACTTTTTTCAGCACGATGCGCTTCTTTAAAGATAACGGCCATCTGTACGGTAAACGTGTTTGGGACAAAGACGGCAACCTCCTCGGCGAGCGCCTGCCCGAGGGCAGCGACAAGGTATATGACGGCGAGCCTGTGCCGCTGGACTGGAACCGGCGTTATTCCGGCCAGGTGAAGCTCACCTATCGTTTTACCCCCAGCGTACAATTGCAACTCAGCGCCCTGGGCAGTGATGTCAAAGGCCAGAACTATGACCATAGTTTTGCCTATGCGCCGGACGGCAGGCCGTTTTTCTTCGATCGGGGTTTTACCGGCAGTCTCAAGCTGACCCATACCCTCAATGCGAACTCTTTTTATACCCTGAATGCCTCGACGTTTGAAAAAAGCTATAAACGATATCTCTACGAAGACCCCCTCGATCCGCGCTATATCCACCCGGACTCCCTCATCGAACAGCCTTATAATTTCCGTAACAGCGGCACAGACCTGAACCATTTCTATCGCAGCACGCGCACCAACCAGCTCAAACTCGATTATACCAATCAGGTCAATATGGTGCACCAGATGAAGGCCGGGCTGGAGTTCAAACGGCATCGCATCTATGAGGAGTACATCAATATTCTGCCGAAAAACGACAGCAACGGCAATGAGATCAGGCCGTTTCAGCCGTACATCCCCTCGGACACAACGATCAACCGCGGCCGCTATGCCTTCAAGCCCATCGAGTTTTCCGCCTATATTCAGGATAAAGTCGAGCTCAAAAGCGTGATCATGAACATCGGTATCCGTTTCGATTATTTTGATTCACGCGGTAACGTGCTCGCAGACCCGAGCGACCCGAACGTCTATCAGCCGCTCAACGATAAGTATCAGTCCATGCCCCTGGAAGAGCGCCTGTCGGTCTGGTACAAAAAGCCCTCGCCCAAATACCAGCTCAGCCCGCGATTCGGCATCGCTTATCCGATCACTGATAAAGGCGTGATCCACTTTTCCTACGGGTATTTCCTGCAACGTCCGCAGTTCCGCAACCTGTACCAGGGCACGGATTACAAAGTGCCCAAAGCAGCGGGCAGTTTTGGGCTGTATGGCAACGCCGATCTCGAGGCGGAGAAAACCGTGATGTATGAAATCGGTCTCAAACAGCAGATCGGCGAGTCCATCGGTCTGGACATTACCGGCTATTACCGCGATATTCGCGACTGGATTGGCACAGGGCCGGCGATTGAGACCGTAGGCCAGGGCGGACAGGTGCTCGCCGGACGGACCTACCGCACATTCGTCAACCGGGACTATGCCAACGTGCGCGGCATCACTATGTCGATCTCGCAGACACGGGCCAAATTTTTCACCTACATGATCGATTACACCTACCAGGTCGTCGAAGGCAGCAACTCCGACCCGAACGAGGAGTTTTTCGCTCTCATCGGCGGCGGCTCGCCCAAAGTCTCAATCACTCCGCTGAGCTGGGATCAGCGGCACACGCTGAACACGACTTTTCTGATCAACAAGAACGGGTGGTCTGCAACGCTGATCGGCCGTTACAGCTCAGGCCAGCCGTACACCCCCTCGTTGCGCCGCGCCGTTCGCCTCGGGCAGAATGCCAATCTCGACCTGTTGATCAACAGCCGCAACAAGCCGGATGTCTTTCTCGTCGATCTGCGCCTGTCCAAGCAGATCAGGGTAGGTAAGTTTTCCTATATAATTACGCTCAATGCCTATAACCTGCTCGACCGGTTGAATGAGTTTGGAGTTTACTCCGACTCCGGCCGCGCCACGACCTCTTCGACCTTCCGGATCGTCGAAAGCCAGGCGCTGTACAACAACACGGCGAGTGAATATCTGCGCCAGCCGTTTCGCTTCGGCGCGCCGCGTGAAATACAGCTCGGTCTGCGGATCGGATTCTGATGGTGGTGACTGACATCAAATATGACAAGCCTTGTGCATAGTGTAACTCTGTAAAAAAAGTGGGATAGAATATCATGCTGTTGCCCATGCGGCAGAGCAGGAGAGAGGAGTATTACAAATGAAAACAGTCAAGCATGTGCTGATTCTGCTGGTGCTGACGCAACTGCCGTTACACGGGCAGTTCGTGCCTTCGAAAGAGCGCAGCAAGTTTGAGGCACGGCGGAAGATGGATATTTCAGCCAACCTGGTGCGCACCAGTATTTTCAACTATGGCATCACCGGTCGTTCCGGCGCAAACCCGGGCGAAATCCCCTACGAATGGCCCGTCAACAGCCGGCAGGAGTATCTGGCGCTGACTTCGTTGATGTATGGCGCTGAAGTCACCCTCGATACCGGCGAGCGGCAGAAAATGATGACAGCCGCACTGGGAAAACCAGATTTGCAGGGCGGATCGACCTGGGAGCTGCAGCCGATTACCGGGTATCTGAATGATAATTCCAAAGACCTGGCCAACCAGCTCGATCCCTCATCATGGCCGACTGTCTGGCCTGATAAGCTTGATGATCCGGTTGACCCGGGCTGGCCGGGAAGCTGGAACGGCTTTTTCGGCAAGAACCAGCGCAATGCAGACCAGGAAATCTTCTTCAAAACCGGTGATGATAATTTCGATAAGTTCGCTTATACCCCGGACCCGACGGATTCCACCCGCAAGGGCCTTGGGGTGGTCACCACGTTCCGCGTCATGGAGTGGAGCCAGGTGCTGGTGCAGGATGTGGTCTTTATTCTGCAATTTCTGAAAAATGATACTCCGAAAATTCTCGACCG
>WFTM01000287.1 GCA_015485525.1 Candidatus Zhuqueibacterota bacterium | reverse complement strand
ATGTCGCGGTACACCCTGGGCGAACCGCACCGACTGCCCATACTGAAAATCAACCCACACACCCACACGATTTGAGGTAGAGCCATGCATTGTACATCCCGATCCGTCAATCAAAAAAACCAAACGTGATACCGAAATAATAGCGCCATTCGTTGCCATAGGAAATACCGCGGTTGAGGAAGCTGTCAAAGCCATACGCGGCATCAAAAAACAAACGCGTCGGGTAGCCATAAAATGAAAACATCTCCAGGCGCAACTGGCTCCCTGCTGCCTTGCGAAAATCTCCGAAATCGATTTTACGCTGATTATAAACCGCGGTGTAATCAGCAAACAGCCCGAAATAAAGTTTGTCGAAATAGAGATGGAGCAGCGTTTTGTCGATATTCCACAGAACCGGGAACCGCCACGCAACCGTACCGTGCAGCAGTTTGCGCCCTTCCATCGAATAAAAGGGATACCCCCGGTTGCCGTCCAGGCCACCGCCGAAAAAATAGAAAAAACTGTCGATATTCTGCTCGTCGATGTAGCCGCCCTTGAAACGCAGCATCAGGCTGTTCTTCTTCGGCAGGCCGAAATACTCGCGCCAGTCGAGGGAGAGTTCGTTGTAATTATATGCTGTGTACACTTCCTGCAAGGTTCCATAATCCGAATTGACAGCGAATCCGTTGATAAACCTGTTCCAGTGCCGTTTGTAATCCAGGCTGACGACGCGGCCGTGTCTCGGGTTAGCCACGGCATCGATGGCCGGAGCGATATTGTAATAGTAATAACGCAGATGCGCTGCCTTGCCTTTGAAATAGGCAAAACTGATGGAAAACGGTCCCTGGCGGGTCTCGAGGGTGAGTTTGGTGTTATAGTTACTCAACGTAAACGCCAGGCGCAGGAGGTGATTTTTACGATAGGGCGGAGTGGTTTGCACCCCGACGTTGACTTCACCCAGGTTATATCGGTAGCGGTCTGTCCCGGCACTGGATTTACGCACCTGGTTGAATGCTTCGACAAAAAGCTGCGGCCCGAACTTATTGAAAGTAGCGATACCGAAAAGGTCATACTCAAAAGCCCGGTTCACAGCAAACCCGCTGATGATGCTGTAGTTTTCCAGCACATCGCTGGAGAAAAAATAGGCCCCGGCCTTAACCGTGCCATAGTCCGACATGATGCGGGGGATGATGGCCATCGGGCTGTAGGTATTTTTATACGGCTTCGGATCGATATCTGGCAGTCGGGTATCATCGTAGTTTGGCGCTTTGATGTTCTCGACATCGAGGCCATCGAGAGTGTTTTCCATTGAAACGACCTGCACCTGCTGCTGGTGGTCGTAATAGGTCAGCTTTTGCTCAGCAATAGGCTGCGGCTTCGGTATGCGGGCAATTTTATATCCTTCAGCATAGAACGAAGCGAAAACCAGCCCGCTGTCAGGCGATACCGAAGGCATGAACGCGCCACCGAGGACATTGGTCAGAGCCTGCTGCCGGCCCGTGCGCACATCGAGAGAGTAGATATTAAAAATTCCGGTCTTGCTCGAGCTGAAAATGATGCTTTTCCCCCCATCAGTCCAGACCGCATCGCGCACATCCGGGCCGGCGAGGTCGAACTGTTCGCTGGTTTTATCTGCAAGGTTCATGACTGCCAGCTTACGCCCCTCCCCCTTTGTCACTGAATAGAGAATCTTTCCACCATCCGGTGACCAGCGCGGTGTAAAAACCTGCTCGCCGTGAACAAAAGCAGTCAGCGGTTCGATTTCCAGAGTTTCGAGATCGATGCGCGCCAGATTTTGTGTACCATCAGCATTGATGACACAGGCAGCCCACTTCATATCAGGCGAAAAAGACGGGCTGTGCGCGCGCGCATCACGGGTCAGGCGTTTTTCTTTTTTCGTTTCCGTATCGTAGAGATACAGGTCGAAAAAACGCGAGCCGTATTTATTCGCGTCGGTTTTTTTTGCATAGATGAAATAGCGCCCATCCGCAGACCAGTCGAACGCCGTGCGCACACCGCCTCGGATTAGATCGGTTTTTCCGCTGGCCATATCGCGCACGACCAGGCTGGTGAAGGAAAGATAGTCCTGCCCGCCGCTGGTGAGATAAGCCAGCTTGCTGCCATCAGCAGACCAGCGTGGATAAAAATTGCCGATACCCTGTTTTTCGACAAGCTTGCCGGCTCTCAGGTGCGCTTCGATGTCGCGCGTTCTCCAGGCGTAATCTTTTTCCAGCCAGGTTTTCCACTCTGCATACAACGCATAGCCCGACTTCCCCGTAGCTTTCTGCATGGCCCGTGAAAAGGAAAAGCGCAACGGCGCTTTCATGGCCACGCTGATCCGGCGCAGGACATCCAGGCCATAGCGTTGCGCAAGAAAAGCGACAAAAGCATAGCCCTGATTGTAAGCACGCTCATTTCCGACGCTGTTCTTGCCGAAGCTGCCCATCTGGTCAAAGGTGAGCATTTTGTCTTCCAGCACAGCCGTGCGCAACATCATGTCACGATGGGCATCCCAATTGTCATAGTTGAGACCGGGTATCTGATACTGGGAGACGCCTTCTGCAAACCAGCTCGGAATCACGGTAAACGCGATCGGATAGGAAACGATGGTATTCGGGTAACCATAGAGCACATCCGGCCGTGCTTCCTTTTCATAGCCGATCCACTGCAGATACATCGCCGGTACATTTTTAGAAAACTTGCGTGCGGATTGGAGCTGGATCATGTGGGTGAATTCATGCGCCACCACGTTGCGCAACCAGTTGTGAGAACCGCGCAGTTCGAAATCCATCGAGCTGGCCCAGATTTCGATTTTATTGTCGTAATAATAGGCCGCGCCGTTGGAATAATCATCGTGATCGCGGATGATAAAATTGATTTTCTCGTCTGGAGTGAAGCCGTACAGTGTGGTAATCGGTGTGAAGACATCTTCAGCAACCCTGGCCACGACTCGTGCCGTACGCACGGCTCCCTCGTGGTAATGGATGACAAAGTGTTCGGTCTCGAAGGAAAACCAGTCCAGCTCGGCATGGTTGGCCGGCAGATAAATCTGTGCGAACAGCGCCGGCGATGAAAGAAAAAACATCACGAGCAGACGGCTGAACCGGCGCACCGCAACGGCTGAAAACCGCTTCCCTGCTATCCTCATTCCTGATAAAAAAAATGTACTCACGTGCTGTTGAACCTTCCTCATTGGCTATTTGACCACGGCTATTTTAATCGTGACAGTACTGGACTCTGCACCTGCCCTGGCTTCTACCTGAGCCAGATAGACCCCGCTCTGTACTGCACTTACATCCCAGCGGATATCATTATCAATATTGGCATATGAACTGCCCGTCAGCACATCGACGATCTGTCCGGCGAGATCGAAAATTGTGATCCGAACGTCTGCACTTTTGTTCAGCCGATATCGGATAGTGGTGAACTCGCTTTCCACCGGGTTGGGGTAGTTATACACCGAACTCTCCGGCATGAGCTGGCCGCCCGGAGCGGCGGGTGTTGGCGTGCTCAAGTTGGCCCGCATGCCTGCAGGCGTGGCGCCATAAAAACGCCAATCCGACGAAGCGAGGCTCATCGCCGGGAGCTGAAAAACATGCAGAAAACCCTCTGCACTCAGGGCAATAAGCTCAGGGGCACCATCGCCGTCAAGATCATCAACAGCCGGAGTCTGTACAGCCGCCCCTGTGAAAGCGAGGGGAAAGCCGGGCAACGCCTGCCCCTGCCCTGTAACTGCAAGCAGGTTGCCACCACGGCCGGCAAGAAACACCGTGGCCGGGCCACTACTCCCACTGCCGGCAATCACCGGCTCAGCCATTCCCCGCTGCAGGCTGTCAGCTCTGCCGTCAAAGCGTATGGGGAAATTCTCAAGCGAGGCCCCGGAAAAGGAATGCGCAAAAAGAGCGGATTCCGTTCCAAACACCATGTCCTGATAGCCATCGCCATCGAGATCGGCGACAGCGAGACCACTGACCGTGCTTTCCAGCGGCAGTTGGAACTCTGTTGTGATGGAACCGCCGTCGCTGAGCAGGACTCTACCACCCGAAGTTTTCAAAATATACGTCACTGAGTTGGCATCAGTCAAGCGTGCAACAGCGATATTGTCTATGCGTTGGTCATCAACCAGAGAGCTTAGCGTGCCGCTGGCCTCATCGACGAGAGCAGCGCCGGTATCGGCGTAACGCAGCGCGATCGTGCCCCCGGCACAGGCCATTTCCACCACCGAACCTGCTAAGCCGGTACTGCCCAGTGCCTCGCCGGCAAAAGAGAAACGATACAGAGTGCTGCCGCT